>DHDR01000033.1:0-25327 GCA_002399445.1 Ruminococcaceae bacterium UBA4871 | reverse complement strand
ATCGACGGTGTGGCAGTTGCGACCAAGCTTGGTCAGCCTGTGCCGCAGGTCTTTAAAACACTGGTCACACAGGGAGCCGACCACAATTATTATGTCTTTGCGCTGCCTGTTGCAGCAGAACTGGACTTAAAATCCGCTGCACGAAGCNNTGACAATGGCAAAGAAAAAGGATGAAAAAACAAATGTAATGCGGATACTGGATAAGGCAAAGGTCCCGTACACCGCTCACTTTTACAGCCATGAAGACGGAAAAATCGACGGTGTGGCAGTTGCGACAAAGCTTGGTCAGCCTTTGCCACAGGTCTTTAAGACACTGGTCACACAGGGAGCCAACCACAATTATTATGTCTTTGTGCTGCCTGTTGCCGCGGAACTAAACTTAAAATCCGCTGCACGAAGCGTTCAGGTTAAAAGTGTGGAAATGATTCATGTAAAAGAAATCAACAAAGTTACCGGCTACATTCGCGGCGGTTGCTCCCCAATCGGCATGAAAAAACAGTTTGTCACCGTATTTGACGAAAGTGCTCTGCAGTATGATACGATTTTTGTCAGCGGCGGAAAAATTGGCACACAAGTGCAGCTTTCTATCCAAGACCTCCTGAAAATAACGGGTGGCAGTACGGCAGCCATCACTGCGTAAATCCAGCACTGTCCATTTGGGAATTTTTTGATTCACTATTGTGACCTCTGCATAAACTGGATATAATAAAATTAAGAATAAAGAAGAATCAGAAAGCCATGATCCGCACAGCAAAAACAGGAGGATTTTTTATGTATTATAGCTTTATTATGCTAAAGCCAGATGCACTTGAACGCGGGCTGACCATACCGGTTTTGACTTATCTGAAAAATGCAGGAATTGAAATTGAGATGATGGACTGCCGCAAAGTTGACACGAAACTGCTGGAGCAGCATTATGCAGAAGCAATCGGTAAACTGGGTCCGGATTTTGAGCGGAAGTGTACGGACTATTTTACAAACCGCTGGACCATTCCCGTGATTGTAAAGTCGGAACAGCCAGACTTGATTGCACAGATTCGCCACATAGTCGGGGCTACCAATCCAGCGGCAGCCGAAAAAGGGACCATCCGCGGTGACCTCGGAATTGACAGCTATGAAAAATGTGGCGCAGAAGGCCGCTGCTGTCAAAACTTGATTCACGCAAGTGACAGTCCCAAGGCCGTCCGCCGAGAAATCGCGCTTTGGTTTGGAGAAGATTATGCTGAAAAATACGCAAAATAGTTTTCTGAATTTTTTAGATTCGTACCTCTCCCACCATGCAAACCGGAAAAAAGGACAATCGACCCGCAGCGGATATTGGCATTTCGCAGTTTTCAGTGGACTAGTGGCTGTCCTGCTGGTGGTACTGCTCATTCTGGCGGAATGGAATCAGATGCATGCAAGTCTTGGACTCAATCTCCCACTGCTGATTACAACGCTGGCTTTGGCAGCATGGTCGGCAACTTGCTTCATGCGGTGTATCCATTTTTTACGGCATGGCATTCACTGAAAACTTTGGCGGGAATAAAAAGTACAGATTACATGAAAGGAAGCCGGAATTTTGCTTTTTAAGCAGAACTCCGGCTTCCTTTTACGCTGAAAATAATTCAGGTGTTCTGGAACAGATATTTTCGTAAATCATTTGGGGAAGACGCGATGCGGACTGCACCGCTGGATTTTAAATCTTTTTCTCCACCATAGCCGTAAGAAACGCCGATAAACGGCAGTCCGACTTCACGAGCACCCTCTACATCAAAGTGAGTATCACCAATCATCACGGTATCGGTCAGATTTTCCGTACTGCATAGTTTCAAAGCGTGGCGGATAACGGTAACTTTATCCGCATTGCCGTCATCATCATCCGCTGCACTCAGCCCATCAAAATACTGTAGGATCTGAAAATACTTTAACATTGTTTCGACCATGATTCGTGGCTTGGAAGACGCAGTGCAAACTATTGCTCCTGCTCGTTTCAAGTCCCGCAGCAATTCCGGTATACCAGAATACACTTTTGATTTGCGCCATCCGCCTGTGTTATAATGAGTGCGAAAATGGCGCACTGCCTCTTCTGCCTCTTCCTTTGTCATCCCGCAGTAAAGCTGATAAGCCTGTTCTGCAGGCGGCCCAACAAAGCGCCGCAAAGTTTCCGGCGGAAGCGCCGGATAGTGCATTTCTTGGAGCGCCAACGCTACGCATGACATGATTCCTTCTCCGGAAGCACAAAGAGTGCCGTCAAAATCGAACAAAACAGTTTGGTAACATAACTGCAAAGCCGCATTCCTCCTCTGCTTTCTCGATCTATATGCTTTTATTATAAAGGAAGAGAGAAAAAAGCGCAAGTGCTGTCGCTGTGCGTAATTTTATAGATTTTATCAAAAGTACTGCTTATGTACCATATACGAAACCAGTAAAAACAGAATGGATTTTTGTCACTTTTTCATCTATAATAGAAATATAATAAAAAAGGCTTGTAAATTGCAGTCTTTTTGAACCTTCAGAATTGGAAAATTTGCCAAAGGAAAGAAGGATTTTTGATGGAAAAACGGATTTTAACAGAATACTTACAGGGACAAAGCTGCGAAGCCTACCGCGCACTTGGTGCGCATCATACAGATGAATATGCCCAGCAAGGCGTGCGGTTTACTGTTTACGCACCAAATGCACAAAATGTCTTTCTCATTGGGGAATTTTCCAACTGGAACGCTTGGAAAATGGATCGTACAAATCAGGGATTTTGGACAATTTTTGTGGCCGGTGCGCAGGATGGTCAGATGTATAAATACCGCATCCAAACAAAAGAAGGCTTATTTGACCGTGCAGATCCGTTTGGTTATTATGCAGAAGTCCGCCCGGCCACTGCCAGCCGTATCTGGAGTTTGGACGGTTTTACTTGGACGGACAGAGAGTGGATGCAGTCCCGCAGCAAAAACTATAACCAGCCCATGTCCATCTATGAAGTTCACCTTGGCTCCTGGAAAACCCGCCGTGGCATAAAAGGAGCAGAACGTTTTTATTCCTACGATGATTTAGTGGACACTTTGCTCCCCTATGTCAAGCAGCAGGGATTTACGCATATTGAGCTGCTTCCCTTAACCGAGCATCCGCTGGATGCTTCATGGGGATATCAAGTCTCCGGCTACTTTTCTGCCACCAGCCGCTATGGTACCCCACAGCAACTTATGCACTTTATTGACTGCTGCCACCGCGAAAAAATCGGTGTTATCATGGATTTCGTTCCCGCACATTTTATTCGTGACAATTACGCACTCAGCAAATTTGACGGGACTTATCTTTATGAAAGTGCTGACTCTTCCCTGCGGAACAGTGAATGGGGAACCGTGTTCTTTGATTTTACCAAATCGCATGTCGTCAGTTTTCTCAAATCTGCTGTGGATTTCTGGCTGACCTGTTACCATTTTGACGGCATCCGTTATGACGCCGTTTCCCGTCTTATTTACACCTGCGGACAGGAAAGCCGCGGTATTAATGAAGCCGGCTTATGGTTTCTGCGCAGCACAAACTACGCCATGCAGACACGCCATCCCAGTGCTATGCTGATTGCAGAAGACTCGACCAACTTTTTAAAAGTCACAGCACCGGTCGAATACGGTGGACTGGGTTTTGACTATAAATGGGATCTCGGCTGGATGAACGACTCCTTGGATTACATGATGAAACGGCCGGATGAGCGCCCCGCTTTTTCTAAAGAGCTGACATTTTCCATGGATTATTTTTACAAAGACATTTTTCTGCTTCCGCTTTCCCATGATGAAGTCGTTCATGGCAAGAAAACCATTATTGATAAAATTTACGGCTCCTATGAAGAGAAGTTTCCCCAACTGCGGCTTTTCTGGCTTTACATGTTTACACGTCCCGGCAAAAAACTTAACTTTATGGGCAATGAACTGGCTGAATTTAAAGAGTGGGATGAAAGCGGTGAACTGAGCTGGAACCTGCTGACTTATCCAATCCATGATGCTTTTCACCGCTATGTACTCGCGTTACAGAAATTTTACAGACAGCATCCTGCACTTTATCAAAATGATTATCACCCAAAAAGTTTTGAATGGATGGATCTTTCGCATACCAATGACTGCATCTTTTCGTATTGTCGGGATAGTCTGGAAGGATCCAACCGTGAAGTGCTTTACACAGCACTGAATTTTTCCGCGCGTCCCATGACGGACTATTTTCTCCCTGTGCGGGAAGCTGGCACTTACACGGAATTACTGAATACAGATGCTTCCACTTTTGGCGGCAGAGGGCACTGTAATCCCGACGCAGAAACCCGCTTCGAGCATGGCCGGAACGGCATCCGTATCGATTTGCCTGCATTTTCGGGAATCGTTTTTGTAAAAAAGCAGCAATAAGCAGATTTTGATTTCGTTCAGACTTTTCCCGTTGGAGTAAATAAGAGCGCAGCTTCAAATGAAGTTGCGCTCTTATCGTTGAAAATATGTATATTTAGAAACAAGTCCTATTGGGAATTACACCATTGGACCAATCAGCCGAGACGGCCGAATGCGTAAAAGTGCTGACGCCAATACGAATTATCAATCGAGGTATATTGGACTTCTGAACCTCCCGCTTCAATCATCGTGCCACTGCCAACATAAATGCCAACGTGGGTAACAGGACTTCCACAGTCATAAGTTCCTGTGAAGAAGACGATGTCGCCGGGACGAGCCTGCGAAACCGAAACTTTTGAGCACTGGTCATAAATCCCCTGTGCCGTTGTCCGGGGCAAATTATAGACACCCGAATGGGTAAAGACCCAACACACAAATGAACTGCAGTCAAAACCTGTGCTTGGGCTTGTCCCACCCATTACATACGGCGTGCCTAAATATTTCTCAGCCTCTGAAATCAGTCTTGCAAAAGAGGAAGAAGAGGAAGCAGCACCGCCGCCTGTACTGGAACTGGATGAACTTGGAACGGACGCTGATGCGGAAGCACCGCTCGCTCCGGTTGCCTGCTGACTCTGACCGGCAGCCTGGCTCTGACCGGCAGCCTGGTTCTGACTCGATGAGGCCTGAGAATTTGTTGATTTAGCAGATTCACTGGCAGAAGCAGGCTGGCTTTGTTTCTGGGACCAAGAGTCCAAAACCGCTGCCGTTTTTGCTGCCTGAACATCCAAAGAAGCATTCTGGGCCTGCAGACTAGTCTCCTGTGCACCCACCTTCTGCAGGAACTGCTGTGTCTCTGACAAAGTCTCAGAAAGCTGCTGATGTTTGGCATCAAAATCCGACTTAGCATCTGTAACTTGCTGACGCTTAGACTGAATGGATTCCTTCGCTTTTTGAACAGCTGCTTTCTCTGATTTCAATTGATTAATCAATGTTGTATCATGTTCTGTGACCATTGTAATTGCTTCCGATTTATCGGATAAATCAACCAAATTATGAGCAGAAAGGAGAATCTCTAAATTGCTGGCACCTCCGGACATATACAAAGCCCGAAGACGTTCCTTCAGTTTCTGATTATCGGCATCAATTTGTTTTTGCTTCTTGGAGATTTCATCTTCCGCCTGCTGAATCTGCAGGTCCAGATTGGTCATCTGATTGCTGTAACCATTAATCTGCTCTTCAATAGCATCTAACTGCGACTGCAGGGTAGCTCCATACGCTTCTTTCTGCGTTGCATCATTTCGAAGCTCTGCCAATTTTGCGTTGTTCTCCTGCTGCTGCTGAGTATACTGTGTCTGCTGGTTTTTCAGTGTGTCAACGCTTCCTTCTGCATAAGCCCCCGGAGAAGCTGAAACTGCAACAAAAGAAGCTGCTAATACCATTGCTAAAATACGGCTACGATTATGTACAAGAAACGAACGCCCCATCATTGCCCTTCTTTCAAAAATTTATTTTACAATTGCATCCCATAAAAAAGCCAGATCGTAAATCTGGATTTAAATAAAATAGTGCATTTAACTTTTTAGCTGCTTTACCTTAATAAAATAAACGGATATATAACGAATATCTCTTTACAAATATAGTCGGAAAAAGATTGCTTGTCAAGTGTATCAAAAATGTAATTAGTTTTTCAGCATTATCGCAATAAATATTGCCATATTCCATTTAATATTTGTGCAATATTTATGGTCTCACGATGCCGGAGATTTTGACATATGTCTATAACGAGATTATAATAGGAAGAGTAATAAAATAAAGAGGAGGTTTTCATGAAGATTGACATATTGACAAATAATACAGTTCGAAAGCGTAATCTTCTTGCCGAGCACGGCCTGTCTATACGGATTGAGCACCAAGGTTTCCGTATTCTTTTTGATACTGGGCAATCAGATGTTTATTGCAAAAATGCAGCCCGTATGGGTTTAGATTTAAAAAGCACCGATGCAATCGTCCTCAGCCATGGCCATTATGACCACTGCGGAGGCCTTCCCTCTTTTCCTTCGGCTGCACTTCCGGAAATTTACGTTCACCCCGCCGCTTTTCAACCAAGATTTTTCGGGGGTCACGACGAGAAAAGCCTCCGTGAAATTGGGATTCCATGGACTTTAGCAGATCATCCAATGATTCAGGACAAAGTCATTCCCGTACAAAAGCCAACGCAGATAAAGTCGGGAATAACACTTTGCCCCCAAATTCCCTACACAACGGATTTTGAACCAATTCCAGACGGATTTTATAGAAAAGAAAAGGGAAAACGCTGCAGGGATTCTTTTCAGGATGAACAAATTTTAGTCATAGAAGACGATGGCCTTTTTGTGTTTCTGGGATGCAGCCATCCCGGCGTTGCAAACTGTCTTCATTACATTGCCACACTCTTTCCACAGCAACACATCAATCTGGTAATTGGCGGCATGCACTTGATGAACGCTGATTGTCAACGCACGCAAATGACCATTCAATATTTGAAAAAACTGCATATCACGAAAATCGTTCCTTTGCACTGTACAGGCTTCCCCGCCATGACCGAAATGAAAAGGCAGCTGGGCGATCAATGTCTGCTTTTGAATGCAGGCGATTCTCTGGAATTTTAAGCAGCAAAAATGAGCAGTTAATCATAATCTGCATTTGTAAAAATAAAGGATAAGTGAAACATCAAAATGAATCTGTTGAAACGAAAGGAAGTCTGATGATGAACAAAAAACAAGCAAACCTAAAATCCTGCCTGCAGCCAATGCCAAAAGTCCTCGTATCCTGCAGGGGAACAGATGGAAAAGACAATGCGCTTGCTGTCGGCTACTGCGGAAACTGCAGTTATGCTCCGCCTATGGTAATGGTCGGAATTGTCCCCACCCGATACTCTTATCATATGATTAAAGAAACAAAGTGCTTTGTTGTAAATCTTGTCAGCACACAGCAAAAAGAAATGTTTGATTATCTCGGAAGTCACAGCGGCCGAGATGAAGACAAGCTGGCGGCATGCGGCGCAGCTGTTGCAGATGGTGAAAAAGTAAAGGCACCGATACTAACAGACTGCCCTGTCAACATTGAATGTTCTGTCGTCAATTCTGTCATGACTGGTTCGCACGAAATGTTCATCGGAAAAGTAGAGACAGTCCATTGTGATCCATCTCTGCTAAAAGAAAACGGTGATATTGACTTTTCCAAAATTGATCTCATTTAAAGAAACTAAAAGGTTCTTTCCAAAAGTAAAATGTTTTCATTGCACAACCCTGCTCTTTGAATTAACAGAAATTACCTTTTCCTAATTCAGGACATTTGCAATATTGGAGACCGAAAACAGCAAAAGGGCTGGAGAGAATTCTCTCCAGCCCTTTTGCTGTTCAACTAACCTCTGAACTCACTTTCTCTTGATTCAATCATAAAACTAAATCTTTTAAATTTTTGAATCCCACGGATTTAGTTTGCAAATTTTTATTTCTTCCGGCACTCTTAATACAAATTCATCCTATATTTTAGTAATCAGAAAGATGACTAGAAAAAAGATTGCAACGCCACCAACAATCCACGGCAACAGAACTTGAAAGAGAGCTAAAATCATAGCTGCCACATCTTTGTGGTCTGCTTTTAGGACTGTTTTGTCCTTAGGAGAATGCACAGAAGTCTTCTCTAAAGGTTTTGCTGTATCGGCTGATGCCCTTTTTTGAATAGCCACACGCATATTCAATTCTTTTTCCAACAGGTCCGGCCTCGGTCCCTGCCCAAGATGGAAAAAGTCAATCATCATGATACCTCCTTCGCAGCTTCTGGCAGCTTTGCTGTTTCAGTATTTGGACTAACCGCAAAATGGCAAGCAACGAAATGGTGATTACCGACATCTCGGTATGCAGGAACAGACTGCGCGCATTTTTCGCAGGCCATGGGACAGCGTGTACGAAACTTACATCCAGATGGTGGATTTGCCGGAGATGGCAAATCACCGGATAAAATGATGCGGTGGTGTTTTCGCTTTGGATCCGGAATCGGAATTGCAGAAAGCAGCGCTTTGGTATAAGGGTGGAGTGGATTCGCATAAAGTTCCTCTTTGGGTGCCATCTCCACAAGATTTCCCAAATACATAACGGCAACACGGTCGCTGATATATTCCACAACGGACAAGTCATGTGAAATAAACATGTAGGAAAGATTCCTTTGTTTTTGAAGATCTTTGAGAAGATTAATGATTTGTGCCTGAATGGAAACATCCAGCGCAGAAACCGGTTCGTCGCAGATGATAAAGGATGGATTTACCACCAAACTGCGGGCAATTCCAATGCGCTGGCGCTGGCCGCCGGAAAACTCATGCGGATAACGGTTGACATAATAAGACGGCAGTCCGCATAAGTCCATAGTATCTTTTACTTTCCGGCGAATTTCCGTCCTTGTACCCATCCGGTGATCAATCAGTGCTTCCCCAATAATCTGACCGACAGTCATCCGCGGGTCCAGCGAAGAGTATGGATCCTGAAAAACCATCTGCATCTGCAGCCGCTTCTTCCGAAGCTGGCGACGGGAATATTGATCAAAATCCTCCCCGTTAAAAAGGACTTGACCAGAAGTTTTTTTATAAAGCCGCATGATACTGCGGCCTAATGTGGATTTTCCACAGCCAGACTCCCCAACGATTCCCAGAGTTTCTCCACGTTTTATATTAAAAGATACACCATCCACCGCTTTAACATAGCCAACTGTACGCTGAAAAACACCGCCGCGGATTGGAAAATACTGCTTCAAATCTTTTACTTCCAAAATATTATCTATCATATCAATCCCCCCTACTGTGCCTTTACAAAGCAGGAAACGAAGTGTCCGGAACTGACCTCTTTGAGTTTCGGAATCTCATGCTTGCACTGTTCTGTACACAGGTCACATCTTGCGCTGAAATAACAGCTGTCAGGAATATCAATTGGATTGGGTACTTGCCCGGGAATTGAATAAAGCCGTTTGCTGTGGTTCGTCAAACCAACAACCGGAATGGATTTCAGCAGTCCGACTGTATATGGATGCATGGGACACTCGAAGATATCATTAACACTGCCTTTTTCAACAATTTTTCCAGCATACATCACAACTACATAGTCTGCCATTTCGGCCACGACTCCCAGATCGTGAGTAATGAGCATAATAGACATGCCCATTTCTTTTTTCAGTTTACGCATCAGATCCAATATCTGTGCCTGAATGGTAACATCCAGCGCCGTAGTTGGCTCATCTGCAATCAGTAAATGTGGTTTGCAGATAAGTGCCATGGCAATCATAATTCTCTGCCGCATTCCGCCGGAAAGCTCATGTGGATAGCAATCCACAATTTCATCTGCACGCGGGATATTAACGGTCTTAATCATTTCAATGGTTTTTTTTCGGGCTTCTTCCTTGCTGACGGTGGAATGTGCCAGCAGGTTTTCCATGATCTGATCCCCCACGGTAAAGACTGGATTCAGGGAAGTCATGGGTTCCTGAAAAATCATGGAAACATCCTTCCCACAGATCTGCTGCATTTCCTCACGGCTTTTTTTCAGCAGGTCTTCACCATTCATCAGAATTTCACCGCCGACAACTTTGCCAGGAGGGGACTGTACTAAATGCATAAGCGACAACGCAGTTACACTTTTGCCGCACCCGGATTCTCCGACAACACAGACAGTTTTCCCTTTCGGAATCTCAAAGCTGACACCGTTAACGGCTTTGACAATACCGGAATCTGTATAAAACCATGTCTGCAAATCTTTAAATTCAACAAATGCCATAACGACTTTCTCTCCTTATTTTACGGTCATTCTGGGGTCAAGTGCATCGCGGAGTCCGTCACCGAACAGATTGATGCACAAAACGGTTGCAAGAATACAGAAACCAGCAGGCATCCACATCCACGGGTGCAGAGTAAAGTCAACCATGTTGGACCCTTCCTGCACCATATTCCCCCAACTTGCATATGGCGGAAGAACACCAACGCCAAGGAAAGACATGGCAGATTCTGTCAAAATCATATTGCCAACTTCCAGTGTAGCCGTCACAATAATCAGTGGAAATACATTCGGCATAATATGTTTGAATATTTTACGCATATCATGCAGTCCCATTGCTTCTGTCGCAGCCATATAGTCCGTTTCGCGCACAGTCAGTACCTGCCCGCGGAAAAAGCGGCAGATTCCCGCCCAGCCGAGACAGGCAAGAATCAGCATCAGGTAATAAATACGGGCACCGGTATCAACATGTCTGTCAGAGAAGATCGCGCTGATCATGATTAGAATCGGCAGAGCCGGCAGAGATAGGACAACATCGACAATGCGCATCATAACGGCATCTACCGCACCGCCATAGTAGCCGGAAACGCAGCCGAGGAATGCACCAATAAAAATTTCAAGAGCAGTTGCAATTAAGCCGACCATCAGAGAAACACGGCCGCCAAGCATTAAGCGGGTCAGAATATCACGCCCGCTGGTGTCCGTACCCAACCAATGCAAGGAAGACGGCGGCTGCTTGGCATTGACAATATCTACTTCCGTGATATTGCTGTAAGGGGAAAACAGAGGTCCAATTACACAAAAAAGGACCATAGCAATCAGGAAAATCAGGCCGACCATAGCGACTTTGTTTCTCCGAAGCTTACGCATGGAAATTCGCCAAGGAGTTTCGACAATGTTTTGGGAAGCGCTAATTGCATTCTTACTTTTCTTACTCATCATCATACCTCACTTTAAACGAATTCTTGGGTCTGCCACACTGTACAAAATATCAGAAATCAGATTTCCAAGCATAATCAGCAAAGCGACAAGCATGATATAACCCATGATAAACATATAGTCCCGCTTAGTAATGGAAGTAAGAAAAATTTTGCCGATTCCGGGCCACCCAAATACCGTTTCTGTAATAAGCGCACCAGAAAACAATCCCGGAATGGCATTGCCGATAAACGTCATAATCGGAATTGCAGCATTTTTTAAAGCATGTTTGTAAATTACAACGCGCTCTGAAAGCCCTTTGGAACGCGCTGTCCGAATATAGTCCTGATTGATAACCTCCAGCATGGAGGTACGCACATAACGCATCATACCGCCGATTCCCATCATCGTCAGGCAGATAACTGGGAGAATCATGTGCTGAATAACATCCCCTATGTAAGCGCCTCCTGTTAAGTTCATCCCAACAGAAGTCATCCCTTCCAAAGGAAGCCAGCCTAAGTCAACAGAGAAGATTTTTTGAAGAAGAAGGGCAAGGAAGAAGGAAGGCAGGGAAATTCCCGCAAAAGCAACAACTGTAAAAATGACATCAAATACAGAATGTACTTTCGTGGCAGAGAGAACGCCAATCGGAATGGCAATGGCCATTTCCAAACCAAAAGAGACAATGGCCAGCAGGAAGGAATTCCAGATAAAGCTGTGAATGACAGCCGAAACAGGTTCATTATACTGGAAAGAATACCCGAAATCCCCATGCAGAGCATTTCCAAGCCATGTAAAATAGCGCTGCCAGACCGGCTGATTGAAGCCTAATGCATTTTTTAATTCCGCAATTTTGGCAGCCGGCAGTTTTGAAGTTCCGAACTGTGCATCAATTACATCGCCCGGAATCGCGGCAACCAATGCAAATACAATAATAGAGACACCCAATAGAATGGGAATCATAATTAACAAACGCCTGATTGTGTACTGTTTCATATTTTTTCACCGTTCAAATCCTTTCTTGGCATATCCTGTAAAAGTAATGTAAAACCTAGAAAAAGGGCCGATTGTGGCCCTTTTTCAAAAGATTATATTTTATCAATTACTTCAGTTCGAGATTCTGATACTGTTGATACAGCTGGATATACGGAGAACATTTGAAGGTCTTGAAACGGCTGTTGTATGCAATGCAGTCGCTGCGCTGATAAATGATAAAGCAAGGGAGGTCTTTATTAATGATTTGGTAAACTTTTGCATAAGCCGCTTTCCGTGCAGTTTTATCCGGCGTTGACAAAGCTGCTGCATATGCTTTGTCAAGTTCCTTGTTGGAATAACCGAGGTAATTTTCCGAACCACCCGTTTTATAAACGTAGGAATCATCTGGGTTAGGATTCAAGCCCCATGCCATAAAGGACATATCATAGGTCAACTTTTTAAACTTATTCTGCAGGGTCGGCCAGTCAACATATTCCGCCGACATGTTAATGCCGAGTTTCTTGTAGGAAGAAATCATTGAGGGAATCAAAACATCCGTGACAGCATTGCCCTTTGTTGCGGTAAAAGTAAATTTGAATGGCTTCCCGTTTTTCGTCAAGTTTCCACTGCTGTCCTTTGTCCAGCCGGCTTCTTTCAAAAGCTGGGCTGCTTTATCAAGGTTGTAATCATACGTGTTGATTCCCTTTGTCGTGTAAAGCCAATTCTCTGCGGTCTGGTTAATATTTTGCACATGTGCATAATTGCTATAAACCGATTTCACAACATCTTTGCGGTCAATTGCATACATCAAAGCCTGACGGACTTTTTGATCTTGGAACAGTGGATTCTTGTGGTTAAGACCAACCCAGCCATAACCCAGCGTCGGTTCCAGCTGCATGTTTACAAATTTGGCTGCTTTTCCGATGGAAATCTGGTCGTCGTTAGCCGTTACTTCATCGTCCACATCCACTTCACCAGTTGTCACTGCCTGCATTTCCGTACCTTCTGCAACACTTTTCACAATTATATTCTGAATTTTCGGTGCACCAAGACAGAAGTTTGGATTTGCTTTCAAAGTTGCATTCTGGCCCTGTTTATAGCTTTCCAGTGTGTAAGCGCCATTTGTGATATATTTGGTCATGTCGAGATTCTTAAAAGCGCTTAAATTTCCGTGCTGAATCAGCTTGCCATATTTCGCTGTGGAAATTGGATAAGCAGAACCTAACGCATACTCGGCACTGGTATTGACTTTACTCAACTTGATTTGTATGGTTTTGCTGTCCAGCACTTTAATACCGGAAATATCGTCAGCTTTGCCATCATAATAATCCTTTGCCCCAATAACATTATACGGAACTAAGGAGTCGATTGGCCCATCATAAGACTTGTCACAGATGACCTTAAAGAAGTTCACATAGTCTTCTGGTTTTACTGGAGAGCCATCAGAATATTTATCATCGTATTTCAGTTTAAATGTGTAAGTTAAACCTGCTTTATCCACTGTCATAGAGGCGGTACCGTCAATTAAATTGCCTTTATTATCGTTATTCATGAGACACTGACCGCTGACAGGTACAGCTACATGCCAGTCATCTGCACTTTCTGAAAAGAGATAATTGAATTTGCCGCTCATGTCTGCCACGCCGATAACCAATGTACCTTTCCGATTTGCCGCGGAAGCCGGAAGTTTGGAGGAATCTGTTGCCGCAATTGTGCGGATGTCCGTCCCATAACCGGCCGTATTATTGGCCGTGCTGGCGCTCTTTGCAGACGTAGCCGCTCCTCCGCCATTATTGCCACATGCTGAAAGCAGCATGCAGGCAGCAAGTGCAAGACTTGCCACTCCCGCTAGTTTCTTATGTTCTTTCATCAACACTCACCTTTCTTCACCGAAATTCATGAATTTTACTTTTATGCTTTTTTATAGTTTTATTTAAATCTATCTTTATTAATTAAATGAGTATAATAAAAAATAGATTAATAGCTGTTTCAGTTGCATTTTATTGTTCAGCAGATACGTGAACTTTCAGCGCACTGCGAATCTTTGCCACTGCGCCGAAGTGCTGCCGCAGCAAATCGACACATTTTTGAGAATCCCGTTCCTGAATAGCAAGGTAGATTGCACGGTGCTCTTTCAGGCATTGTGCAAGTCTGCCGGGATAGGCAAGCGTTTTCACCCGCATATCCTTCATCATATTTCCCAGTGAGCGATCAATGCCGGCAATAATCTGATTTTTGGTTGCCATAGCTATACATTGGTGAAAAAGGACATCGGAATTAATTCCAGAATCGCCTCTCTCTAAACTTTCCTGCATCATATCCAGCGTTTTTTTCATTTTCATGTAATCTAACTCATCAGCACGTTGGCAGGCAAGTTCTCCTGCCTTGATTTCTAAAATTTCACGGGCTTCGTACAGATCTTCAAACATTTCACTATCTAATTTACGGGGGATATCAATTGCAGCCAAAATCTTTTCAAGACAATATTTGCAAACAAAAGTACCGCCGTTTTTGTGCCTCTCTATCACACCTTTTGATTCGAGTATCGTCAGCGCTTCCCGGACAGATGCCCTGCTGACGCCAAACTCCTGTGCAAGCCCTGTTTCATTGGGAAGCTTCTGACATTCCGTTAACTTTCCTTCCACGATCTGACTTTGTATTTGATTGACAATTTGTTCACTGACGCGCATGGACTTAATAGTCTGGAACATCTTGATACCTCCGGTCAAAACAAGCAGATAAAGCCGTACCATCTGTTTTATAATCTACATAACAGGAATGACTAAAAACAGGATCTATCTAAGATTTAGCGGCTGAAATCTGATTGTCTGACTTATCGATCGAAATCCTTATTAGGGAGACGAATTAGAAAATTGCATTTTTAAGTGCGTCTGCCTGTAAATTCAGCGACTGAATTTTTAAAATCATAAGACTTCAATTTACCATCTAAATTTAGGTAGTATTGTACCACTTTGCATTGAGTAATGCAATATATTTCCCAAAAATCTGCATTTTATAGATTTAGAAGTCCATTTTACGTCTTTAAAGTAACATGATGACAAATAAATAATTCATTTATGGAATATAACTTATATTTGTTAATATGCTTACTTTTACGTGTATATGTCTGACGATAAGACGATGAAACTTAAAATGCAAGATAAAAAGATCGTCTTGCATCCGCTGTCTTTATGGATGTGTTATAATATGGTTACAATATTTTATGGGACTATCCAAAGGAGAGAATAAAAATGGAATTTTCTAAGATGCCTTACCGCCGCCCAGATTTGGGAAACATTGAGAAGGAATACATGAATTTGACTGCAAAATTCTCCAAAAGTCAGTCGGCAGAAGAACAGTATCATTTGATCCTGGAACATGAAAAATTGTCCAAAAATTTTGAAACGATGATGAGCATTGCCTATATCCGCAATAGTATGAATACCACGGACCCCTATTATGAAAAGGAAATGGCTTTCTTTGATGCTAACAGCCCAGTTTTTGAGGAATACCAGCAGAATTTTTATAAGGCAGTTGCCGGTACACAATATAGGGCAGAGCTGGAAAAGCTAACAGGAAAACTCTTCTTCACAAATATTGAACTGAGTCTGAAGTCTTTTTCCCCTGCTGTCATTGATTTAATGAAGAAAGAAAATGCACTTGTCACGGAATATGAAAAGCTGCTTGCTTCCGCTAAAATTGATATAGCGGGTACAACGGTAAATCTTTCCCAAATCACCAAATTTTCCACTTCACCGGATCGGAAGCTTCGAAAAGAAGCATGGGAAAAATCAGGTGCGTTTTTCGTTAAAAATTCCAGACGTTTTGATGAGATTTATGATGAACTGATTCAAAACCGCACGGAACAGGCTCACAAACTGGGATATGAAAATTATGTTCAGCTTGGTTATGACCGTCTTGGCCGCAATTGCTATGGACCGCAGGAAATTGAAGAGTATCGAAATCAGATCGTGCAAGACCTGGTTCCCATGATTGTTAAGTTGAAAAAGCAGCAGGCAAAACGCCTTGGCCTGTCAGACATCAAACTGTACGATGATGCCTGCCTGTTCTCAGACGGAAACCCCACTCCCAAAGGCAATACACAGGAACTGGTCAAAAAAGCAAATCAAATGTATCATGAGATGCATCCGCTGACCGGCGAGTTCTTTGACTTTATGATGGAGAATAAACTCTTTGACTTGGACAGTAAAGCTGGCAAAGCCGGCGGCGGTTACTGTACCAGCATTCCGGATTATCAGTCGCCTTTCATTTTTTCAAACTTCAATGGAACAGTCGGAGATGTAGAAGTCTTGACACATGAAGCCGGGCATGCTTTCGCGGACTATCTCTCCCGAAACATGGTGATTCGTGAAACCGCCTGTCCGACAATGGACGGTGCAGAAACGCATTCTATGTCTATGGAACTGTTTTCCCGCCCATGGGATAAACTGTTTTTCGGTGATGAAGCAGAAAAATTCCATCAATATCAGTTGGAGGCTGCACTGGATTTCATTCCTTACGGCTGTCTGGTAGATGACTTTCAGACCACCATGTATGAGAATCCAAACCTGACGCCTGCAGAACGTAAGGCCACATGGCTCCGGCTGGAGCATGTCTACCGCCCATGGATTGATTTTGACCATCTGCCGTTTTTCAGCGAAGGCGGCGGCTATCAGCGCCAGCACCATATCTATTCCTTTCCACTGTATTATATTGATTACTGCCTTGCCCAGACAACAGCGCTGGAATTCTGGTCTGCTTCTGAAAAAGACTGGAAAGAAGCTTTTAACCGTTACCTGACTTTTGTCAAGGCAGGCGGAACAAAGACTTATGTGGAACTGGTCGAGCTTGCCGGTTTGGAACTCCCCTTCAATGAAGGCTGCATCCAAAAGCTTTGCAAAGAAATCAATACTTATCTGCAAAAGCATTAAGAAAAAAGCCATCATAAAACAAAGGCAGCCGTCGAAAAGCAGAGAACTTTCCGGCGGTTGCCTTTATTAATATGGAAATATAAGAGGAATGGTCATTCAGAAAGAGAATATAAAGGTTCTAATTCTAAAGGCTTATCCTTTTCTGGCCTTTTAAGGACATACCAGAGCCTTAGCGTCAGCCAAACGAGACAGCTGAGCCGCACCAGCGCCAGTGCAGGCATGGGAATCGGCTGATAGGGAAATTCCAAACAAAACAGCCATGACAGCAGGGAAACCACTATTTCAGTGGCAGCACAGATGACAGCGCTTTTTTTGTAGGATACAAAGGCCAGCACGAGCAGAAGCATGTCCGGCAGGAACGCATAGCGGTCATGCATACAAGGTAAAAAGCAGACGCAGAAGAAGCTGCTCCACGCCCCCAGCAGCAGAATTTGAAAAGGAGTAAGGCACCGCCCACGATACAGCAACAGCGCCAGCATGACCAGCAGACAGGATATCGTAAAAAAGATTAGTACATTCCGCATCTCTGTAAAAGGCAAACGGCCAAAAAAAGCTGCCGCATTCGGTGAGTTGGCGGAAAGCTGCGTGCTCTTTGAAGTTTGTGTCAAATAAGGCTGCCAAATCATGGACAGTGGTGCACCACAGCACACAGCCGGAAGACTGGCTATAATGACTCCCGCAGGGATGCCAACAAAATGATACAGGCGAAACCGTCGGTCTGTAAAAAACACAAAAATGAATAGGGGTAAAAGAAAAACAGACTGCAGTTTAAATGCCAGCGCAAGCCCAAATAAAATACAGGCAGAAAAATTTTTCCTTTTCATGAGAAAATAGAGGGAGAAAATGCACAATGCAGCGTAGATCGCATCACACTGTCCCCAAAGAGCACTGTCAAAAAATGTTTCGGGAATCATTAAAACAGACGCATAGACAACAGCGCACCAATATTTCCGACTATGACAAGGAGGCACAACTGCCTTTAGCAGAAAAGCGCAGCCGACAGCAAGTACATAATCAGCAAGAACAGAAATGGCTTTTACAGCAGTTAAAGCAGAAAAATGCAAAGCGGCAAATGGACTGAGAAGCATAACATAAGGCAGCGTATAATTAAAACGCAGGAGCGGATTCTGAAGGGCAGTCAGACCGCCGCCTGCTTCCAGCTGTTCATACCATTTCTGCACAAAGGAAAGAAAATCCGCACTTTTAAAGGGATAAAAAGCCAGCCGGATGCCAAATGCAAAAATGGTGATGCCAACCAGCCCAATTCCCAGCAGGTATTGATTCAGCCAGCGGAAGCGGGGCAAATTTTCCTTTGTTCCGTCAGCCGGCACCATACCAAAGTGCAGTTCCTGCCAGACCCGCAGTGTTAGCCAGAGCACACAGCCAAAGCGGATTAGAGCTAAAACCGGCATGGGAATCGGCGTGTAGCCCTTTTTCAGAAAGTTCATCCAGGAAAGGATGGAAACGGTGCTTTCTGCGAAAAGGCAAATCGCATCCCCTTTGCTGCGGCCGGCAAAGACCAGAAGCAGCAATAAAATATCAGGAACAAATATGTAACGGTTATGCATGCAGGGAAGAAATGTCACACAAAACAGACTGCTCCATGTACCCATCAGCAGTAATTGAATCTTGTCCATTCGCCGCTGCGTATGGACAAGGAGCAGCAATGCTGCAAACATGCAAGTCAGAACAAAGAGGATCTGCGCATTCTTAAACAGGGAAAATGGGAACTTCACTAGAAAAGTAGAGACTCCTGGGCAGCAATAATCTAAGGAAGCACATACTCCTACCTGCGTTTTATAAGGTTTGTAGAGCATATACAGCGGTGAACCAGTCAACAGTGCCGGTAAGCAGGCCAATATAATCGCCGCAGGGACTGCCAGCATGTTCTTTAAATGGAATCTATTGTCAGATACAAACGCAAAAATAAAAAGCGGCAGGATGAAAATTGCCTGCAGCTTAAATGCAAATGCAAATCCAAGCATCGCACAGGCAGGAATATTTTTTCGTCTCATTAAAAAATATACAGCAAAGATGCAGAAAGAAGTATAAATTGAATCGCACTGCCCCCAAAGAGCACTGTCAATGAAAGTATTGGGAAACAGCAAAACAGCTGTGTATACAACAGTACACCAAAAGCGGCGGGATTTGTCCGATTTCACAACAGTATGCATGAGTAAAGCACAAGATGCCGCCAACAGAAAGTCTGCAGCAATAGAGGTGGACTTTACCGCGGCCAAAGCCGAAGTATGCAGTGCAATATAAGGTGTCAGCAAAACTAAATAAGCAAGCGTATAATTACATCCAGACAGCGGTTGACGGAGTGCGAAAAGTCCCCCACCAGCCTGCATCTGCATATACCACTTAATCAGGTAATGATCAAAGTCGTAACTTTCAAAGCGATACATGCACACCCGTAACAGGAAAGCCAAAATCGTAATGGAAATCAATGTAATGGGAAAGAGATGTTTTCGCAGCCACGGGAAACGCGGAAAATTGTCTGTCTCTGATAGGTCCTCCGTATTGTCCGCAAAGCGAAACTGAGACTTTTTCTCTATTATATGCATGATTCTACACAACCAATTTCATAAATTTCTAATTTTGCACCAAGCAGCGGTGCACTGACCCCAATGCCAGTGCACCAAGTAAAGCAGACGAGTTGTCAACAGGTCTCTGCTTTGTTAATTTTCTCTCTTAGTTTTAGACTGTATAATTCTGTATAAAATACTAGCATATAAAACCATACGTGTCAATATTGACAGTTTCTTGAGAATAGATGCCATAGAAATTAAAAAAATATGAATTTTAATCGGCAGCATGGAAATTCTTCAACAAATGTTTTCGCATTACACAGACAAAAAGTGTGCTTTGCGCAGCTGTCGACAGGTATCGAGAAAGCTCTTCTGAATGGCTGGAATTTTTCAGAAAAAGCCGGAACGGTAGGCCCTCTGCAGGCTGACTGTTCCGGCTTTTGGCAGGAATGTTTTACAATCATCTCTGGATGACTTTCAAACTTTCAAAAGCATTTGCAAAAAAGGTTATGCTTTCTTATCAAACGCAGGATTCATGGCGTAGAAATTTTTACTGTCCAAATGATCCGTCGCAATGCGCAGCGCTTCACCAAAACGCTGATAATGGACGACCTCCCGTTGACGCAAAAATTTAATTGGATCGCGAACATCCGGATCCTCTGCATAACGGAGGATGTTATCATACGTTGTGCGGGCTTTCTGTTCGGCTGCCAAGTCTTCATGCAAATCGGTAATCGGATCTCCCGCCACGTCAATGGTCAGAGCACTGAAAGGTTCGCCGGAAGCATCCGCAGGGTAAATACCAGTCGTGTGATTGATAAAATAATCCTGAAATCCGCCGGCTTTAATTTGTTCCGGTGTCAGATTGCGTGTAAGCTGATAAACAATTGTGCTAATCATTTCCAGATGGGCTAATTCCTCAGTTCCTATATCTGTATCGTTATTGCCTATCTACTAATTACCATAACTATTTTACTAAAAGTTCAGTCAGCGCCTTCACGGTCAAGACCGTGGGCGCTGACCACACCCGCAGCCTTGTGAACAAGGCTGGCGAAAACTTTGATTTTTGCGTTATCTTCAGTCATGGCTTTGCTGTGGTTCCACCTCTGCCACAGTCACCTCGTCAACGGTGACCTGATAATTGGCTCCGCGACCGCTGACCTGATAATGCAGCTTTATACCAAATGGAATACAGCGAAACCAGATGACTGCATAATGGCCATTGTATACAACGATTTTATTCACCAAATCGCGGTACATCGCTTCATTGTCGGCATCAAGCTTTCCGATTCCGTCCAACGCTTCTGAGCAGCTCTGTATTTCCGCCGTCTGCTCCTGCTGTGCTGTATTCTTATCTTCCAGTGCGTTAATCTTTCCTTGTAAGTCTGCGATTTCTGCATCGTACATTGCTTTCTGCTGCTTTAATTCTTCTTTGGTTATCGTTCCGTCCAGCATCAAATCAATCGCATGGCGCTTCTTGCTCTCCAATTTTGCTATTTTCTTATAGAGAGCGGCAGGGCTGTCTTTTTGCTTTATTCTTGTCACTAGCGCCAGTTCTTTTAGAATTTCCTGCCTCAGCGTTTCTTTGTTCACCTGGAGTTTGTTTAATGCAGAAGCGATACAAAAGCATAATACTTTGTCATTGATAGATTCACTGTTGCAGCCAATCTCATCACCCAATTCGTCGGTCTTTTTCTGACCATGATTCGCGGCAGCATAACAGCGCCATGCTTTGTAAACTGCCCCGCTTTTTAATTTCTTTGTTCGGCTGACAAAATGCCGGCCGCATTCGCCACAGAAAATCTTTCCGGAACACCAGTATCGGTTGGAATACTTGGCCTTTTGCTCCGCAGAAGGCGAGCGGTGCTTGAGTTCCTCCTGCGTTCGATTCCAGGTATCTCTGTCAATAATCGGCTCATGGTGCTCCTTTAGGTAAACCATTTTTTCGTTTCCCCTATTGTACTTTTTGGTGTGTGATAAATAATCCGGCGTAAACGTCTTTTTCTGGCACAAATCCCCTACATATTTTTCATTTCGCAGTACCCGCAGAATCACCGTATTCGACCATTCCCTCGACCGCTTCGGTGCAATGCCTGCTTCCTGCAGTTCTCGCGCAATGATGTGCGTTCCCTTGCCTTCATTGACATATTTATGGAAAATCAGCCGCACAATTTTGGCTTCGTCCTGATTGACAGTCAGACGGCCGTCTTTCACCGTATAACCCAGCAAATCGCGCCCAAAAACTACCCCTTGTTCCATCCTGCGCTTTTGCCCCCATTTTACCCGTTCGGAAATTTTCCGGCTTTCTTCCTGCGCCAGTGTTGCCATAATGGAAAGCCGCAGTTCGCCGTCATTGTCGCGCGTATCAATGTTGTCGATAGTAAAGATCACGCCCACACCCAATTGCTTTAATTTGCGTGTATAGGAAAGCGTGTCCACAGTATTACGCGCAAAACGACTGACTTCTTTTGTCAGTATCAGACTGAACTTCCTACTTTCGGCGTCAGTCATCATCTGATGAAAACCTTCTCGTTTGTTCACAGAAGTACCGCTGATTCCCTCATCAAAGTATACACGGTAGAATATCCAGTCTTCATGGCTGCTGATGAATTCAGTAAAGTACCGCTGCTGATTCAGAAGTGAATTCACCTGATCATCCTTTTCTGTGGAAACGCGGCAGTAGGCAGCAACGTACAGTTTTTGATCCATGCAGCGAACATCCTTTCCCATAAAATAAGCTGATACGATTACAGCAGTACCAAATTATTTGCATAAGCGGTTCTATCCATTCTGCATCTTAATCAATTTGCTGAGTTGCTCAGTTGAAATTTTATTTTTTCTATGTAGTTCCTTATAAACGGCAATTTTCAGTACTTTATGGAATGCTGCTTTTTGCTTCTCTGTCAATCTGACATTCAAGCGGTTCTCTGTGCTGTCGTTTGCCATTTTGCTGCCTCAATCATGTCATCCACTGCAATTACCTGACGTTTCACAAAAGCTAAAATTTATCGTCAGATGAAGTTTTCAGATTGAAAAGTTGTTAAAAGTGTATGCGCGCAGCCTGCTTTTTAGTACCTGATATCGGTTTCTGTCTTCTCCACAGGTTGATAAAAATGATTATTAAAGTCGCTTTGTACTGTATTTTGATTGCACAAAGGTTGTATTTTATTGATATTGAAAGAATTTATGCGTGCATAACCACTTTCATCAAAATTTACCGTACGTTTTTTAGGAGCTAAGGTTTTAATTGAAAACAAAAAAGCCACAACTTAAAATGGTTTTTCGCGGTGAGCGCTTAAAACTTCTTTAAATCATGACTTCTTGATTGTTATGATCAATTTTGACCGGAAAGTTGTTAAGGAATCCCAGTTCTGATGTTGTAAGACTTTCTAATTTTTGTTAATGAAGTCTATTCCATTTAATATTTCGAGCTTTAGATTTATTGATAGGCAGTGGGAACTAAAGTGAGAAAATTATCCAGACAAAAAGAGGAATAGCTGAACCATTTTAACTTGCACTAAATTTTGACACAGGACTGCATTCTATTGAATTCCAATATGGAGAGATTTAAAGGCATTGCACATTCCAATAGCAGAGCTTTTAAACAATGTGGAAAACTGAATTTTAGTCAAGACCAGTTTCACTTATTGTATTAGCTTTTCCGTTTTCAAATGTAACAATTACCGTTTTCATTCCGCTTCCCCATATATAAGAAGAATATGAATACCCACTTGCTTTTGCATCAGCCTCTTGCTTGCCTTTACTGCCTAAAGCTTTGCAAACTTCATTATAAGTCATTCCATCATGGAGTTTATTGTACTTTCCTTTTGTTATTTGAATAGAAACGCTTGATACGAAAGATGATGATTTTTTGGAATTATCAAGTCCGTTTTTGAATCCTACAACAAATCCGGGGACGAATTGAATTATAAGTAGCGCAACAACTACCGCGCCAATGATGGACAAGCAACCTACATTTTTATTATTCTTTTTTTTTGGTTCTCCAACCAGTCCATTTTCTTCCGCATGATTCTGTTCTTTCATTCTTTGCCAGTATATTTTCATAATTTCTCACTGTTTTCCAAATAAATTAATTCACCATTATTTTTCCACACAAAGGATATACTTACAATGACAGACCTTGTGACAACCAAACGATAACCATTGGTATCCACAGGTTAGGTTAGGTTAAGTTAGGTTAAATAAACACTATGTCGCAACATTCTGTTTCGACGCGAAAATGCTCTGAAAATATCAATTTTTTATGTCTCTGTACTCTGCTGTTAGCTTTGGAACACTCTTTGTATCTCCCATCACTGTTGTATAATCTTCTATGCCGTCTAGCGTGCCGTATAACGTGATTATATCGTTTTCTAGTATTCTACTCTCATTATCGTTTTTAGGCGTGTACGTGGCGTATATGGCGTTAGTCCATGCATCTGCATCTGGATCCTTTGTGATTGCAATTAAAATAACTTCACTTCCATCATTAGCTTGCTCAATTTGCTGCACTTCTCCTGTCACTTTCGCTTGTTTGCCCATGTACTGATTGGGATTCCTTGCAATCTGCTTGTATGTATACGGTTTGCATGATGCTTTATAGGCTGAAATATTGCCTGATGCATTTTCAACTTGACTTGATGATTGAACTTTTCTTGAATCTGGTGTGTTGCTTGAATTGACAAATGCTTTATTGACTTGTGAAGAACTTTGTGCCGAACTTGCAGCAACAGATTTGGCAGTTGGGACAGTGCTAGGACTTGACGGAAATGCGCTGCAAACGATTATGGAAGCTATGAACGGGACAAAAATTGTTGCTGCAATTGTACCGTTGCTATGAGTCTTTATCGGGTGAATTAAAAAATAGTTGATTACATATTCGGGTGTTAACGAACCAACGCGCATCCCAGTCTTTTTCAGACTATGAACAGCTTTTCTATGCAGCCTTGCGTTTGCATGATGGTTGTCAACATTTCTGCTGTCTATGTTAGTGTGAACCATCCTGCACGCGATAGCCAGAAAAACGGCATTTGCCAGATATGAAAGTGAAAAAGCAACATTGCCCTGAATCTCGCCCAGAAAAGCTATTGCAAAGAACACTGAGAAAATTATCAAAATAACATACAAGAATTTTAACCCATTCGTTCCCTTTTTCTTTGGGCTTTTAGGAATTTGTGGAGACTGATAGGGCTGCGAATTTTGTGAACTTTTGGGCAAAAACTCAGGCGAACCATATGCACCCATTATAAATTGTCCTTTCCGCTTTCGCATATTTCAGCTAACTGCTAATTTACAATTTCCATTTGTGCCCACAATTAAGGCATACAACTACAGTCTTCTTTGAGCCAATTCCTCCGGCGGCAATACCCAACGGCCCTACAAGATATGCACCAACGGCAGCTTTTCCAGCGCTAAATCCTTTTTTGTAAGCCTGAATTGATTGAGAACCGCACTTTGGACAGCATGCAATTCCTGCCTTTCTGTTTTGAACAATTCTTCTTTCTTTCTCAGGCAAAATGTTAGGGCAACAATTTACTCGCAAAGACGGGTCCTCTATTTGCTTTTTAATATCTTCTGATGTCATATGGTAAACATCAACGTATTTGGGACCACCAGCTAACTTTATGCAGCGTGGGCATATCCATTCTTTTGATTTTGAAAGTCGATAACGGTTTAGCCCAATATCTTTTCCACATATGGAACACTTTGCCTTTAAACTGAAAAATCCCATGAATAAACTTCCTCCTCACTTAAAAACAATATATTTATTGTACAATTTGTATGTATTGCAGTCAACCGTAAATTCTGTAATGGTCAAGCATTTT
>DHDR01000015.1 GCA_002399445.1 Ruminococcaceae bacterium UBA4871 | reverse complement strand
TCCACTTATTTAATATAGATCCACATTGCGATGGTGATCGGCGTATATGACATCATGGGAAAAGCAGTTCAGTTGGGCAAAAACAACTATGGTGTCGGACAGAAAGAATTGTATATTGAAGTCGCTGTGATTTTCTGGGTAATGGGTTTGATTATCCTTTCTATTTCCAACATCATTTCCGATCATCTCAATAAAGGAAATGCATCTTATCGCAGAAAGAGTCTTTTTTCATAAAAGACGTCGCTTAGGAAGGGAGTAGAATACTGTGTTTTCATTTAGCTTTGCGCTTACTTGTTTTCAGCCAATTTTGGAAAAACTCCCGGTAACGCTGCTATTGACCTTGGGTGCGGTTGCTTTCGCTTTAATCGGCGGAATTTTGTTAAGCTTTGGTGTGCTTTGCAAAGTGCGTGTGATCCGTACAATTTTGTCCATCTTGATTTCTTTTTTGAAAGGCATTCCGATTTTGGTCTTTCTTTATATTTTCAATAATTCCATAGATGATGTTATGCGGACAATTGCGAGTCTGTTTGACTTTACCTATGACATTCGCAACCCTCCAAAATTCCTGTTTGCAATTTTAGCCATGGGACTTTCTTATGCCCCTTATATGTGTGACATGATTGTTTCAGCGCTTGAGACAGTGCCGAAAGGACAGATGGAGGCGTGCGAGTCTATCGGGTTTACCAAATGGCAGGGTATGCGCCGAATTGTACTTCCTCAGCTGGCGGTTATTGCATTACCAAACTTCGGGAACCATTTTGTCAATCTGTTAAAAGCAACGTCCCTCACTTATATGGTTACTATTTTGGAAATGATGGGAGCTGCAAAAAACTACGCGGTACTGAACCAAAAATTCTTAGAACCTTATGTGACATGTGCATTAATTTACTGGGGCGTGTTTCTGGTGTTTGAAAGAGGATTCAGAGTATTGGAAAAAGTAACTGGCAGGTATCTGCAGTCCGGTGCAGTTCGCAGAAAACATCGGAACCTCCTTTCTGGAATTTGGCAGCGTTATGTTTTGAAAACGACTGATAAAAAAGCAATTTGCCAGACGGAAAAAGCGAGGTAAATAAAAAGCAAACGGGAGCATGATTTTATGCACTGATCAAGTTCGCTGCAGGTGCAGGCATGAAACTTTTATAGCAGAACCTTGAACGCTGAGAAAGGGACTTTGGTATGCAGGAAATTTTATATTATAACATTGATGACACACTTGATTATGAAAATCAGTTGTTAGAGGAATGGAATGTCTCGGATCTTCATTTGACAGAAGTAAAAGATAAGGAAGGGGAAAAACCTCTTCCTGAGTATGCAAAAGATGCGGCAGGGCTGGTTGTGGAATATGAACAGATCACCCGGGAAAAAATGCAGCAGATGCCAAATCTGAAAATCATTTCCCTGCAGTCTATTGGCTACAATAATGTCGATACAGCTGCCGCAACGGACTGCGGAATTTGTGTTACCAACACACCGGGTTTCTGCACGGAAGAAGTTGCCACCCATGCGGTCGGCTTGATGATTGATCTGGCGCGGAAGATGACCTATTTTGACCGGAGTGTACGTCAGGGGAATTGGGATCCGCTTATGGGATATCCAATGCATCGGATGAGCGGAAAAACGGTTGGACTGGTGTTCTTTGGTGCGATTCCCAAGGCAATGGTTCCTTTGCTGCATGCGCTGAAAATGCGAATTTTCGTGTATGCTCCGACCAAAACAAAGGAATATCTTGCTCAATATGGCTGTGAAAAAGCAGAGACTTTAGAAGAATTACTGCGTATTTCTGATTTTGTTTCGCTCCATACGCCGCTTATACCGTCCACTACACATTTGATTGGCGAAAAAGAGCTGAAGCTGATGAAAAAGACAGCGTTCCTCATTAATACGGCGCGTGGTCCGGTTGTGGATGAAGCGGCTTTGGTGAAAGCGCTGCGCACAGGGGAAATCCTTGGTGCAGGAATTGACGTCATCGAAGATGAGGTTCACGAAACAAGTGATCTGTTTCCACTTGAAAATACAGTGATTACCCCACATTCAGCTTTCCTTTCGGAAGATTCTTTTTATGATGCGCGTAAAAGGGCACTGGCACAAATGGTACAGCGGCTAAGCAAACATGAACGTCCAGAGTTCCTAGTCAACCGTGATGTTCAATTTGAATAAAATTCTAATTTGAAATTAAAAAGGAGTCAGAAAAATGAAAAATCAAATTCTTTCTGAAAAATGCGGACCCTGCCATGGACCTTATGCATTGGGAACAAAAGCAGGCGGATTTGTTTTTACTACTCAGATTGGTTCGGATGTGACCGGAGAAATGGTTACCGGTGGCATTCGGGAACAGACAAAGGCATTGATGGAAAATGCCAAAGCGGTTTTGGAAGCAGCCGGAACCACTATGAACCAAGTTGCAAAAGTTACGATTTATATTAAGGATATTACAATGATTCCGGAAATGAACGCCGTTTATCAGCAGTACTTTACAGATGGTTATCCGGCACGCTGCTGCACACAGTGTGTAGACATGGTGGACGGATGTCTGGTGGAAATGGAGTTTGTCGCAGTTGCCTGAAAATAATGTGTCAGGAAAGGAGTAAACATTCGATGAGCCTTCGTGTAAAAAACCATATCGTACTGGACGTGAAGGATGAACGGAAAACGGTTACTATCACAGTGGACGGAAAACCAGTGCAGGCAAAGGAAGGGGAACCTATCCTTTCTTCCCTTTTGGCGGCTGGAATTAAAATCAATCGGTACACACGGCGCTTCCATGAACCACGCGGTTTGTTCTGTGCCATTGGTCAATGCACGGATTGTGTAATGGTTGTTAATGGAAAGCCAAATGTACGGACCTGCGTGACACCGGTGCAGGAGGGAATGGTTGTGGAGACACAGGATGGGCTCGAGCAGAAGGGGGGACACAAATGATCCTCGAAAAAGACGTTGTTGTAGTTGGAGCAGGTCCAGCAGGGCTGGCTGCTGCGATAGAGGCGGCAAAGGCGGGTGCGGCGGTTTTGCTGGTTGACCTCAACTTAAAAGCCGGTGGGCAGCTCTTTAAGCAGATCCATAAATTTTTCGGTTCGCGTGCCCATTATTCTGGGACCAGAGGATATGATATCGGGAAAAAACTGGTGAAGGAAGCTACAGAAAGTCAAGTGGAAATCTGGCTGCAGAGTACAGCAGTCGGTGTCTTTCCCGGAAATAAAGTTTCAATTGAACGAATTTTGCAAAACGGCGGGAAAAAATTGTATACCGTACATGGAAAAACCATTATTCTCGCAACAGGTGCTTCCGAAAATGTCGTCCGCTTTAAGGGCTGGACACGGCCCGGCGTGATGGGTGCCGGTGCAGCGCAGACGATGGTAAATGTGGACCATGTAAAACCAGGGCAGAAGATTGTGATGCTGGGCAGTGGAAATGTGGGACTGATTGTGTCTTATCAGCTGATGCAGGCTGGCTGTGATGTTGTCGCTTTGGTTGAGGCTGCTCCTAAAATTGGCGGTTATGCGGTTCACGCGGCAAAAATCAGACGGGCCGGTGTTCCTATTTTCACAAAACACACCATTGTGGAGGCACTTGGCGATGCGGAAGGAAAGGTAAGCGGTGCGGTCATTGCAGAGGTCGATGAGAAATTCCAGCCGATTCCGGGTACAGAGCAGACCATTCCATGTGATACGATTACTTTGGCGGCCGGACTGAAACCTGTGGTTGAGCTTACCAGACTGATGAATTGTGCGTCCGCATTTGAACCGGTGCTGGGTGGATTTATTCCCATGCATAATCAAGACATGGAGACGTCCGTGCAGGGCATATTTGTTGCCGGAGATGCAACTGGTGTGGAAGAAGCCAGCGTTGCGTTGGAAGAAGGGCGGATTGCAGGTGTGGCAGCCGCACAGGCTTTGGGCCTTCTCAGTCAGGAAGATGCAGAAAGTCAGAAACAGTTTTATTGGAATCGGGTAAATTCCCTGCGCTCTGGACCATTTGGCGAAAAACGATTGGCAGCTAAACAGGATGTTCTGCAGTGCTATCAGGAACAGATCCATACTCCACAGCCTGAAGTTATGATAGGGGGGTTGGCTAGTGGCGCTGATTGATACGGGTTACTTAACTTATCGTGAATTAATGGAAAAGCAGAAGCTGCCAACAGAAGAGCGGTTTTTGCAGGGACCGGTAGCTGTAGTGGAGTGTGTGCAGGAAATTCCCTGCAATCCGTGTGAAGCAGCATGTCCGTTCGGTGCAATTCATGTAGGAGAACCTATAACAAATTTACCGGTACTGTCCGCTGAAAAGTGTAAAGGATGCGGAGCCTGCGTAGCAAAGTGCCCGGGAATGGCGATTTTTGTAATTGATAAGTCGTATTCCCAGACAAAGGGAAGTGTGTCTTTTCCGTACGAGTATTACCCGCTTCCAGAAGTCGGCAGCACGGTTACGGTGGTCAATCGTCAGGGAGAGGCTGTCGGAAATGGCAAAGTGCTGCGTGTCCAAAATCCAGTATCATTTGACCATACTCCGGTTGTCACGGTTGAAGTGGATCTGAAACTGATTAATGAGGTGCGCAGCATGGAAAGAAGGCATTCATGATGAGCAGGGAAAAGTTTCCGGATGATATGTTGGTATGCCGTTGTGAAGAAATTACAGCGGGAGAAATTCGGCAGGCAATTCGCGAAGGGGCAAGGGATGTGACGGGTGTCAAGCGGAGAGTCCGTGCGGGCATGGGTCCATGTCAGGGCAGAACCTGTGAGAAACTTGTGCAGCAGATTTTATGCCAAGAGCTGCGCATTGACCCAAGGCAAACCGGAAGGTCAACGGCACGTCCGCCTGTACGTCCCGTCCCTTTTGGAGAACTTGCGGAGGGGGTATCAAAAAATGATTTATGACGTTACGGTTATTGGCGCAGGTGCTATTGGAACAAGTGTTGCCTATCATTTGTGCCAAAAAGGGTTCTCTGTCGCATTGATTGATCACGGAGATATTGCAAACGGTTCTTCCAGTCACTGTGATGCTGTTGCTCTCATTAGTGACAAAGCGCCGGGGCTGGATACACAGATGGGATATGCCAGTATTCAACATTATGGGGAACTGGCAAAAACTTTTTCTTACGACTTTGAGTATGACCGTAAGGGCTGTCTTTATGTCTGTGAAACTGAGGAAGAATATGCGGCCGCATCTGCATATGCAAAGCGGCAGGCTTCAGATGGATATGATATGCACATGGTGGATGCACAGACCCTGCAGGAAATGGAGCCTTTTCTGGCCAAAGATTTGCTGGGTGGTATTTGGACACCGGGAGATATTGCCGTTTGCCCGTATAAAGTCTGCTTTGCGTTTGTAGAAGAAGGGAAAAAACAGGGGCTTCAGGTTTATCCGTATACCCATATTTCCAGAATTCGTTTGTCAGCAGATCATGCAGTGGAAGCAGTGGAGACAGACCGTGGGGATATTTTGACCAAGCGGGTGATCAACTGCGCCGGCGTTTGGGCACCGGATGTGGGCCGCTTAGTCGGTTTGGAAATTCCCATTCAGCCAAGAAAAGGGATGAATCTGATTTCCGAACCGACAGAGAGAATCGTTTGGCATAAGGTTATGGAATTTGGATATATGATGTCAAAGTTTGAAAGTATCAACTTCCGCAGAAATGTAAGCCCGCTGGTGGAAGAATACAATGTCGCGTTCAATATTGAATATACGAAAGCGGACAACATCCTGTTAGGCGGATACCGGGGATTCCGCGGCTTTGACGTTCGCTCGGAACTGGAAGCTATGCAAGCCATTGCAGAGCGTGGAATTCGCTTTTATCCCTGCTTAAAAGAGATTAACTGTATCCGCAGCTATGCAGGTGTGCGGCCATATGTCAAGGATCACTTGCCGATTGTCTCTGCTGTTGACACCATTCCTGGCTTTTATATTGCCGCTGGACATGAAGGCGATGGGATATGCCTTTCCCCAATTACCGGAAAGCTGATGGCACAGCTTGTAGCTGGGGAACCAACGGATTTTGATATTCAAAAGCTAAGTTTCAGCCGGTTTGCAAATGCGCAGCAGACCGCATAACAGATCATATTAAAGGCAAAGGGAAGTGAAACTCAGATATGCAAAGAACCGAACCCTATGGCTTTATTCAACCGGAAAAAGCAGGACAAATTGTAAAGATGCAAAAGGGCCAGAATATTTCCGGATATCCCATTGGAATTCTGTACATTGAAGATGTATGGTACCCTATGCTGCCTGGGAACGTTGTCAATGGTTATACCTTTCCTTTTCCGGTGCGGCTGAAAGCAGTCCACGGACTTACGGTACAAAAATTATTTACGATGGATCCATCTGTGAAAGCCGGCGTTCTTGAAGCGGTAAAGGAGCTGGAGCAGGAAGGAGTACGGGCTATTAGCAGCGCCTGCGGTTTCTTTGGAAATTATCAGACTGCCGCGGCCGCGGCCAGTGAAGTTCCTGTTGCTTTATCCAGCTTGCTGCAGGTTCCGTGGATTCTTTCTACGATGCGTCCGGATCAAAAAATTGGCGTACTGACTGCAGATGCATCCTCTATAACACCTTATTTATTAGAGCAGTGCGGTATTGACTCACCAGAGCGGCTGGTAATCCGTGATCTCCGCCATGCAGAAGAATTCAGTTGTATTCTGGAGGGCCGTGGTACTTTTGACAATCTAAAAGTAATGAAGGAAGTTGTGCGGGAAGCACAAATCGCCCTGCAGACAGCTCCGGAAATAGGCGCAATTTTGTTAGAATGCAGTGATATGCCGCCTTATGCATATGCAGTAGCAGCAGCGGTAAAAAAACCGGTATTCGATTTTACTACGCTGATCCGCTGGCTGTATCATGCGGTTGCGCAGGTTCCTTACAGCGGATTCATTTAATCCATACGAATCCAAACAGCACTTTTAAATTGCAATTTTGATACCATTATTTTATACTAGACAAAGAAATTGTATTAGAGGAAGCAGCTGGACATTATCAGGTGAGTCTGCGCCATAACTTTCCAGAAATGCAGCAATCCATGTATGTATGTGTACATTTCCGATTGATTTGCGGAAAGCGTGTCGGAGTAACTCCGAAGGAGGACACATGGAACTGTTGTATTTGGCCGTTCAAGCGGATATTGAGAATAAAATACATCTTGGCATATGGAAAGAAAATGAACAAATTCCTTCGGAACGCATTTTAGCAGAACAGTATGGCGTTAGCCGGACCGTTATCAGAGATGCGCTGAAAGGTTTGGCCGGAAAAAATCTGATTGTGAACCGGATAGGAAAGGGAAATTATGTTTCAAGGCCGCAGGAAGCGGACGTTGTCGATTTAATGGGGAGCGCTATTGAGTGGAGCAACATTCCTGTTCCTCAAATTATAAATGCCCGAGAAGATATGGAACTGCTGATAGCTAAATACAGTGTATACATGATTACCGAAACAGGAATTTCACATTTGGAAGAGCTGATCCAGCAAATGGATCATGCTATTTATGATATGGGAAAATTTTCTGTTTTGGATGGACAGTTTCATATGTATTTTGCTCAAACCAGCGGAAATCAAGTGCTGAAAATTTTTGAGCGTGCGCTGAATATGGTGGTGGATCGAAAAATTATTTATGGCGGAACTGTGAAAACCCGGCAAAATGCACAAGTAGAACATCGGATGATGGTGCGTGCATTAGAGGAGCACAGTTTGTCTGATTTGCAGATCGCAATCAAAAGACACATTGCCTGCATCCGTGCGCAAATATTTCAGTCGGAAAAACGGAAAACTGAATCTGCGAAAAAACGTATACCCAAGGAGGAAAGGAATTATAAAACGACTGTATGAGGAGGAATGCAGTATGGGTGGGAAATATATTATTACGCTTTCCAGAGAATTTGGAAGTCTGGGACGGCCAATTGCAAGAAAATTGTCAGAGCTGTTGGACATTGAATACTATGATCGCGATATCGTTGATCAAACCGCCAAAAATTTGGGGCTGCCTGAGTCTGTAGTCAGCAATGTAGAAGAGAGTGCAAAGTCTCATCTTTTTCAGATGTCTTATCCTCTGGGAACAGGCACGACAGAGCAGCAGGATGCCATCTACAATGAACAGGCAAAAATCATCAAACATCTGGCGGATAAGCAGCCCTGCATTGTGGTTGGAAGATGCTCGGACTTTTTGCTGGGGAATGAAAAGAATTGTCTTCGTGTTTATGTCTATGCACCCTTTCATGACCGGTATCGAAATTGTGTAGATGTTCTGCAGATGGAACCTGAAACAGCGAAAAAAATGATTATGAAGGTTGACAAAGCCAGAAATGCTTATCATCATCATTATACGGGGTATTTGCCCAATGATATGAACCATCAGGATATATTAATTAACAGCAGTATGCTGGGTGTTAACGGAACCGCAGAATGTCTTGCCCATATTGTGGAATCCCGATTTTGTCTGGAAAATAATACACCTGCCGAATCATGAATATGTTTTTAGTAAAAGGAAATTAACGTGGTTGCTTTACAACAGATGTGCATACTGCTTGCTGTGATGATCATTGGCTACATTACTTACCGAGTAGGCTATTTAACAGAATTTGTAAATGAAAAAATTTCAAATATTGTTGTGAACGTTGCGAACCCTGCACTTATTTTATCCAGTGTCACAAATTTGTCAGAAACAAAGACAAAAGACTTGGCGGAAACCGTAATAGCCGCTGCTGTGACTTATGGAATTCTGCTTCTCCTTTCTTTTGTTTTACCGCTCCTTTTGCGTGTATCAAAGTCGGAATATCCTGTTTACCAGCTCATGACCTTATTCAATAATGTAGGGTTCATGGGACTGCCGATTCTTCAGTCCCTTTACGGAAACTCTGCCTTACTGATTGCTGCAGTCTTTCTTTTCTTTTATAATGTTTTCATCTATACATTCGGAGTACATATTCTCACAAAAGGGACAAAACCCTGTAAAAATAATCTCAAGGCCGTGCTGAAAGGCCTTCTGAATCCAGGCACTGTATCCTGTATGGCAGTTCTGGCGATTGTTTTTACACATTTTCAAATACCGGCAATGGGGTGTTCCATCATTACCATGTTAGGAAATCTTACCGCTCCGCTTAGTATGATGTGTATTGGTGCATCTTTCGGTGGATTTCGGATGAAAACACTTTTGGGAAACGGCAGACTGCTGTCCTTATCCCTTTTAAAATTACTGCCGGTTCCTATTTTAGGTGTTTTGCTGCTGCGCTTTTTGGGCCTCACTCCACTTATTGTAGATGTTTCCATGATTGTTCTGGCAACGCCGATTGGAAGCATGACCACTATGATGGCACAGCAGTATCATGCGGATTCCCAATTAACGGCGAAGGGCGTGGCCTTGTCAACTTTATTATCGATGATTACCATTCCTCTGCTGACTTCTATATTAGGATAAACCTATCAAAATCGAAAATTGTAATGGTCAAGCATTTTT
>DHDR01000012.1:47290-69483 GCA_002399445.1 Ruminococcaceae bacterium UBA4871 | reverse complement strand
CTATGCTTTTATGTCATATATAAATTGTAAGAAACAAGCTAGGGAATCAAATGAATCCAACAAAGATAAACCATCTTTTGGATCCAAGAAGCTATACAAGACTTAAAAATGAATTGACGTTTGCAATATCCACAACACTGAGCTGTGTCGTCTGCACTTGGCGTGCACAAGTTAGAAAAGCATTTGCTGTATCCAGTGAAGTCAAACAAGTAACACCACACTCCACAGCAGCTCGGCGGATGGCAAATCCATCACGGCTGTGCTGCGCCATAGAAGTCGGCGTATTAATAATCAGGTCAATTGTTCCGGATGTTGTCAAGGAAAGCGTGTCACGCTCCCCTGTGCCAATCTTTGCAACACGAATCGTTGGAATATCATGGTCATTGAGAAAATCAGATGTTCCGGCAGTTGCATAAATGGTCCAGCCAAGGTCATACAGACCCTTTGCAATCGGTAAAACTTCCGGTTTGTCACTGTTCTTCACGGTGATGATCACTCGTCCATGCTGAATCATGTGTACACCTGCACCATAAAAAGCTTTAATCAGCGCTTCATGATAGGTGCGGGCAATACCGAGGACTTCGCCGGTTGACTTCATCTCCGGGCCAAGGTTAATTTCAGCATTGGTAATCTTTTCAAAAGAAAAGACCGGCATTTTTACGGCAACATAATCGTGCGGTTTCTGCAGGCCGTATTGATAGCCCATTTCCGGAAGCGTCTTCCCAAAAAATGTGTTGACTGCCAATGGAACAATCGGGATTCCGGTGACTTTGCTGATATAGGGAACGGTACGGGAAGAACGGGGGTTTGCTTCGATAATATAAACTTTTTCATCTTTCACAATAAACTGAATGTTAAGCAGGCCTTTGACTTTCAGTGCTTTGGCAAGCTGACGAGTATAGGTAATAATGGTTTCCTGTGATTCATCACTGAGACTCTGCGGTGGATAAACAGAGATGCTGTCTCCGGAATGGATTCCCGCGCGCTCCACATGCTGCATAATGCCCGGAATCACAGAATCAACACCGTCACAAACTGCATCCACTTCCACTTCTGTACCCATAATATATTTATCGACCAAAATTGGATGTTTCTGTGCAATCCGATTGATAATACCGATTTGGTTAACGATATCGGCATCTTCATAGGCAATCTGCATCCCCTGCCCACCCAAGACATAAGACGGACGCACCAGCACTGGGTAGCCGAGTTTATGAGCAGCAGCAATCGCTTCCTCACAGGTAAAGACTGTCCGGCCAGCAGCACGCGGAATTTTGCAGGCATTCAGTACCTCGTCAAAACGTTCCCGATCTTCTGCAAGGTCAATGCTGTCACTGGAAGTACCAAGCACCGGCACTCCCATTTTTTCAATCGCAGCTGCCAGTTTAATAGCGGTCTGACCGCCGAACTGACAAACTGCGCCATCCGGCTTTTCCAACTGGACAATATGCAGCACGTCCTCTTCCGTCAGCGGCTCAAAATAGAGTTTATCCGCAATATCGAAATCTGTTGAAACGGTTTCCGGATTGTTATTGACAATAATCGTTTCATAACCGAGTTCTTTCAAGGCCCAAACACTGTGCACGGAACAAAAATCGAACTCAATCCCCTGCCCGATGCGGATTGGCCCAGAACCGATAACCATAATCTTTTTCCGGTCGGATTGAGGACAAGACTCATTCTGCGTACCATAGCAGGAATAATAATAGGGCGTTTCCGCTTCAAACTCGGCAGCGCAGGTATCTACCATTTTATAAACCGGATGGATTTTCCATTCATCTTCGGCAGCACGGATTTCTTTCACAGTCTTTCCGCAGAGTTTTCCAATTGTACTGTCAAGGAATCCAAAATTTTTTGCCTGCCAAAGAAGTTCACAGGTAAGAGGCCCTTTCTGCAAAGACGCTTCTACATCGACAATTGCCGAAAGTTTTCCAATGAACCAGAGGTCAATTTTCGTAATCTCATGTATTTTTTCGGGCGTAATGCCGCGGCGGAGAGCTTCTGCGCAGACCCACAAACGGCGATCATCAATGTTGTGCAGCCGGTTAATGATTTCATCATCCGGCAGATCCGCTAACATTGGGTCACGAAGGCTGTAAAGATTCTGTTCCAAACAACGTACAGCCTTCATCAGGGCCATTTCAAAGTTTGGTGCAATCCCCATGACTTCACCAGTCGCTTGCATTTGCGTTCCAAGCGTATGTTTGGCACCAATGAATTTATCAAACGGCCATTTTGGAATTTTCACAACACAGTAGTCCAATGTCGGTTCAAAGCAGGCATACGTCTTTTTTGTAATTGCATTTTCGATCTCATCTAACGTATAGCCCAATGCAATTTTACTGGCAACTTTTGCAATTGGATAACCAGTTGCTTTACTGGCCAATGCAGAAGAGCGGCTGACACGCGGGTTTACTTCAATTACACAGTATTCAAAGCTGTCTGGATTCAGAGCGAACTGCACATTACAGCCGCCCTCAACTCCAAGTTCCGTGATAATATCCAAGGAAGCTGTACGCAGCATCTGCGTTTCCTTATCCGCCAAAGTTTGACAAGGAGCAACCACAATGGAATCACCAGTATGCACACCAACCGGGTCCATATTTTCCATATTGCAGACTGTAATGCAGTTTCCAATATGGTCACGGATAACTTCATATTCAATTTCTTTCCAACCGGCAATGCTGCGTTCTATCAGTACCTGATGCACACGGCTGCGCTGCAGACCAAGCGTTGCAATCTCTTCCAGCTGCTCTTTATCCGCTGCAATACCACCGCCACTGCCACCCAGCGTATAAGCTGGACGGACAACAACTGGGTAACCAATACGGTCGGCAATCTGAAAACAGGTTTCCAAATCTTCCGCTACAGCACTGTCTGCACAAGGCTGATGAATACGCTCCATTGCTTCCTTGAAAAGCTCGCGGTCCTCTGCCATGCGGATTGTATTCGCACTGGTGCCAATCATCTCAACATTGTGTTCCTTTAAAAAGCCTGACTCTTCCAGTTCCACGGCAAGGTTCAGTGCATTCTGTCCACCCAATGTTGGCAGGATGCTGTCCGGCTTCTCTTTGATAATGACTTTCTTAACCGTCTCAGTAGTCAATGGTTCGATATAAACTTTATCCGCAATCTGCTTGTCTGTCATAATCGTTGCCGGATTAGAGTTGATAAGGATAACTTCAATGCCTTCTTCACGCAGTGCACGGCATGCTTGCGTCCCCGCATAATCGAATTCGGCAGCCTGTCCGATAATAATCGGACCGGATCCAATAATGATTACTTTTTTAATTTCAAGGCGCCTGCTCACAGTTTCCCACCTCCCATAACTTTCATGAACCGGTCAAACAGGAATCGCGTATCATGCGGACCGCCACATGCTTCCGGATGAAACTGCACCGAAAAGCACTTTCCATTTTTGTAGTTGATTCCTTCGACACTGCCATCATTCATGCTGATAAAACTGACATTTGCCACAGCCGGATCAATCGTCTTTTCATCCACAACATAACCATGATTCTGCGACGAAATATAAACGCGATTGGTAGAAAGGTCTTTAACCGGATGGTTGATGCCGCGATGGCCGTATTTCAGTTTATAGGTATCGAACCCCTGTGCCAGTGCCATTAACTGGTGCCCAAGGCAAATGGCAAAAGTCGGAACACCGGCGGCATAAACTTTTTTCAGTTCAGCAATTGCCTTGCCGCAGTCCTTAGGATCGCCTGGGCCATTGCTCAGCATAATACCGTCCGGTTTCCATTTCATCACTTCTTCAAAAGGAGTATCCCAAGCAAAACATTTGACCGTGCAGCCGCATGCAACCAAACAGCGAATAATGTTGCTCTTGACGCCATAATCCATTAGAGCAACCTTTACAGAGCCGTCCCCGTAAACATTTCCGCCGCGAACACTAACCCGCGGCACATCGGAAACCAGCTGATAAGCATGAATTTTCTTTTGCATCTCTTCTGTATTTATGGAATCCCCATAAGCAATCATACCCCGCATGGTACCGCTTTCCCGCAGAATGCGGGTCAGTGCACGTGTGTCAATCCCCTGAACACCCGGTACATGATGCATTTTCAGGTAAGAGTCCAAATCAATATCACGGCGGAAGTTGCTTGCCACATTGGAAACCGAGCGCACAATATAGGCACTCAGCCACGGTTTTGAAGATTCTGCATCTTCATAGCAGATTCCGTAATTCCCAATCATTGGATACGTCATTACAACGCCCTGACCTGCATAGGATGGATCCGTCAGCAATTCCGGGTAGCCGTACATGGCACTGTTGAACACAACTTCACACAAAACATCATGCTCTTCGCCAAATCCGGTGCCGGCAAAGGTTGCCCCATTTTCAAGCATCAGCAATGCTTTCATAAAATCACCAGTCATTTCTTTAGTATTCTTCCTCTGCAGTTTCCTACACAAGATTTCGGTCAATTTTCTTCTCACTCCGCAAGTTCAATAATAAATAACTACGGACAGAACGATTCCCCCAGCCACGGGACATCTTTTTTCTGTCGGTCTGAGGGATTCTACTTGCAGCTTATTGAAACTGCTCAACAATCCGCTGAACAGCCTTTTCTGTGTTTTCTGTTGTATTAAATGAGGTAAGGCGAAAGTAACCTTCGCCATGAATTCCAAATCCAGAACCTGGTGTACCAACCACCGCGCATTTCTCCAGCAATTCATCAAAGAACTGCCAGCTTGTCATGCCCGCAGGCACTTTCATCCAAACATACGGGGAATCCACACCGCCATAAACGGTAAATCCAGCTGCTTTAAGTCCCTGCAGGATGATGCGAGCATTGTGATGATAGTAGTTAATGTTTTCACGAATGAGTTTCTGCCCATCTTTTGTGTAAACTGCCTCTGCAGCACGCTGAACCGGATAACTGACGCCATTCATCTTGGTAGACTGACGCCGTCCCCACAATTGATTAAGGGAAACATCACCGATTTTTAGTGCCTTAGGAATAACCGTAAAGGCACAGCGCAAACCAGTGAATCCGGCAGTCTTTGAAAAGCTGCGGAATTCAATTGCGCAGTTTTCTGCTCCGCTGCATTCAAAAATGCTGTGAGGAACTCCGGGTGTAACAATAAAAGCTTCATAAGCGGCATCAAAAAGAATGATGCTGCCGTGTTGATTTGCATAATTCACCCATGCCTGCAACTGTGATTTTGGCATACTGACACCGGACGGATTATTGGGAAAACAAAGGTAAATCAGGTCTGGTACTTGTTCCGGAAAAGAAGGCAAAAAACAGTTTTCCTCCAAACACGGCATATAAATAATTTTACTCCAGCCTTTACCCTCTACAAATTCCCCTGCACGTCCGGCCATCACATTCGTATCGACATAGACTGGATAAACCGGATCACACACTGCAACAACATTTTCCAAGCCAAAGATGTCACCAATAGAACCCGTATCGCTTTTGGCTCCATCACTGATAAAAATTTCATCCGGTTCAATGCTCAGATCCTTGTAATCATTCTCAGCAATTGTTTCCCGCAGAAAAGCATAGCCGTTTTCTGGGCCATAGCCGCGAAACGTTTCCGCACAGCCCATTTCATCGGTTGCCCTCTTCATCGCATCCACTACCGGACCGACCAATGGGCGTGTGACATCACCGATACCAAGACGCAGGATCTCTTTTTCCGGATGCTTTTTCTGAAATGCTTTTACCCGATTATCAATTTCCACAAAAAGATAACTGGCAGGCAGCTTAACAAAATTTTCATTTACTTTTACCATCTGTTTCAGTTCCCCCTTCAGCAAGCTCAAGGCCTTCCACTCACAGCAATACTGCAGGCAAGTCCACCAACTCGCTGCAGTATTCCCATTCAATCTATATTTCTATTTTTCCATCAAAAACAAATTCTGCGGGTCCCTCCATAAAAACACTGCCTGTTTTTTCGTCCCAATTAACAGTTAAGTCTCCACCGCGCAGATGCAGCAAAACCTTCCGCCCAGTTTTGTGATTCAGCACGCAGGCAACCGTTGAAGCACAGGCACCTGTACCACAAGCCAACGTTTCACCAGAGCCGCGTTCCCATACACGCATCTTCACTTCCGCATCATTTACCACCTGGATAAACTCGGTATTAACCCGCTCTGGAAAAATCGGCGCATGTTCAAATTCCGGACCGATTTTTTCCAAGTTCAGAGAATCCACATCCTTGACAAACACAACACAATGTGGATTTCCCATCGAAACACAGGTGATACGTTCTTCTTTTCCACTCACTGAATAGGGAACATCCACGGCACGATTCCCTGGCAGCTGCACCGGAATCTCAGATGGGACCAGCACTGGAATCCCCATGTCCACTTGTACACTTTGCACCGACCCATTTTCTAGATGCAGATACAAAGTTTTCACACCACTCTGCGTATCAACCCGCAGCGGATTTTTTTTGCAGATGCCGCGGTCATAAACATACTTACCAACACAGCGGATACCATTGCCGCACATCATAGCACGTGAACCATCCGCATTGTAAATATCCATTTCACAGTCTGCTTTACGGCTCGGCTTAATTAAGATAATTCCATCGCTTCCAATGCCAAAGTGTCTGTCACTTAAGCGGATGCTGAGTGCTGCAGGGTCTTTTATTTTTTCTTGGAAACAATTGATGTAGATATAATCGTTACCGATTCCCTGCATCTTCGTGAATTCCATTTCCCGACCTCCACTTAAAAGAAAAAATGCGGCAAGACTGCTGTTTAAAAACTGCACCTCCTTGCCGCAAAAATCACTGTACTACTTTATCGAACATAATCTATTCTATTCTATTTTTAGGTCACTGTCAATCATTTTTGAATAGAAACTTCCCATTCTGCCCAAAACGGTCCGAAATATCAATACTTCATCCAAAAGAAAAGCTGTTTTTGCAGGAAATGGAAAAGGTAAAAACCATTTTGCCTACGTTTCTTTTAGGTACGCTTACCTCCAGTTCCTCTGGCAGTAAGCAAGGCAAAGCAAAGAAATACCTTACCAATGATATAAATCGATTCGATACAGGCAGCATTCATGGAATTGCCTTATTTATGATATTTCCCATGATTTAGGATCTGATAAGCACGGTAGATCTGCTCACACAGCATAACCCTTGCAAGCTGATGAGGAAACGTCATAGGCGACATAGAGAGACACAGCCGGCCTGCCTTTTTCACAGCTGGCGCCAACCCGTAACTGCTGCCTATCGCAAAAGAAATACGGCCGACTCCCTCTACTGCTGATTTCTGTAAATGCCGTGCCAATGCCAAAGAATCCAGTTCCCGCCCTTCAATGCACAGAGGAATAATTTCCTCGCTGCCACACAAAGTAAGGATATGATTTCCTTCTTTTTCGAGGGCAGATTGAATTTGTGCCTGAGACGGAGAAGATGGCAAACGACTTTCTGGTAATTCTGTGATCTTAAAATCTGCAAACAGCCGCAAACGTTTCTCGTATTCCGCACAAGCCTGCTGCCAATATCTTTCTTTCAGTTTTCCAATACAGACAATCTGTACTTTCTGCATCAAAACACCGTAACCTTTCCCGGATTCTCTCGTGGAACAACCTCAAGCAGAAAATCTCTGCCTTGGTGTGCACCAATCTCTGTCAGCGCACACAGGCTGGTCGCACGCGCCAACTCCGGGGTGTTGTTCTCTTTGCTCAGATGTGCCAGAAAAATATGTGCTGTACCACTTTGCACCAATTCCGTCACAGCTTCCGAGCAGGCAGCATTTGACAAATGTCCACGCTTTGACAAGATACGCCGCTTTAAAGGATACGGATAAGGTCCATTTTCCAGCATACCGACATCATGATTCGACTCCAACACAACAAGGTCGGAACCTGTAATATGCTTCCGTACTTCATCGGAAAAATATCCCAAATCCGTTGCAAAGGCGACATGATGGTTATCTGATGTTTCCACACAGTAGCCATATCCTTCCGCGCAGTCATGTGAAGTATGGAAAGGGCGAATATACATTCCAGCGCATGCTGTACCTTCCATTTCCAACACTTGAGCAGGGAATTCACCCGTGAGAATTTTCATTCGTTCCAACGCCTGCATGGTACCAGAAGAAGCATAGACCGGTACGTTCAGCCGCTTCGCTAATACGCGAAGTCCTTTGACATGGTCTGTATGTTCATGCGTTACAAAAATAGCGCGAACCGCTTCCTTAGCAATTCCGCAGGCATCTAATTTTTCCGTAATCTGTTTTGCGCTGCGGCCCGCATCCATCAGAATGCCTTCTTCTGCTGAACCTATGTAATAACTGTTCCCACTGCTTCCGCTGAACAGCGGACAAAATTCTGCCATGCTTTAATGGTCTGCCCTCCATCCCAAACACAAAAGAAAGCGAGACTGCATAAAAAGCCCATCTGCCCCGCTGCATCTTTTTGATTTTCTAATTTTAAACCGCCTGTGCTTCATCCGATTTTTTAACGGAAACGCGGCGGATATCTGCTCCAATTTTCTTTAGCTTTTCCACAATATTTTCGTAACCGCGCTCAATATTGGAGATCTGCTCAATTTCTGTGGTCCCCTGTGCTTCCAATGCAGCAATAACCATTGCTGCACCAGCACGCAGATCTGTTGCCTTTACCGGTGCTGCAGTCAGGTGATCCACTCCTTCTACAACAGCGAGCTTACCATTCACAGAAATTTGTGCACCCATACGCTTCAGTTCATCGACATAACGAAAACGGTTGTCCCAAACACTTTCATTGACAATGCTGGTCCCGTTTGCCGTGGAAAGCAAAGCTGTAATCTGAGGCTGCATATCCGTCGGGAAGCCGGGATGTGGCATCGTTTTAATATTACACCGCTCTAATTTGTCAACATAACGAACGCGCACTGCCTCGTCATACTCCGTAATTTCAAGTCCCATTTCCTCCAGCTTCGCCATAATAGACTCCAAATGCTTTGGAATTACGTTGGTCACAGTCACATCGCCGTGTGTAGCTGCTCCGGCGACCATATAAGTGCCGGCTTCAATCTGGTCCGGAATAATTGAATATACTGCACCGTGCAGATGTTCCACTCCGTGAATTTTAATCACATCTGTGCCTGCTCCGCGTATATCTGCCCCCATGGAATTCAGAAAATTGGCTAGGTCAACAATATGAGGCTCTTTTGCTGCATTTTCAATAACTGTCATGCCCTCTGCCTTTACAGCTGCAAGCATAATATTAATCGTTGCACCAACGGAAACAACGTCCAAATAAATATTGGCACCTTTGAGCTTCTCTGCCGAAACATTTACCATGCCGCCTTCCAGTGAATACTTGGCGCCCAGTGCTGAAAAGCCTTTTAAGTGAAGATCAATTGGACGTACCCCGAAGTTACAGCCGCCGGGCATAGAAACAATTGCATGGTGGCAGCGGCCGAGTAAAGCCCCCATCAGGTAATAGGAACCGCGCATCTTCCCAGCCAGCTCATAAGGAGCCACATAAGTCCCCAGCGGCCGCGGATCAATGACAAGTGCCGAACGGCTTACCCATCGAACATCGACTCCTATATCGCGCAAAATAAGGATCATCGCATTGACATCTGTTATATTAGGTACATTTTCAATTCTGCAAACATCATCCGAGAGAATTGCAGCAGGAATAATCGCGATCGCCGCATTCTTAGCACCGCTGATTTTAATCTCTCCCTGCAGCTGGTTTCCACCGTTAATCAAGAATTTATCCAAATTCTGCCAACTCCATTCTCAATAACCTTCCGTATTCCGTGCCCGATAGAATTAGTATGACTCAAATTTGTGAAAAATCAAGCGTCTACACATACCAATTTACTCCACACCGAGCATTTCTATTATACAGACTTCAGATAAATCATACAGATACCGGATTATAGATATGTACACACTGCTGTTGCAGTGGAAAACCGGATCCATCTCCAAAGCCATCAATTCAAATCAATTTAATATTATGAATATTATGTAAAATAAATCCGATATGATAATACTGCAAGAACATTTTTTTGTCAACCGTTAATTGGCCTCAGAAAAGCATTCTAAACACAAATCAGACACAAAAAAGCACTTCAATCTAATTGGAAAAGAAAGAAATGCTTTTTATGGAATTCTCAACCGATTTTTGAAGAATATTCACAAGCTTTTCCTATTGCTGCTGTATTTGCTGATAAGCAGACAGACTGAATTTCTGGGTGTTTCGTGCGGCATCGACCATTTGCTGAATTTGGGCTGCCGAAGTTTTCCGGCCAAGGTAGGAAACTGTTTTCATCAGATTGATGGAAACAAGATTGGTTGGATTAATTTTTTCTCCGTTTTTATGAACTTCAAAGTGGCAATGCGGGCCTGTTGAAAATCCGGTACTGCCAACAAGTGCAATCAACTGGCCCTGCGCCACTTTTTCCCCTTTTTTAACTAACAATTTGCTTGCATGTCCATAAATACTAATGAATCCATTTCCGTGGTCAATAATGACATGATTTCCAAATCCACTGTCATCAAAAGCAGAAAAGATCACAGTTCCACCGTCCGCTGCACAAATCGGCTGCCCCATGGCATCCGGGCCGGAAAGATCGAGGCCGTAATGAAAACTTCCCCATCTTGGCCCATATCCGGAAGTGATTTCTGTCAATGTGGGAGTCGGCCAGAGAAAACAGCCTGTAGCAAAACCTGCACGTATTTTCGTACCAGTCTGCACTACTTTTGCCACCGGTGCTTTTTCCTGCTTTTCAGCCAGCTTTTTCCGGGAAGTTTCTGCGCTATTTACATACGTTACTTCATAGGTCGTCATTTTCTGTCCCACAGACCCTTTGGACTTCGTTGCCATTTGCCCCACAAAAAGCGCATCGTCAGGAACCGACTCTGTTTGAAAAGGAATGTTGGTTGTTTCTTTTTCTTTCCGAATAGTTTGAATCGACAGGACTTTCCGAGCCGGCTCAAGCCTGATTTCGTCACCGGGATGCAGACTTTGCATGGAAAGATTCGGATTGGCTTGGGCAAGGCTTTGCTGTGTAATACCATTTTTCTGTGCAATGGATTGGACTGTATCTCCTCGTGCAGCCGTATAAGATTTCACTGGTTCACGGTCACCAGAAAGAAGCACCATCATTGCATCATTCGTTGCAATTGAAGTAATCCTATATTCTCGGTTAATAATCTGTATTTTGTTTAAAAATCGTGCATCCTTGCAGTTATTTCTATCTTTTGCATTCTGCAAAATATTGGATAGCATGGACTTGAGCTTTTCATCGCTTTGTACAGCACCAATAAACTGATCATCCACATACAAACCGGCAGCCCTTTGCTTGACAGGAGGCATACTGGCCGCAAGTAGAAGATTAGCTGCACTTGTTTTTTGGGAAACAGGACCGTCTGAAAGTGAAAAGCGCAGGGGCGGCTGGCCGTCAGGAGACATTCCTGCTGTTGTCTGTAAAAATGCTGACTGATGAAGTTTTAACTGGGCATCATGCACTTGTGTTGTCCATGCATGAATGGAGTAAGCAGAACCTGCCACCAGCACAGCAGCCAAAAGTGGCAGTACAATGTGTACCGTGCATTTTAACCGTTGCTGGGATAATTTTTCTTTCTGCGATAATGCATGGAATGCCGACCGATAGAAAAAAGACTTCTTTTTAAATTGCATACAATTTTGCCCTTCCTAATTTTTACATTTAATCTATTTTAGGGAAACAAAATCCATTATAAATCAAAAGTTACAAAATTGCAATCTTTTTTCATCGACAAAAAAACCAATCTTTTATTGACAAGACCGGGTAAATTTATTTCTGTATATAAAACCTGCTTTTTTGCAGATAATCGACCGCTTTCCCCCTGTAATTTTACTTTTTATAAATTAATTTTTTCGGTGTCCAGTCTGCAATGACGGGCAAAAATTTTTGAGCTTCCTTCACAGCACCAGCAAGATCATGTTCCTTGTAGTTACCACATTCCTGCCGTTTGGCACCCGGGATTTCACCAGTCCAGTCTGCAATCTGACGAAACGTTTCCTGAATTAACGTAATTGCTTTGACTGGCGGCAAATTACGCACCAGAAGATAGAATCCTGTTCGGCATCCCATTGGCCCAAAATAAATAATAGAGTCTGCAAAACGGCTATTGCGGGCAATCGTTGCAAATAAATGTTCAATTGTGTGCAGCGCTGCCTGATCTAAAAATGGAGGCTGATTCGGTACCCGCATGCGAATGTCATAGGTAGTAATATCTCCGTCAATGCGGGAAGTATAAATACCCGGCGTCAGCTTATCATGATTCACACTAAAGCTTGCAATTTGTTTCATTTTATATTCCCTTCACTTCAAAAGTCTAAAATTGCTTACTCAAAAGCAATTTCATTATACCATGCTGAATGGGAAAATACTACAGAGGTCTATCCAATGGAATCCTCAGCCTGTATAAAAGGCGGCGGAAATCCGCTGGAAACGGCGCAGTTATGTTTTGTCTTCCTCCGCAGGGGGAAACAAAATTCACGGTACCGCAGTGCAATGCCTGACGGCTAATCAGATTTCGACTGCCTCCGTAAAAGTCATCTCCAGCCAACGGATGCCCGATAGATGCCATATGAACTCGAATTTGGTGTGTTCTACCAGTTTCCAAGATGCAGCGGACTAAGGTATGCCCTCCGGAAGCGAAAACCGCTTGCCAATGTGTCACGGCAGGCCGTCCATGAGTGGAGGAAATACACTGGCGAACCTTGCTGTCGTCTGCTGGACCAATCGGGCTGTTTACCGTCCCCTTTCCGGTAAGCAGTCCTTCGCAGACAGCCCAATAAATTTTTCTCACCGTCGGCGGGACTGCCGATGCCGCATAGCGGTCTTTTGCCAGCAAAACAATTCCCGTAGTATCACGATCGAGACGGTAAAGCGGATGAAACGCTGCAGTTTCATCCCTTTGTTTCAAATAAGTGAGTGCCACATCCCGCAGCGTTCCGGTCAGCTGGCTCGCACGCGCATAAATAATCATGTGAGGAGGTTTATCTGCCGCAAGAACAGAAGCATCTTCATACAGTACCGAAAGCGGCGGTGCTCCATTGGGATGCACCGGAAAACGCTCCCGCTCTTCCGGAAGACGCAATGTAAGGACATCGCCGGCATGCAGATGATCCGTAGCGATGCGCTGCACACCTGCTGAAGTAATGCCATGCTCCACTCGTTTGCATTGCGCCAGCAGGCGTGCTGAAACTCGGCATGGCCCACGCAGAAATCCACGCACACTTACGCCTTCATACCGCTCCGGCACCGTAAATGTATACTGATGCATAAATTGTGCTGCCTCCATAATAAATGCCACCCCGCACCGCAGGGTGGCATTTGCTTTTTATTTTAATGGATCAATGAGACAGTGTCAGCAAACTTTTACTGTCCAACCCATATCATCCGGCAGGCGTCCCCACTGGATTCCGGTCAGTGTATCATACAGCTTTTGCGTAACTTCGCCGATTTTTCCATCATTGATGTGGGCAACTTCGCCTTCATAACGCAGTTCACCAACCGGAGAAATGACTGCGGCAGTACCCGTACCAAAGACTTCTTCCAACTTACCTTCTCTAGATGCTTTCATGACATCTACAATCGGCAGGCGCTCTTCAGAAACAGAATATCCCCATTTTTTCAGCAGAGCAATGCAGGACATGCGAGTAACACCCGGCAGAACCGTACCAACTGTCGGAGCTGTATAAATCGTTCCGTCGATTTTAAAGAAGCAGTTCATAGAACCAACTTCTTCAACATATTTACGTTCCACACCATCAAGCCAAAGGGTTTGGCTGTAACCGAGGGACTCAGCTGTCTCTTGAGAAATCAGAGAAGCCGCATAATTACCGCCGCACTTAATGTATCCAGTTCCACCAGGAGCTGCACGGACATATTTATCTTCCACGTAAATTTTCACTGGATTAAGTCCTGTTGGGTAATAGGCACCAACTGGACAACAAATCACGAGGAACAAATAAGTATCAGAAGGTTTCACGCCCAAATGCGGTTCTGTTGCAATGCAAAACGGTCGAATATACAGGGATTCGCCTGCTTTGGACGGGACCCAGTCCTTTTCCGTTTTCACCAAAGCCTTGACAGCAGTCACAAAATCTTCTTCCGGAACCGTCGGCATACACATACGCTCATTTGTGGATTTAAAACGGGCCGCATTCCGGTCCGGACGGAAAAGCTGAATACTGCCGTCTGCTGTCCGATACGCCTTTAAACCCTCGAAGGATTCCTGTGCATAATGCAAAACGATTGCTGCAGGATCAAGTTCCAGCGGCGCGCGCGGTACAACGCGCGGATTATACCAACCCTTGCCAACTTTATAATTCATTACAAACATATGGTCTGTAAAAATAGTGCCAAACGGCAGCGGGTCACCCGGTGCCGGTTTCTTCTTTGGCGTTTTGGTCAGTTCATAGCGGATCTCCTGCATTTCAAATGCCCTCTTTCTCTTGGTTGCTTCCTATTTTAGCACGTAAACAAACATCTGACAAGTCGTGTGCCTTTCGATTTATATTATGCCATATCTGCATTGAAAAGAATGTAAAGGATGTTACATTCTGACTGTTTTCTCTATATAACATCAAAGAAAAGCAGTATGCATCCTGTTTATCAGTTTCATCGTAACAGGCGCAGTCCTTTCGGATAATGATTTTTCATACGGCCTTCTTTACATTTTCCAAATCCCATAACGATACCTGCAACCGCAACGCCACAATAACCCTGATATTCCGGAGAAACGGCAATCTCCTCCCCGTGCAAAAATGCCGTAACGCGTGGATCATCATGTGCAAACAGGACACATTGCTGCAGCTGCTCCGGTTTAGCTGCCATAAACGCCGCGTGAGCCGGTTCCAACCGCGGGGAAGCACCCTTCCGATGTACTGGCTTTTCTGTACCTAAAAGGATTCCAGCACGCAGAATACCAAGTCCTTTGAGTGCAGGTAAACTTTTTGGCAGCAGGTAAAGCTTATCCCTGTATTGGGCAGGAACCCCAACAGGTGGATTCCTGTAAATTTCGTGTGACAGTTCCTGTGCTGCAGATTCTGCTGCAGAAAAGGTCTCATAAGCATACGTCGTGATCGGTTTCCCGCCCGCACGCTGCATCACAGCAATGAAATGTCCTTCTCCGCCGTCCATCGGATAGATTCGCCGCGCTTTTCCCATTGCGGAACGACCATTTTGCAAGCCGGTATCCAGAAGGGAAAAATCGGAATGGTTGATTAAAAAGTTCTCAATTACTCCCTCATTTTCATCCAGAGAAAATGTACAGGTCGAATAAGCCAAAATTCCGCCGGGCCGAACCGCTTTCTGAGCGCTTTCCAAAATTGCCTTCTGGCGCACGGCGCAGGACGCGACATGCTCCGGACTCCACTCCCGAACAGCCGCTTCATCACGGCGGAACATTCCTTCGCCGGAACACGGTGCATCCACCAAAACTCGGTCAAAAAATCCGGTAAGCGCTTTGCATAAAATTTCCGGCTTACAAGAACTGACCACTGCATTACATACGCCTAACCGTTCCATATTGGAAAGCAGAATGTTTGCCCGGCCGCGCACAACTTCATTGCTCCAAAGCAGTCCGTCTCCACGCAGCAGTCCGGCAATCTGCGTGCTTTTCCCTCCCGGCGCTGCACAAAGGTCAAGGATACGTTCTCCGGGCTGCGGATTTAATGCCGTTACAGCGGCTGATGCACTCGGTTCCTGCATATAAAATGCACCGGCATGATGCAGCGGTTCCCGGCCTGCTTTAAATGAATCTGGTACATAAAACGAAAGTGGAGAAAACGGAGCCTGCTCAAGCGGAAAAGGAAGCGCTTCCGCAAGCATTTCCTGCGTACATTTTAGCGGATTGAGTCGTAAAGCGCGCTTTGCTGGCTGATGGTAACAAGCAAAGAAAAGCGTCCGCTTCGTCTCCTAACTGCTGTTTCATCCGCTCACAAAAGCAAACCGGCAAATGCAAATTAATCCCTCTTTCTGTATATTTTCAGCCTTCGTGTTTCATACTATCACCGTAAGGAGGTGAGTATTTTGGAAAACAGAAACCATTCTTTCGACAAATACAAAAAATCCACCCAGGACTGCAAAGACTGCAAAGATTCTACCCAGGACTGCTCAGATTGTAAGGATTGCAATAACTCTGTAAACAACGGTCAGAGGAAATACAAAAAATCACAGAATGCGCAGGATAACTGCAACACTTCAGATTGTAAAAACTGAAACTGATAAAAACTGACAAGGGCTGTACTCCACTGCAAAAAATCAGCAGTGCAGTACGGTCCTTATTTTCCGACAAAAATTAAAGTATACTTTCAATTTTTATGCTTTTGAAGCAGTTCTGGCAATGTTTTGTCTGACTGAACAGAGCGGCGAAACCCCTCACCGCGGATTTCTCCAGCATCGCCGACAATCATAAAAGCAGCTTTGTCTTCGTCTTTCACCAGATCCATCACCTGATAAACTTCTGAACGGGAAACTGCGCACATCAGGACTTCCCCTTCACGCCCGCTGTACATTCCTTTGGAATGCATTGCTGTTACACCGCGGTCCACTTCCTTAAGGATTCGCTGTGCCACTTGAGTTGGATACTGTGTCACAATCCACAGGACTTTTCCATTGCCGGAATCAGCCCCGTAAAGGATTGCATCAATAACATTAGTGGAAACAAACAAATAGATGATTGCATAAAGCACACTTTCGATACGGCGATAAACCACAGCAGAAAACAAAACCACGATAACATCTACGCACATCATCAGTTTTCCTGTACTCAAATTGCGGAAACGCCGCTTCAATACACGTGCCACCATGTCCGTTCCGCCAGTTGTGGCACCACGCATAAAAACAATTGCCAAGCTGACACCTTCCAGCAGGCCGCCAAAGATAGCAGCCAGCATCGGGTCACCACAATAAGTGGGCAGCAATCCTCCAAGCCAGTCAATCGCAATGGAAGTGATCAGGGCAGCTGCAATCGTTTTGGTAACCAATTTGTAGCCTATCTCGAAAAATGCCCAAATAAAAATCGGAATATTGATCAAAAATGAGACCGCACCGATTGGCAATTGAAAAAGATAATTTATGACTGTAGCCAGTCCGGTAACACCACCCGGAGCAATTTTATTAGGTGCAGTAAAGGTCCGAATTGCGACAGCAAATATACATCCGCTTATTCCATATGTTAGTATATCCAACAATATAGTTTGGGCAACACTTTTCTGTTTTCCTGGCAATTCTTTTCCACCTCTTATGATTGACTGCCTGCGTCTACCAAAGCCTGAAATAAAATACGCAGGCGGTCCATTTTCCCCTGCAGATACAGATAGCCAAACAGACATTCCAATCCTGTTGCCGCATGGTAATTCGCCACAGATGCGTTCCTGGGAACATGATTGGTATGAGAATTGCGCCCGCGGCGCATCACCGCTGTTTCTTCTTCTGTCAGCAGAGGGACCAGCACGGCACAATCTGCGGCTTGTGCCGTGCAGCAAACACATTTCACAGACCGCTGGTGCAGTGTATGAACCGGACAGTTTCCATCACAGACCAGTTTTTCTCGTACAAAAAGCTCAAAGACACAGTCGCCAATAAATGCCAGCGTCAGCGGACTGAACGATTTAGGGTCACAGGGCTTTTCTAAAAAACGTTCCATCTTGTACCTTTCCTGTCCATTTCTTTCTGCGGACATATTGAATTACTCAACAAAATCAAATTGCACATCATAAATAGAGACAGTGTCCCCCTCTTGAATGCCTGCTTTCCGTAATTGGTCAATCACACCGGTCTCCAGCAGCACTCGCTGAAAATACTGTAAAGATTCATAATCATCAAAATTGACAGACTGCATCACCCGCAGCAGCCAAGGCGCTTCCACCATGAAGACACCGTCCTGCCGGGTGATTTTTACTTCTCCACGCGGAATCTCTTCCGGCTTTGCCAGCGGAGCAGGTTCCGGTTCATAGCGGCGAATCGGCGGCAGCTTGCTCAGTTCCTCTGAGATTTGATTCAGTAACGGCTCGACACCCTCCCGAATCGGAGCCATAATAGGAAAAAACAAATATCCTTGTCCTTCCACAAATTTCCGAAACTCCTCTATATGTGCATCATCCGTCAAATCACACTTATTACCTGCAACCAGCATGGGGCGTGCTGCAAGATCCGGATTGAATTTCTTGAGTTCTTCATTGATAATCTGAAAATCTTCTTTTGGATCACGTCCCTCACTGCCGGAAACATCGACAATATGCAGCAGCAGACGGCAGCGTTCCACATGCCGCAGAAACTGGTGACCCAAACCGACTCCTTTCCATGCGCCCTCCACTAAGCCCGGAATATCGGCCATGACAAATGACCTGCCGCCTGACATCTGTACAACGCCAAGGACTGGAGTCAATGTTGTGAAATGGTAATCCGCTATGTTTGGCTTTGCTTCACTGACAACACTGACTAGCGTGCTTTTCCCCACATTTGGAAAACCAATGAGGCCCACATCAGCAAGCAGTTTTAATTCCAGCTGCACGTCCGCTTCCATACCAGGTGTACCGGGTTTCGCAAAGCGCGGAACTTGGCGGGTAGGTGTTGCAAAATGAATATTCCCCCAGCCGCCGCGGCCGCCCCGTAAAATAATCTGCGGTTCGTCCCCAGAAATGTCGGCAAGCAGTCTTCCGCTCTGCACATCTTTTACTAATGTCCCACGCGGTACATACAGGACTAAATCTTCCCCTTTTTTGCCGGAGCAGCGTTTGCCGCGTCCTGCTTCTCCATTCTTTGCTACAAATTTTTTTCGATAACGGTAATCTGCGAGAGTAGAAAGGTTATCATCAGCTATAAACACGACGTTGCCTCCGCGGCCACCATCACCACCATCCGGACCTCCCGCGGCCACATATTTTTCGCGCCGGAAAGAAACTGCTCCGGTACCGCCGTCACCTGCTTTAATATGAATCTTTGCACTGTCAATAAACATCATGATGCCCCTTTTCGTGTGCGGCGTTTCGCTGCAGCCGGCGAATTTTGCCTGCATACTTTCTCGAAACCGAAAAACTGCAAATGCAAAAATTAGTTTGCCCTGAAAACAGTAAAAATCCCAGGCTGGCCAGCCTGGGATTTTGCTTTGCTGATTTACTGTTCTGCTGCGTAAACGCTGACCTTTTTGCGGTCTGCGCCCAGACGCTCAAATTTTACTTTTCCATTGACTTTTGCATACAGCGTATCGTCAGAGCCAATGCCCACATTATTGCCAGGATGGATATGTGTGCCGCGCTGCTTTACTAAAATGTTGCCAGCCAAAACAAACTGCCCATCAGCACGCTTCACACCAAGACGCTTAGACTCGGAATCACGGCCATTCTTAGTGGAACCCATTCCTTTCTTATGAGCAAACAACTGAATATTAACTTTCAGCATATTTTACACCTCTTATCACTCACGTTGATATTTTTCGGATATTCATCCCTCAGATTTTCCAGATGCATCCGCAAAGCTGCAAAAAACGGACGGCACGGCAGCTCATCCTTTTCCTGAACCCGGAGGTGCAGGAAGCCGTCCCTCTGCTCAATCTCTGCAGGAATATGCAGGACATCTGTCACTGCATTCGCAGTAAGATAAACTGCGGAAGAAACTGCCGCACAAACAGGGTCATGCCCATATTCCGCTGCTAACGCATGACCGGAAAAGGTAAATCCCACACAGTGAGAAGTTTCAGGATTCTGAAGGAAGCTGCACTGAATCATCAGGCATCAATAGACTCAATCTGCACCTTTGTGTAAGACTGACGGTGTCCCATCTTACGGGATTCGCCCTTCTTTGGCTTGTAAGTCCAGATGTTGATTTTTTTCGCCTTTCCGTTTTTCAGGATTTTACCCTTGACAGAAGCACCTTCAACATAAGGTTTCCCGACTTTCAGGCCGCTGTCATTGCTGACAGCAACAACCTTAAAGTCAACGGAACTGTTCTCCTCAGCTGCAAGCTTTTCGATAAAGATAACGTCATCTTTCTCGACCTTATACTGCTTGCCGCCAGTTTCAATAATTGCATACATAACAGAAAACCTGCTTTCCATAAATTCGCTGCCATAGGCGGGACAACAAAGCCCTCTTCAGCCCAAAACAAGCGGTAGAAATATTTTACCATGCACAAACGAAATTGTCAACTGGTTTTCATTTAGATATAAACCCGGCCAAGGTTTTGAAAACTGCAGACGGCACCAGCACTTCATCATGAATTTTATCCGTTATGAGAAAGTCTGCTTCTCCGGCATCCCGGATACAGACATCCAGTGACGAAATCTTTTCGCAGGAAACGTCTGGATGCAGCCCGTTTTTGCACCGATTGGAGTATAAAAGATAAATACAGCCATCTTTTGTATGTGGGCCGCCATCACTTCTTTCCCGAATCGTATACAGGCTCTCGCACTGCTTCATCTGAATATAAAGCACAGCGTAAAGGGATTTCACGATATTGTGAAACCATGCTGCATCCTCAGGCTTATCCTGCTCTTTAGCCTGCCTAATCAATCCATCTCGAACGTAATTGACAAGGAAACACATCTCTGTGAGATCCGTATTGGCAATATAATACTGCATACCGGCATCTTTATCTTGAAATAAATGACTGATGAGTTGCTCTGCCCGCTCATTTGCAATTTTTTCAGGCGGAATAAAGTTGCAAATGTGAAGCGGACTAAACCGAATCGGCATTTTGTAGGATTCATTTGAAAGGACCGTATCCTTGGATTCCTCCGATGCAAGGTAGGCAGCATGTTTTGAAATTTTATTTTCCTGCATAAAATAATCTAAATTACACATGAATTCCCGCTGAGGATCTCCCGCATCAAAACAGATTTTGTTGACACCCATCAACCATGCATTTGAGCATAAAACATCTATTTTGGACTGCGCTTCATAAGAATTAAGTTTTGCAATGGGATACATTCCCTCCACTTTTTCAAATTGGAATTTTCGGGCACATTTCTCCGCTCGGTCTAATGTGGAAAAGAGGAACATGATCCGGTATCCCTTTTTCTCCGAATTTCCAACATACAGAATACTGATTCCATCCATCCAGTTCGTCTTATCCGGAGACAAAAGTGCATAAAGCTCTCTGTTCCCATAAAGTTCCTGTACCATTTCTTTCAAATCTGCATTGCTTTGTTTTTCTGCACTCATGCTAAGCATCACCCCTTTCCCGAAAGCCAGTAGGAAGTGGTTACTTTCTGCGGGAAGCCATACAGTCTGCAAGCATACATAAAAATTCCGCTTTTTCTCCAAAAGGCTTCAGTGCCTGTTTCGCCTGTTCAGTCAATTTCTGCACCGCCTGCTGAGAGGCTTCCAAGCCGAGCAGGGACACATATGTGCGCTTGTCATTCTGTTCATCGCTGCCAACCGGTTTGCCTAATATTTGCGGATCTCCCTCCACATCAAGAATGTCGTCCTGAATCTGAAAAGCAAGACCCAATGCAGACGCATAGGCATCCGCCGCTTCCTCACCGCATGTATCCGCACCGGCAAGCGCACAGCCAATTAATGCTGCCGCACGAATCATTGCTCCGGTTTTTTTTGCGTCAATGTTTTTAAGCCCTTTCACATGCAGCTTCTTGCCTTCGTTGAGCAGATCAAGGACTTGTCCCGCCACCATTCCGTGGTCACCAGCTGCACGCGCCAAAATTGAAACTGCTTTTTGTGCTCGGTCGCAGCCAACAGCAGCAGCTTCTGAAGAGGAAGCGACTTCAAAAGCCTTCGTGAGCAAAGCATCCCCTGCAAGCAAAGCATTTGCTTCTCCAAACTGCTTATGGCTGGAAGGCTTTCCCCGGCGCAAATCATCATTATCCATGCAGGGAAGGTCATCATGAATCAGGGAATAAGTATGCACCATTTCAATGGCACAGGCAAACGGCACAGCCGACGATTCCTTTCCTCCGCAGAGAGCACAGAAGCTGTAGACTAAGACAGGGCGTAGCCGCTTGCCGCCTGCCAAAAGGCTGTATCGCATTGCCTCATATAAAACATGTTCTTTCTTTTCCGGTTCTTCGGGAATCATACGACTCAGTGCTTGCTGCGTTTCATTTGCATAGTATCTCATTTTTGCATTGAATTCCGGTTTTTCCATCTTCCGCTTCCTTACGTGTTCATCATGGTTTCAGTTTTATCAAAAAATTTTCTATCCTATTTGTCGGCTGAATCGAACATTTTTACAACACAAAATTACAGATTTTT
>DHDR01000012.1:1630-47086 GCA_002399445.1 Ruminococcaceae bacterium UBA4871 | reverse complement strand
GATTATCACAAGTTTTTTGAAAGGCAGAAAAGCCAAAAGTTTCACTGCAAATGGAACTGCATAAGCAGCCGTTATTTTTCGTTGTCCGTCTTGGGTTTTTCCCCTGCAGAAATCGTTTTGACTTTCTGTTCGGCATCCTGCAGCTTCTGATAGCAGAAAGCTGTCAGTTTCATGCCCTCCTGATAAAGCTTCATGGTTTCATCAAGCGGAGCGCTGCCACTCTCCAACTGCTGAACGACCTCTGCCAACTGATCCATTGCCTGCTCAAATTTAAGCTTTTTATTCATGCAGATCCTCCTTTTCATCTACCGTGCAGAAAAGCGAGCCTTTCTCCATATGCACACGCAACTGCTCCCCGACACGGACAACTTTGGAATCTGTTAACACATCACCGCCGGCGCTCGTGACCACGGAATAGCCGCGGTGCAGTACTTTCAGCGGGCTCAAATCTTCCAGTCGTCCTGCCAGCGTGCTGAGTTCCTGACGACGCACCTGCACTGGCTTTTCCAGTGCTTCCTGCAGAGACTGTGCCAACAGGTCAATCTGCATGCGTTCATCATTGAGGCGCTGCTCCATTTTCATATGCATGCTGACTGCTGTCTGCATCAGCATATCTGTCAATTCTGCACGGTCAGGTGCAACTAATTCTGCAGCTGCACTTGGTGTGGGGGCACGCAAATCAGCCGCGAAATCTGTAAGCGTCACATCTGTTTCATGCCCGACCGCAGATATGACTGGAATTTGGGAAGATGCCACAGCACGTACGACAGGCTCTTCATTAAAGGCCCAGAGGTCCTCCATACTGCCTCCGCCGCGGCCGATAATCAACACATCCGCACACTTGCGCTCATTAAAAGTCTGCAGCGCCTGTACCAGCTGAGGGACAGCCTCCGTTCCCTGTACAGCCACCGGATACAAAATAATTTCTGCCAATGGCCACCGTCTGGACAAAACATTGCGAATGTCGTGAATGACCGCTCCAGTTGAAGAGGTAATCACACCAACATGCATCGGATAACGGGGGAGTTTCTGTTTCCGCTCCACATCAAAAATTCCCTCCTTACGCAATCGCTCTTTGAGCTGCTCCAGAGCAACGGCCCGTTCCCCTGCCCCAACCGGCTGCATTTCTTCTGCATAAAGCTGATATTGTCCTGAGACCTCATAGGAAGAAATCCGACCGCGCACCAAAACTTTCATCCCGTTTTTCGGCTGAAAGCGCAGCCGACAGGCAGCGGATGCAAACATGACTGCCTTCAATGCACATTTATCATCTTTTAGAGAAAAGTATAAATGCCCAGATCGATACTGATCCGTGAAATTGCTGATCTCTCCTGTCACATAAACGCAGCGGAGATTTTCGTCCCCTTCCAGTAAAAATTTGACATACTGGTTTACCTGCGTAACCGTTAAAACGCCGGTCCGTTTCACAGCAGTCCCTCCCTGCGCGCCGTTAGTACTGCAATACCAGCGGCATTATCGGCTGAAAAGGCTGGCTCTGCAAAATATGCGCCGTATTTTGCAGTCAGCGATTTCCGAATAAACTGATTGGCCATTACACCGCCGGCAAAAACCAGCGGCAGCTTTGGATGCTCTCTCAATAAAGTTTCCGCCATTGCATCCAGTGCTGCCAGCAGACTGCAAAGACAAAACTTTGCGATATCCTGAAACGGCACTCCGTCGTTTTTCATCCTGCCGCATTGGTTTTCAATGCCGGAGAGAGAACAGTCCGCACCTTTCATGGAAGGATGAATCTTATATCGTTTCTGGGATTGTGCCGCCAGCTTTTCCAACTCCGGTCCTGCCGGAAACCGCAGGCCCAGCAATTTTCCAACTCGGTCTACAGCTTGTCCGCCCTTCAAATCCAGCGATTGTGCTAAAAGACTTACGGAAAAAACATTTTCGCGGTCCGGAGCAACCAATACCGCTTCTGTAGTACCGCCGGAAACATGAAAAGCAATAAATTCTTTTTCAAACAAATTCAGCCGCCGGGCCGACCACAGTGCCGCAGCAATGTGCCCCTGCTGATGGGAAAAGGAATGAAGAGACACCCCGAATGACGCCGCAAGCATGCGGGCCGCCCCGTGGCCAACCGTGAAACAGGGCATATAGCTGCCCGGCTGTGTCCGCGGCCTTGCGGAACAGCCGACCGCCTGCAGTTTCTGCAGCGGCGACTGCCCAAGCAGTGCTTCCATCAATTCTGGAAGCTGCTGAACATGATGGAATACTGCATCGCTCTGACGAAGGCCCAACTCGCCTTCCTTTACGGGAAGCAAATGCTTCTGCTGAAAGATTTGTCCATCACGAAAAAGTGCTGTGCTGGTGGTATAGTTACTGGTATCCAGTGCAAGAACATCAGCCATTTTTCTGCAGCTCCTTTGCCGCTGTGCCCAGTATTCCGTTCAAAAACGGTGCATCGTTTTCCCCACCATATTCTTTGGCAAGCTCGACCGCTTCATTGATGGAAACACTGACTGGAATATCCGATTCCCATTTCATTTCATAGAGTGCCAGACGCAGTAAAGCAAGGCATACCCGCGAAATCCGGCGCACCGACCACCCTTTTGCATATTGATCAATTACGGCATCCAATTGCTCTGTATGTGCTTCCACTCCTAATGCCAGCTGCTGTGCAAATTCATCCACTGGTACAGGTATTTCTCCTTTGCTGTCGTCCATTGAGAAAGAACCGGCATCATTTGCATAGTCGATCAGTTCATCCATTGTCCCACCATTCAGGCTCTGTTCAAAGAGCAGAAAAAAAGCCTGTCTGCGCGCTTCATGTCGTTTCATAAATGATCCTCCAAAAATAAGAAAAATCCTCCGACGTGGAGGATTTTATCTGCATCTGTGTTCTCTTTTTAGGCCCCACTTAAAATAGTATACCACGGTTAATTGACAGCTTGCAAGGAAAATGGAAAAATGCAAGGTTTAGGAAGCTTTTTCTTCAATCACCTTGATCTTATCATAGGAAACGCCAGTCTGTCCGGAAACAGCATCTTTTACAATCAGAGCTGCATTTTCCATATTCGTGCGCCCCTCTTTCACAACGACACTGCATTCGTCATTCTGCAGAAATACCACACAGTCCGTAAAGCCTTTTGCCTTGATAAGATTTTCTGCATTGCTCTCTTTCAACTGTTCCTGTGAAATATCTCCAATTTGTTTGACAGTTTCTTTTTTAGTTGCATCATCGGAACTTGTATCTGCAAGCTCTTTTTCCAGCCTTTCCATTGCACTGTCCCTTGCCTTCTGGCGATTTAAACGGGCTTCTGTAAAATAATCACTGCCGGATGAAGCAGAAGATTGGCTGGATAAGGCAGAAGATGCTGAGGAAGATGCTGAAGACGGAATCGTCTCACTGGCATTTACAAGCTGAACCTGCCCTAAATCATGTGATGCGGCAGCATCTTTCGCCAGCATCTGGTTCCCATTGGAAAATCTCCAGTTCAGATAAACTGCCGCACCCAATGCCACCACCAGCGCAGCCAGTACCAGCTGACGTTTTTGTACCTTCATTCTGTACTCCTCCATTTCCTTCTCCAGAATTTGATTTCCTCTGGAGAATCACTGTTTATTTATCTTTATGCGCAGCTGTTTACAGGAATGACAAAAGTTTTCCTAGGCAGACGGCGCCACACAAATTCTGGCACTGCTGATACCGGTTGCCGCCGACACGGCATTCAGTACCGCCTGCTGCACATCCGGATTTTCTGCACCCGGGCATGTTACGACTACTCCCTGCACTTTCGGCTGCTGCCGTGTTACAGGCAGCGCATGTTCGTTGCCATCAGCATCTTTTACAATAATATAGCCGGTCTCTGTACTGTCAGCATCTTGTCCAGTACCAGAAGAGCCATTTTGCTTTTGGGTGGCATGTTTTTCCTGCTGTGCATAGACCTGTGCACTGCTTTGTTCCAGTGTCACTAAAACATGGGGGGTTCCCGCACCCTTAATTCCACTGATTGCGGCGGTCAGTTCCTGCTCAAGCTGTCTGGCATAGCTTTCATCATTTTCTGACGATGCAGCAGTAGACGAAGAGGAAGTAGATTTTCCCGTACGGTTTCCCCCGGAAAAAAAGCTGGAAAGGAAAATAAGGGCAATACCGATAATACCGACAGTAATCACCGCTTTTCTCCCCGTACCATTTTCGGCAAGCTTTTGTAAAATTCCTTCCTTCTTTTCTTCATCCACTGATTTTCACCTCCACTGCTGTTCCCAAGGCTTGTTTTAACAAAGATTCTGCACGCGCTTTTTGCGTACCGTCACACAAGGTAACGATTACTTTTGTAATATGTATGTTCTGAGGCTGTGAAGTATCCATCATAACCTTAATTTCTTTATATGAAATCTTCGCATTTTTCAGTACAGCCGCAGCCACAGTTTCCCCCTGCTTTTCCATTGCCGTCTGCATTTGGCTTTCCACTAACGCTGAAAAGTCAGACGATGCTGAAGTTTCTGGAAGCTGTTGAAGTGTCGAAAAATTTTGGGGCGTCAATTTGAGCAATGGTCCAATAATTACACACAGCGCCATGGCCCCCACAATCAGCTTCAGCATTTTCCCCATCGAACCATCCGGCGCCAGAATGCGTACCATTGCTGCCGCAACCGCCAGCGCACACAGACCACCTGCCCATGCCCGAATCATGCAGAACCGCCACCCATCATAAGCAGCACAACACTGGAAATAATCAGCACTGTCATGGAACAGAGCAGCACTGCCAGCAGGACTTCCAAAACACTGCTGCAGGAACGGAGCAGTGTTGTCACTTCCTTTAAAGAAAAGACTTCACCAACAGCCGCACAGAGCGTCAGCGTCAGCATCCAAATCAAACAGCTGAGTATGGTTGGCAAAAACAGAATCAACAATGCCAGCAGCGCAAATCCTCCGATACCGGATCGAAGCATTTCCACACATCCGGCCACCGTCCGCAGAGCATCACTTAATGCACTGCCAACCACCGGCACCGCACTGCTGACGACAAACCGCGCTGTACGGGAAGTCAATGTATCTGCCCCGCCTGCAACCAGCCCACGCACGCTCAGCAGGCCTGTAAAGAGCGTCATCGAAAGGCCCAGCAACCATTTAACCGCTTTGCCAAAGAACTTGCAGATTCCGTCAAGATTCACATCAGGGGAAACAGACGACGCAATTTCCATGGCCAGATAAATTTTCATGCCGGGTGCAAAGACACAAGCGGAAAGAATTTGCACAAGATTGCCCGCTGTGGTCAGCATAATCTGCATGGAAGCAGCTGAAGCAGGCCGACCAAGCGCCGCTAAAACAGCCGCTGTAACCGGCACCGCAGCCAGCGTAAAGCCACATGCAGTCTTAATCACAGACGCCGCCCGCACAAGCACCTCAACAATCGGCTCAATAATGCCGATACAGATGCAAAGAGCCGCAATAACACCTGCCACACCTCCCAGCGGACGATTTCCAAACGAAAGCTTCATAGAATTAATCAGGGCACACAGAAGGATAACACCCAGACACATCCCTGCTGCTTTCAGCGGACCTTCCCCCTCCATCCCCGCAATGCCAAATATCGCCGAAAAAAAAGCCTTCGGTGTTAAATTCCCAATGCTTTGAAAATTTCCGGTATCTACGCCCATTCTGGAAAGCTGCTGCTTGGTTTCTTCCGGCAGCTTGTCCGGCAAATGGTCTGCACCACTCTTTTGAAACTGTTCTGCATAGTAATTCTGCGTATTGCTTGAAGAAAGAGCAGCGTCTGCAGCACAGCAGGATGGACTGCAGCACAGGAAAATTATGAAAAGCAGAAAAAGTGCTGTCAGCAGACGGAGAACTGCGGGCAGGCAGTCTTTGCGGCGGTCATTTCTGTCAAGTCTTTTACCAACATAATGGGGCGAATTTTTCTTGTGCATTTTCCGTCTATGTGTGACAAATCTGTTCACTTTTTCCCCATGCAGATGCATAGCTCTCCTGAATTTTTTCATCCTTTCCCCCTACTTTGCCACAAGCGCCGCTGCGATAGAAGCCACTTTTGCAAAAAGCGGTAATGCCAGTACTAAGATGCTTACCCTGCCGGCAAGTTCCACTTTACTGGCAAGAGCCCTTTCTCCGGCATCTCTGCAAGCATCTGCCGCAAACTGCGTGAGAAATGTTACCCCCAGAGTGCGTAAAAGAATGCTGCTGTATTCGCTGTTAATTCCCGCCACTCCAAGCAAACTGGTAATCTGCTGCAGAGCAGGCACGACTGCCTGCAGAATTTCCAGAACAATCAAAATTCCAGCCGCAATACGCAGCACCATTGCGTATTCTCCATTGCTCCGGCGCAGCAGGACAGCAAATACTGCAGCAATCAGTGCGATGCCCGCAATTCCAGCGATATTCATTGTTAAAGCCCAAAGGTAGACTTAATCGTGCTGAACAGGACGCTAATCTGCTGAATAATCATCATCAATACAACAATCAACCCCGCCAGGGTTGTCATCATCGCCTGCTCTTCTCTTCCAGAGCGGATTAAAAGCTGATTAAGTACAGCAACAATAATTCCAATTGCAGCAATTTTGAAGATCAGGTCCACATTCATGCAATGTCCCTCCGATTTCCGTAGACAGCGGGATCGCTGTCTGCATTTTTATATCAGCACCAGTGCCAGCATTGCGCCTGCACAGACACCCAGCATCCGATAAAGTCTTCCTTTTTTTCGATAATCCTCTTCCGCGTCCTCCAGCTCCTTACGCGTCATTTCTTCATAAAGCGAGCAATGGGCCTGCTGCCCCTGCATATCCGTTGCTCCAAATCCGTTACCAAAATCACGCAGCAACGTACGGTCACGCGGTGAAAGCGTGCGGGAATCGGCAGCTGCCTTCCATGCCTGTGTAAATTCTTTTCCACTTTCCCTTGCATAAAAATAAGGAGCAAGGAAATGCAGACACCTGCCATACCGCTCTAAAATTTCATCCACTGGTACGGCTGCAAATGCAATTTCCGTCTTGGCTTCACTGAGAAATTTCAGAAAGGCCCGCAGCTGGTCTCGGCGCTCCCGCAGCTTACGCGCTTGCAGACAGCCCGCCGCTGCCCCCGCAAAAATCAGACACACAGCCCCCACCAGTTTGAGCAAGCAAATCACCCGCTTTCACCAGTGCTTTAACCCGGCCAGGCTTTCCGCGCTCCAGTAATGCCACCCTTGCAAACGCACCGCTTTGCAGCAATGCCCGCGCCTGTGCCCGCGCTGTCAGTTCCGAGAAGCTGCCTGCATGAATACTAGCAATCACCGCTGTGCCTGCATTTACACTTTGCACCAGTGCATCCGTTTCCTGCTGCGTACCTAGCTCATCGCAAATGATATATTCCGGTGAAAGGGAACGCAGCGCAAACAACATGCCCGTTGCCTTTGGAAAGCCATCCAATACATCGCAGCAAGGTCCTAAATCATTTCCATACTCCCCTTGACAGGCCCCGCAGATTTCACCGCGCTCATCCACAACAGTAACCTTATTAATTCGGTCAAACACTCCGCTTGAAAGCTGCCGTGCAATATCACGCAGCAATGTGGTTTTCCCTGAAGCCGGCGGACCAGCCAGCAAAAGCCCTCCATTCAGATTTCCGACCATTTGCAAAAGTTGATCCGCACATCCATTCATTTGCCTTGCGACACGGATATTGAGGGATGTAATATCCTTCATTCCAGTAATCATATTGCCATGCATGACTGCTGTACCGCCAAGTCCCACACGGTGTCCCCCATGCAGGGTCACATAGCCCTCACAAATTTGCTCCTGATGACTGTAAACGGAGTAGCTGCACAGAATACGAAAGCTCTCATAAATATCTGCTTTTTCTGCACGAATTCCCCTTTCCGGTAACAGTGTCACACCGTTTTCTGTCAAAAACCATGTACTACCGCTACTCCAAAGAGAAATTGGTTTGTTTACCCGCAATCTGATTTCTGAAGTTTCCGCCCGAACTGCTTCCGGCAGCTGCAGTAACAGGTATTTTATGCGTGGACACATGGCAGAAGCTGCCTGATTAAACCGACACGCGTTTTCCTTTTTTTGATCCATTTGGTTGTCCCACCTTTCGCATATCCCTATATCCTATGAACAGCAAATCGCACTTAGAACTGTGCCATCGGCAAGCAAATCGGGCAAAAAAAGTCCCACAGGACTTGTATCTCTACAAGCTCTGTGGGACCACTCTATTGGATTGTTTCAGGCAGTGGCAACAGTGTATTCATAATCAAATGAAGTCCGTGCACAAACAAGGCTGTGAACCAGTTTTTTAATCTTTAAATGTTCCGGATGGTTCTGATAAGCTGCCTCTGCACCTTTATCAGAAAAATCTGCAATCAAGCACAAATCATAATCACCGCTTTTGTAGTTCAAGCCGACTTCGATAGCAGTGAGGCCATCCACAACACCCAGCAAAGATTTAAACCGGCTGCGCAGGCTTGCAGCCACTCCGGCTGCATTTCCACGCTGTGATTCGTTCAATTTCCACAGTACAATGTGTTTTACCATGATGCGTTTACCTCCTTTGTCATTCAGTCGAATTCGGCATGAGCCATATGCAAATTGGGCGCTGGCTTTCGCCGTTACTTGCCATTATAACATAAATCAAAGCATTCATAAGCAAAAATTGAATTTTGGAAACAACTTTGGAGACTAGCACAAATCTGTCCCCGAGACAAGTGTCGCTTTCTGTGAACTTTTTCTTTGATTTATGGAATACTTTCACAAAATAGAAACCATATATAGAAAAAATTATGCTTTTTCTAAACAAAAATCAAGGTCAAATCTCTGCTAACACTTTCTTAAGTTCTGATGCTGAACGTTCCAGTTCCATCTGCTCATCCTGATTCAAATTAATGTCTAAAATCCGTTCTACGCCTTTATTACCAACAATCGTCGGAACACTCATACATAAATCGGACAAGCCAAAGTGCCCCTGAATTAAACTGCTGACTGGCAAAATACTGTGTTCATCACGAACGATACATTCGCATATCCGCCGCACAGCTAGTGCAATTCCATAATAGGTGGCTCCTTTCTTTTCGATAATCCGATAAGCACTGTTTTTTACTTTCTCATAAAGCCTCTGGCGATTTTTACGGTGTTCCTTGTAACCACACAATTCACAGAATTCATTAAGAGGGACACTATTGACATTTGCATTACTCCAAACCGCCAGTTCACTGTCCCCATGCTCTCCAATAATAAAGGCATGTATATTGCGCGGATCTACACCCAAATGACGGCCAAGCAGATATTTGAGCCGGGCAGTATCCAGCACTGTGCCGCTGCCGAGGACTCTTGCTGCCGGATAACCGGAAAGCTTATAGGTAACCCATGTTAGAATATCCACTGGATTAGCAACAACCAGCAAAATCGCATTTTGGTTGTACTTGATAATTTCAGGAATGATATTCTTAAAAATTCCAACATTCTTGTGCACCAGGTCCATACGCGTTTCTCCCGGCTTTTGTCCAGCTCCGGCAGTAATGATGATAATTCCTGCATCTTTTACATCTTCATAACTGCCTGCAGTGATTTCCATCGGCTGTGTAAACGCAAGCCCATGACTCAGATCCATTGCTTCTCCCTCTGCCTTCTCATGATTCACATCGATCAAAACCATTTCATTGAAAAGGCCGCTTTCCATCAAAGTGAAAGCTGAAGTAGCCCCAACGGAACCGCATCCGATAATTGCACATCTCTGCAAATTTATCATTTTACATGTACCTCCTTCAACCTTAAGATAAGATGATTCTATTCACAGTATGAACCAATTTCTTCCTATCCATACAAATCCATCTTAATCTCTTTTTTCTACACATTCAAGACTTCCTGTAAAAAGTTGTTAAACTATTAACAATTTGTTTTATAAAAAAGCTGTGGATTCACCACAGCTTTTTACCGTAAATTTCATCTCAAGCCTGTTTGATTATGCAGAAACAGTAAGGTGGTATTCCTCCGCTGCCAAAAACCGTTCATCTTTTTTTGTTTTTTTCTTTCCCGCATTGGCTGCATTTGCTGCATGCAGCACAATTTCCGCAACAGCTGTTCCGGTGTTTCCATGAAAAGCAGCCGGCTAGAACCGCCAAAACTGCCAGAATGAGAAGAATGATGACATCCTGTATCTGCATGCGATATACCTCTCTTCCAGTTTCAAATAATAAACGATCCAATCTGATAAACGACAAATGCTGTCAGCCACGCAAGCCCCGTCTGATAGAGTACTACAGAAAGCGCGGAGATTCTGGAATCCATTTCCTGCCGTACCGCGTTGATTGCAGCAACACATGGTGTATACAGCAATGTAAAGGTAAGGAACGAAATACATGCAAGTGGAGTAAACATGTGGGAAAGTACGTGCGGAAGCGTAACTCCCGTTGCGCCGGTCAGCACAGCAAAGGTGCTGACCACCGTTTCCTTGGCAGTAAAACCGGCCAATAATGCTGTACTAACACGCCAGTCATAGAAACCAAGCGGCGCAAAAATCGGTGCAATGAATCTTCCGATATCCGCCAGCATGCTGCTGCTGCCGGATACTGGATTTAATTTGACGTCAAACGTCTGCAGGAACCAAATAACGATAGAGGCGAGAAAAATGACTGTAAATGCACGCTGGATAAAATCTTTTGCTTTTTCCCATACCAACATTCCAGTTGTGCGGGGGCTGGGTAAGCGGTAATTGGGCAGTTCCATCACAAATGGAACTGGGTTTCCACGGAAAATCGTATGCTTCATTAGCAGTGCACTGAGTACGCCCATTGCCATTCCCCCCACATACAGACAAAGCATAACAAGTGCCCTATATTTCGGGAAAAAAGCCATTGTAAAGACAGCATAAATCGGAAGTTTTGCGCTGCAGCTCATAAAAGGCGTGAGCAAAATCGTCATCTTACGGTCGCGTTCACTGGAAAGTGTACGTGTAGACATAATCGCTGGAACCGAACAGCCAAAGCCAATCAGCAGCGACACGATACTTCTGCCGGAAAGGCCGATTTTTCGCAGCATGCGGTCCATCACAAACGCAACGCGGGCCATATATCCACTGTCTTCCAGAATCGACAGGAAGAAAAACAGAACGACGATCGTGGGCAGGAAGGAAAGCACACTGCCCACGCCGGAAAAGATGCCATTAATAATCAGAGATTTCACCACAGGATTAATTCCATAAGCCTGCAGGCCAGCCGCTGCCGCATTGGTTACGAAATTAATTCCAATTGTAAGCAGATCGCTTAGTGCTGCGCCAATCACACTGAATGTCAGCCAAAAAATCAGGAACATAATGCCAAGAAAAATGGGAATTGCCGCATATTTGTTCGTCAACACTGCATCAATCCGGACACTGCGCCGGTGTTCCAGGCTTTCCTTCGGCTTCACAACCGCGTTTTTACAAAGGGCCTCGATAAAAGAATACCGCATATCAACAATAGCCGCTTCGCGGTCAGTATTCATATCGTGCTCCATTTCTTTAACTGAATGCCCCAGCATTTCAATTTCATTTTCGTTCAGTTTCAGCGCATCCTGCATTGGCTTGTCGCCTTCGACTAATGTAGTTGCCGCAAAATATGCCGGAACTCTCAGCCGCTGTGCGTGGTCTTCAATTAAATGGGCAACGGCATGAATACACCGGTGAACCGGTCCAGAGCAAAAGTCTTTTCGTTGTGGCCTTCGTTTTTTTTCGGCTGTTTCCATCAACACATCAATTAATTCATCAATACCTTCATCTTTACTGGCGGAAATCGGTACCACCGGAACACCCAGTTCCTTACTGAGCGCATCAATATGTATGGTACCGCCGTTATTTCGAACCTCATCCATCATATTGAGACACACAACTATCGGCAAATTGAGTTCAATTAACTGCATAGTTAAATATAGATTCCGTTCAATATTGGTAGCATCCACAATGTCAAGAATACCATCCGGTCGATTTTTCAAAATAAAGTCCCGCGTTACAATTTCCTCACTGGTGTAAGGGGAAAGGGAATAGATACCCGGCAAATCAACTACTGTTGCATCTTTATGCCCGCGGATGATACCATCTTTTCGTTCAACCGTGACTCCGGGGAAATTTCCCACATGCTGATTGCTTCCCGTCAGTTGATTGAAAAGGGTTGTTTTCCCACAGTTTTGATTGCCTGCCAAAGCAAAAATCATGTCTCATCCTCCAGAGTAATATTTTTTGCATCCTCTAAACGTAAGGTCAGTTCATAGCCGCGCAGTTCAAGCTGAATAGGGTCCCCCATAGGGGCCACTTTTCGCACAGAAACTTTTGTGTGCGGTGTTAAACCCATCTCCAGCATATGTCGGCGCAAAGCGCCTTCTCCGCCTACCTGTTTAATCACGGCCTGCTGACCGATTGGAAGCTTATCCAATGTCATAATATTCTCCTTTGTTAGCCTCAACTACTTTTAGTTAGCATATGCTATCTATTTGCATTTTTATTATATCGTAATGCCGGAAAAATGTCAACACCGGATTATCAGATTTTATTTTCTTTCTCATTTTCAAAGTGTATTTTCCTTTAAGCGGGAACAAAAATCCTATCTGCAAAATTATAAAACTTCACAGATAGGATTTTATCACGTATTAAAAGTGGCCTGTTCAGATAACATCTGTAGTAACAAAGCCAATCACTTTTCCGCCGGAAGTACGGATACGGGCAAGGCTGGTGCGGAATGCCTGCATTGATGTAATTCCATACCGAACAACCATGACAACAGCATCACATGCAGCAGCAATGCTGTCTGTATCAGCACTATCTGTCTCAGACGGTGCACTCAGCAAAACATAATCGTACTGTCCTTTTGCATCGGTAAGTATCTGCTGAAATACTGCCGAGCCAAGCAGATCCTCCGCATTTTCTGCTTCAGCAGCTGCTGAACAACCTAAAAACGAAAGGTTGTTGACATCTGTCTGCACAACGGCATCTTTTAAAAGCACATTCCCGCTCAAAACCGCATAGAGGGATTCTTTGGACTGGATACCCAACTTTGCTGCCAATACTGGATTTTTCATATCGGTATCAATCAGCAGCACCTTTTTCTGACTTCCTGCAATCGAACGTGCTACTCCATTAACCAAATCCTGTTCCTGACTATTCCGGCTTACCGGCGCAAACAATAAACTGCGGCCATCCCCTGCTTGCAGCAAAGCTGCGGACCGGATACGGCGAATTTCATCGTTATGATGATTATTTTTCTTTTTATGAGCCCCAACCGTCCCTAAAAGCGGAATATGAAGAGCCTCTGCAACAAAGACACTGTTCCGCACATTTTTGTCTAAAATCACTTTCAAAACAGCAAAAACGAAGCACAGCACAACAGCAAATGCACCACCAAGGACTGCACCTTTTACAGCGGCAATCTTATGGGAAACAGCCACTGCTTTTTTCCCTGCATCCACCATGGTTACCGTAAGCGGCGGAGTAGGAAACATTTGTTGCAATTGCTGTGCAGCAATCTCGCACGCCGTATCGGAAATTTTTGCACATGCAGCTGCATTCTTTGTAGAAGTAACAATCCGAATACTTGGTGCATTTTGATTCTGTGTTGCCGTAATATTAATGATTTGCGAGACAGGAATCTGCAGTCGATTCGCAATCTCCTGTTTCATCTGCGGTGCATTGGCAATTGCCAACCCGCTTGTGACACGAGTACCAAGGATGGATGTATACTGCAGCCGATAATCTTTATCCGCATTGGCGGGAACCGTGCAGGAAAGGACAACAGTGGAATCGGAAGAATAAGTCGGAGACAACGCCTGAAGAGACATTGCGGCACCAACAATACCCATCAACACCACAACAATCAGCAGCTTCCACCAGTTCTTTTTAATAAAGTTCCAGATATCTGAAAAGCACACACTAACTTCCATATTATTTAACCTCCGATAGATTCAGGGATTGATTAGCCTTGTCGGGACATACCGCGGGCTTCTCATGCCGCCTCAGCGGATACACTTTCGCACTAATCTGTACAATCAGCAGGGAAACGGCAAACAGCGCCGTAAAATACACGATATTCGTAATACTGAATGTGTCTGTTATCCAGGTAAATGCAAAACTGCGCGGCAGATAAATCAGATGCCGAAAAGCCAGCATGCCAAACGCAATCACTGCCCAGCCGCGCGTGAGGATTGAAGACATAAAGCGAAAAAGCACGGCAATCAAAATCACCAGCAAAATAACCGCAGCAATACCTCCGGCAACATAAGCCTCGGCAATAAAAGAAGTGCCAAAGCCGCCGCCGTTTTCATAACGCTGTGGATCGACTTTATAAGTTAACACATGTGCAAAATTATGGGTTGTTTTTGCAAACCCTTCATTTTGCACTTCAACAATGGGCTGCAGACCAAACAAACTGGCAATCACGCGATTGTTGTGTGCAAACAGCTCAAATGGATAGAAAAGATACATCCAAGTCACATTCGGATTAAAAAATGAATGAATATTCACCGTCTGCACCACCACACGAAAACTGGCACCCTGAGAATCTACAAAGCTAATGAGCATGCTGATAAAAGAATGGCCCGCCATTGATTTTCCGGCACGTTTCATAGCCATCACCTGCAGTAAATAAGCAGCAATGATAACCACAACGATACAAACGGCCACTGTTTTTGGAGTGAAATATCGTTTTGTCTTTGCCCTGCGGTAATCTCGCATCACAAAATAAACAAAGAGCATAAAGGCTTCCGTAACCATCATATTCCGCCGGCCGGTAAGCAAAGATGCAACCATGTAAATACCATAGACTAGCAGCGGGAGCTTCATTTCTTTTAAAGATGGAAGTGTGCCGAGAAACACGGCAAAAGACGGCACAAAAAGCGCCGCAAGCCGGCTAATCACGCCCGGAATATCTACTGTTTTGGTAAAAGAAACCGTATAGCCGTCTTTCATAACCGCCAGAATTCTCAGCACCATCACATAAAAATAAGGAATTGAAGTAACATACAAAATTACCTTGGAAATCTGACGCAGCACAGGAATGTAGGCATGCATGTCCACTTTTCCCCTGCTCTTCTGCATTTGCCGCTCGCGCTTTGTAAAAAGCAGGCCAACTGCATAATAGGCTATCGTGAAAACGACCAGCCCAGTTGTAACGATAGCCATAGCCGTATAAAGATTTTCCCAACTATCTGCTTCCAATGCAGTCAAAATCTTGTGGCGGTAATAGATACAGTTAAAATAAACTCTCCCCAAAAGGAGAATATTATAGGCAATTAAAAAAAGCAAGAAAGAAATATCCCTGTAGATATGGGACAACGAATGGAAAAGGGCACCTGCATTAAAAAACAGAACACCAAACACCATCAGATAAAACGCGCCGGAAATATACCCGCTTCCCATCCATCTCAGCACTGCTGAGGCAAGGAATAGCACTGTGGCTGCCCCAAAGAGCAGCACATCCAGTACTGCACCGGTCCGTTTCACATGCAGCATGGACATCCCCCCGTTTATAATTTCTGTTAGATTTAAGAATCAGAAACATTCCAAAAATTATGTAGAGCGTTTTTATTATATCATCCTTATTTCAAATTTACAAGCACGTGCTTTATTGCAATTTCACAAATGTGAATATGTCAAAGAATTGCGGTTAATCCTTTATAATATAACATGTTATGAATAAAAATTCACATAAAATTCACTTGCTTTCAATTCTAACATCACATTCAACATTTATAATAAAAATATTTTGTATTCTGTAATGAAAAAATTCTACAGCAGTAACGGAGGTGGCTATTATCTCACTTTCCTCTATCCAATATTTATTTTTTATTTTTGTCTTTGCTCTATTTCATTATTTTATTCCTTTTTGTGCCAGCAAATGGTTACTTCTTGCCGCATGTATCTATTTCTACATGAGCTGGACACCCACGGCTCTTCCTGTTCTACTTACCGTTACACTGATTTCTTATCTTGGTGGCCTAATTTTGGAAAGGCTGAAAATGCACGGCAAACAATCCAGACCTGCGTTAGCAGCCTTTATTATTTTTTCCATTTCTCCACTGCTGGTCTGCAAATATACGTCCTTTTTTGTTGACTGTCTACAGCACGTTTTCCATCTTTTTGGGCAGCATGTCACTTTATCTTCACCTTCTTTTCTGCTGCCAATGGGGATCTCTTTCTTTTCACTACAGGCAGTTTCATATCTGGTTGATGTAGAAAAGAACAAGTTTGCTGCGGAGCATAATTTTCTTAATTACTTTTTATTTATGAGCTTTTTCCCTTCTGTTACATCCGGACCTATTTGCCGTGCACCGGATTTGCTGCCGCAGTTTCGGCAAAAACAGAAAGTCAGCTACCGTATGGTCAAGCATGCCTGTCTGCGGATATTGTGGGGATTCTTTTTGAAACTGGTGATTGCAGATCGAATCGCTCCGTGGGTAACTTTCATTTACAGCAATACACATAAATATGCTGGGCTGCCCATGTGGAGTGCTGTTCTGCTCTATGGCTTTGAAATTTATATGGATTTTGCTGGATACACACATATTGCGCTGGGTTCTGCCGAACTATTTGGTTTTCATCTGCCGGAAAATTTCAATCTTCCTTATTTGTCCCGCAGCATACGAGAATTCTGGCGGCGTTGGCACATTTCTTTCTCGACTTGGCTGCGCGATTACATCTATATCCCTTTGGGCGGAAACCGCTGCTCAAAGGCCAGAAAATATTTCAATGTGATGATGACCTTTGTCGTCAGCGGATTTTGGCACGGTGCCGGACTTAATTTTATTGTATGGGGCACGCTGCATGGAATTTATCAAATTATTGGAGGTTTGCTTGCCCCTGCCCGAGAAAAGCTGACCAATCGGCTGCACATTCAACAGCAAAGTAAGCTGCGCACGCTCTTAAGCACACTTTTTATCTTTTGTCTGGTCGATTTTACATGGATCTTTTTCCGTTGTCACTCTATGCGCAACGCTTTATCTGTAATCAATGCTTTAATGCATAACGGTACTGCCTCTTTCCTGCAATTAGTTTCTGAGCAGTTTTCCAACGGACTTCCGGGCTTTTGGCTTGTAATTGGATGTATTGCCTTGGTAATGATGCTGGAATGTCTGCAGCTTCATTGCGGTCGTCTGTATCCCAAATGGCTGCACGGGAACGGATTCCTGCAGTGGTCATGTATCTTGCTGCTGCTGATATTTGTAGCAATATGTGGTGTCTATGGTCCCAGCTACAGTGCACAGTCTTTCATCTATGCTAAATTTTAAGGAGGCAGAAAAATGAAAAAGAAAATTCTTCTGCGCCGCTTGGCAGGGCTGGTTTCTCTAATCCTATGTGCTTCCTTGCTTCTCTGCTTTGCAAATGAAATTTTTGTGGATAAAGGACATTACCGTGACCTAAAACGAGTTCTTTATACAGATGATGAAAACAGTTATCCATTGCTTTTTGTGGGGGGAAGCCATATGGGCGGCGCAATCAACCCACCATACTTTAAAAAAGAATTTGGCATCAACAGCTTTAATGCCTCAACTGGCGGACAGGAACTCTATGAAACCTACTATCTGCTCAAGGAAATATTGAAACGTCAGAATCCAAAGGTTGTTGTACTGGATATTTACTATGCACTGAATCAGTCACCCTACGGCGACAAAAGTTTTGCACACCGTGTGCTGGACCCCATGAAAATAAGCTGCAACAAAATAAAAGCGATAGAAGCCTCTGTTCCTGCTAAAGACAGACTCGCCTATTTCTTTCCGCTGCTGATGTATCACAGCCGCTGGAGCGATACAAAGAGCATTCAGAAGGAGTGGCAGGACTATATTGGCAAATATACCGGTGCACTCGGATTCGATGCCGGGGACCAGCAATACGGCAAAAAAATGGCCTATGATAACTGGAACTATGCTGCCTGTACGCCGCTTGCAGACAAACAAGAAAATTATCTGCAGAAATTTTTTCAATTGGCACAAGATGAAAATTTCCAGCTTGTGCTGATTAATTTTCCCTGTGAAATGAGCAGTGACAAACTGACCCAGTGGGCTGGCGATGCACCGGGAAAACTCAATCAGATAAAGCAGGAAGCTTCTGCTGTAGGGATTCCATTTTTAGACTTGAATCGTCCGAACCAAATGGAAAAAATGGGCTTCGATTTTCCAACCATGATGAACAACGCCTCCCATGTAAATTACGATGGTGCTTATGTCGTAACAGAATATGTCGGTAAATACCTGCAGCAAAACACACCTGAACTATTTGCAGATTAAAAAATACCCGTTCCTGCATTTTCTTTCAAAGAAGAAAATCAGAGACGGGTATCGTGTTTTAAGGAGCTGCTTTTATGTTTTGTTCGTTTCTCCCTTTCCAGCAATTGCACGTGCAACCACAACGCCGGTTGCCGAAGCCTGCATCAGTCCGCGCGTAATACCGGCACCATCTCCAATGGCATACAGACCCGGGATTACTGTTGAAAAATCATGATTAACCTCTACTTTTGATGAATAAAATTTGACTTCCACTCCATAAAGCAGTGTATTTTTGCTGTAAAGTCCAGGTGCCAATGCATCGAATGCTTTCAGTGCTTCTACAATGGACGTCAAATGGCGATGCGGCAACACAAAAGAAAGGTCACCGGGAACCGCGGTCTTCAGTGTCGGCACGGTTGTGGATTTGGCCAGACGGCTTGCACTGCTGCGCCGCCCCAACAGCAGGTCACCTAAACGCTGCACCATAATACCGCCGCCCGTCAGCATATTTCCAAGTTTTGCAATATAGCGTCCATACTCAATTGGCTGATTAAATGGCTGCGTAAACTTAGTCGAAACCAGCAGTGCAAAGTTAGTGTTATCACTGTGGCGTTCCTCTTCCGCATAGGAATGTCCGTTGACAACCGCAAGGCCGCCATTTGGTCCGTCATAGTGTTCTTCGCTGACAATTCCGCCTGGGTTCATGCAGAAAGTCCGCACCTTGTTTTCAAAAGTATCCGAATAATAAATCAATTTGGCTTCATATAAGCTTTTGGTCAGCGGGTCCATCACACCATTTGGCACTTCTACACGCACACCAATATCCACTTCATTATTTGCCGTCTTAAGGCCGGTTTCTTTGGCAATGCGGGAAAGCCACGCAGCCCCTCCACGGCCCGGCGCTGCGACTACATTCTCCCCTTCCACACAGCAGGTACTTCCGTTTTCCAGCGTCAATTCCACACCGGCAACACGGCCGTTTTCTTCTACAATACGTTCTGCAGTGGTATGAGGCAGAAAAGTAAACTGCGGTTTTTTCTCCAGATAATCATACATCGCTTTAAGAACCTGATAACTGTATTCCGTCCCCATATGCCGCACAGGGCAGCGGATCAACTGAATATTTCTCCGCCTTGCTTCATAGGCAATCTTGTCTGCTGCCTGACTGCCCAGTCCAAAGACCTTTTTGGGTGCACCGAAATGGAGATAAATTGTGTCACAATAATGAATCAGTTCCTGTGCCTTTTCCCGTGTCATATAGTCAGTCAGGTTGCCGCCAACGTCTTCGCAAAGGGAGAGTTTTCCATCTGAAAAGGCACCAGCACCTGCCCAGCCATTCATAATACTGCAGGTCTTGCAATGCATACAGTGCCCCTGCGTGCGGGCTGGGCAGCAGCGGTCTGCAATTGCACTGCCGCTGTCAACAATGAGCATGGTTTTATCCGGTGCCAGGCGGTCTAATTCAAGCGCGGTGAAAATTCCTGCCGGGCCGGCCCCAATTATAATGACATCATATCGTTTTTTCATTTAGTTAAAATTCCTTTCTTACGGTTATCACCCATCCTTTTCAAAAAACAATCCATTTGGATAATCGATATGACCGCTCTACCAACAATGTTTGGATAAAGCTGTGATAAAGAGAAAGGCGATAAAGTCTGTAAATCTACTATTTCTTTTATCATAACACAAAAAAAGGCTCAGGTCATCACATATTGCGCCTCTTTGGATTGGAAGTTTTGGGTTATGAAAAACATTCCACATTTTTCAAAAAATACTCTTGCTTTTCGACACCATCACGTGACAAGTTCCTGTTTTTCGACTATAATGGAACCCATACAAGATAAGAAAAGGAAGGGAATCTGCATGGATAAAACAGCCGTCTGTGCACTGGCGCAGGAAGCTCGGAAAAGTCTGGAACAGACCGCACATCTCTGCCTGCGTGCCTTGCATGGGCCGCGGCTTCCAAATGGAGCCGGCCTGCAGCAGGACCAGATTCTGCGGGAAGCTTCCCTGCAGGGAGAAGACAAACTGTGTAAAAGTGCTGCCTTTCGATTTTTTATGCAGCTCACAGGCATCCGTTATATGGAGGTTAATGGATATTTACCGCAGCGGATTCTCTCCCCCGCACCCGATGGGAAACTCCCGGAAATTTTGGAAAATTGGCTGTCAAGACATGAAGACACACTGGACCGCGATGCGCTTTATACGCAGCTTTTCCAAAAAGAATGTGCCCGACTTCACAAGCAAATGCCGGATTTTTTCCCACAGCCAGACTGCACTGATCTGCTGCTTGCTTTAAGCTGCCAGCGTGGTACAGCATCTCTTTTTTGCAATGCCCTGCCGGAGTCTGCTTGGAAAAACAATATTGAAATTGTCGGCTGGCTTTATCAATATTACCGCCTAAAAGAAAAAGACAATGCCATTGATGTTTACCGCGGCGCTGTCAAAGTCAAGGATATTCCCGCAGCTACCCAGTTTTTTACAACAGACTGGGTTGTGCAGTACATGGTGCAAAATACACTCGGGCGAGTGTGGCTGGAAGGGCATCCAGACAGCCGCCTGCGGGAGCAGATGCCCTATTTTCTGGATACGCCGCAAAAGACGCCGCGTACCCCAATGCAGCCAGACAGTCTTCATTTGCTGGACCCCTGCATGGGCAGTGGGCATATTCTGGTATATGCTTTTGATTTGCTTTTAAAAATTTATGCGGAATGTGGAATTTCTTCCCGGAAAGCTGCTTACAAAATTTTAAGCTGCAACCTCTGGGGATTGGATATCGATGAACACAGCAGGCAGCTTTCTGCTTTCGCGCTGCTGATGAAAGCACATGAATCCGACCCGGATATTCTGGAAAAGCATCCAGTTTTGCATGTGTGCACCATACACGGCAGTAAAGGGGTTACACGAGAAGCACTGCATTTTACCGCCGGAAAGGACGAAATTTTAGAAGATGACCTGCGCCGCATGGTGATCACCTACCGCGGTGCACAACTTTACGGGTCGCTCGTATATGCACCGAAAGTGAACATCAGCAACCTGAAAGCCCGCTTTGAAAGTATTCAGGCAGAAAAATGGACAGATGATCTTTTTCAGATGGAAGCCCGCCGTCAGTCGCTGGAAACTCTCCTGCCATTGGTGTACCAAACAGAGATACTTTCTGAAAGCTATGATGTTGTTGTTACCAACCCTCCCTACTTAAACCACATGGCAAAACCCCTGCGGCGTTATGTGGACAAGCATTGGCCAAAATACAACAACGATTTATTTGCTGTTTTCATGGTTCGGAATTTTGATTTTTGCAAACCGGACGGCTACTGCGGCTTTATGACCCCGTTTGTCTGGATGTTTATTAAAAGCTATGTTCACCTGCGGAAATTCCTTGCGGATAAAAAATCACTGTCCTCTTTAGTGCAGATGGAATATTCCGCATTTGAGGAAGCAACCGTTCCGGTTTGCACTTTTGTCCTGCAAAACAAAAAAGAAGAAGATCCCGGCCGCTACTTGAAGTTAACCGACTTTTCCGGCGGAATGGAAGAAATGGGCCATCGGGTAGCAGAAGCTGCTGCCCATCCGGGAAGCACTTGGGATTATGAAGCACGTCTTTCCGATTTTCGCCAAATTCCGGGCAATCCATTTGCTTATTGGGCCAGTGGAAGCATTGCGCGCGTTTTCCGAGAGGGCAAACCGCTGAGCAATTCCGCTGAAATTTGCAATGGTCTCTTTACATGCAGCAATCAGCGTTTCCTGCGCCTCTGGTGGGAAGTGGACTTTCAGAATATTGATTTTTCATGCAGGAATGAGCAGGACTGCCTGAAAAGCCCGTGCCGCTGGTTTCCCTATAATAAAGGCGGCGCCTATCGGAAATGGTATGGCAATCAGGATTGGGTGGTTGATTTTGCAGATTTTGGTCATGAAATTCAGCAATATCGGACAAAGCATGGGCAAAGCGCTGCACTGCCCGGACGGCAGCATTATTTTGAGGAAAGCCTGAGCTGGGGTTTCGTGAGTTCCAGCAAATTCGGTGTGCGTGCCTACCCCGCCGGGTTTGTTTTTGACATAGCGGGCTCGTCCCTATTTCCCAAGCCGGAAGATCGACTTTACCGCTTGGGATTTCTGGACAGTTCCACCGCATTTCAGTTGCTGCAGATGTTAAACCCGACACTGAACTGCCAAGTCGGCGATATTGCTCGACTGCCGGTACTGGAAGCAAGTGACCGCTCTGGAATTGAAAAGCTGACTGCAGAAAATGTTGAACTTGCTCAGCAGGACTGGAATGATTTTGAACCAAGTTGGAATTTTCATATTCATCCGCTAATCCGTGCAAACGGAAAAACGCTCGCCCAAGCACAGGCAGACTGGGAAACAACGGCCACAGAACGCTGCCGAAAAATGGCAAAAAACGAAGAGGCCATTAACCGGCATTTTGCCACGCTATATGCAACAGGAGCACCAACTGCCGTGAATGCACAGGATCTTTCCGTCCACCCTGCTGACCGAAAGCGGGATGCCCAGAGTCTTCTTTCCTATTTTGTCGGTGTTTATTTCAAACGCTTCCCCTGCAGTTTCTGGCATCCAACAAAGCCGGAACCCGTTTTGCTGCTGGAGAAAGCACCGCAGATGTTCACTGAATTTCTGGAAGTACGTTTTGGAGCGGGTGCTGCCGATGAATTGTCGCATTCTCTCGGCAAAGGAACAACCGACTATATTCTAAAGCGATGGTTCACGCGCACCTTTTTCCGCTTTCACTGTCGGATGTACCGAAAGCGGCCCATCTATTGGCAAACGACCTGTGGGAAACCAGCATTGCTTTATTACCATAGTAATCTTCCGGAAGCGCTTCAGTTTCTCTCGGCACTTTCGCCAGAAGAAAAAGGACTCCGTGCACTGGCTAAACATCCACCTGTCTTTGACCGAAACGACGGCATCCCCGCAAACTATGCAAAGATGCAGTCTATTCTGCGAAAAATTTAATTCCGATAACTTTCGGTAACTACATGAAAATGATTATTAAGAAAGACTGCCTGTTTGTGTTTTCACAGGCAGTCTTTTTTTACTGATTTTCTTGTTTCTCATCTTTGATAATACAGTGTGCGATACACACAACACCATGATGCACCATCTGAACAAATTTTTCTGGTGTAAGATCCGGCTGGTCAATCAGCCAGCGGCAAATACCGGTTTTACAGGCATCTGTAAAAAGCTGCACATAAAAATCCATGTTTTCTTCTTCACTGTTAAAAATTTCTTCAAAATACGGCTGCACAATTGCATGCATGACATCTGTAAAATATTCTGTAAAGGAATTTTGCCCTGTCACTTTTAAAGCGTTGACATAAAAGCGGCGATTTGCATAAAAGTAACTGCAAACATCAAGCAGCAAATCCCAGCCACTCGTCGGTGCATGTTCATATAAATGCTCAATCAGTTCCGTATAAAAAATCCAATTGACTAAATCATACTTATCACGGAAATGGTAGTAAAAACTTTGCCGGTTCATGGAACAGCGGTTGCAAATATCACTGATGCTAATTTTTTCAAACGATTTTTCACACATCAGGGACTTCATTGCATCTGCAAGGGCTTTTTTGGTGATATTTGAATCCGCCATTCCAATTTTCCTTCTTTATTTGACAATTCTTGACTGTATACGAATGTGATAAACATTGAATTTTAGTTTTGGAGGGACAAAACCGCACCTTTGCTGCCAGAAGTGACCAGAGCTGCATAACGCGCTAAATAACCAGTCACGTGCTGTTCTTTCGGTTTCCAAACTGCACGGCGTGCAGTCAATTCTGCCTCTGGAACATCTATTTTTATAGAATGATTCGGAATATCAATTTCAATAGAATCACCATCTTGAATCAGCGCAATCGGCCCGCCGACAGCAGCTTCCGGAGAGATATGACCAATTGCAGCTCCACGTGTAGCACCACTGAACCGTCCGTCTGTGATGAGTGCAACACTTTCTCCCAGCCCGCAGCCCATAATAGCAGAAGTTGGATTCAGCATTTCACGCATACCCGGACCACCCTTAGGGCCTTCATAGCGGATAACGACTACATCATCCGCATGGATTTTACCACCGAGGATGGCAGACATCGCGTCTTCTTCACTGTTAAAGACCCGGGCAGGTCCCTTATGTTTCAGCATTTTAGGCGAAACTGCACTGCGTTTGACAACACAGCCATCCGGCGCAAGATTTCCACGGAGCACGGCAATTCCGCCAGTTTGACTATATGGATGATCCAACGGACGAATCACCTCTGGATTTTTATTCACACTGTCTGCGATATTTTCCGCAACCGTTTTGCCTGTGCAAGTCATGCAATCCGTGTGCAGTAAACCGCCATCAGCCAGTTCTTTCATCACCGCATAAACGCCGCCGGCTTCATTCAAGTCCTCAATATAGGTATGACCAGCCGGTGCCAAATGGCACAGATTCGGTGTATGCTCGCTAATGCGGTTCAAAATATCAAGATTCAGTTCCAGCCCGCACTCATGTGCAATTGCCGGAAGATGCAAGGCACTGTTTGTACTGCAGCCAAGCGCCATATCCACGGCCAGCGCATTTTCAAAGGCATCCATTGTCATAATATCCCGCGGGCAAATATTTTCTTTCAGCAGTTTCATGATCTGCATGCCAGCGTGCTTTGCCAACTGCAGCCGGGCAGAGTAAACAGCCGGAACGGTGCCGTTTCCTTTTAACCCCATACCAAGAGCTTCTGTCAGACAGTTCATGCTGTTTGCTGTATACATGCCGGAGCAGGAACCGCAGGTGGGGCACGTATTGGCTTCATACTCATTTAAGACTTCTTTTGTGATTTTGCCGGCTGCATAAGCACCTACCGCTTCACTGGCGCTGGAAAAGCTGGTCTTTTTCCCCTGCACACGGCCAGCAAGCATCGGTCCGCCACTAACAAAAATTGCCGGAACATTGAGCCTTGCCGCCGCCATCAGCAGACCAGGTACATTTTTATCACAGTTTGGCACGAGGACCAGAGCATCCAAAGCGTGCGCAATCGTCATTGCCTCTGTGGAATCTGCAATCAATTCACGGGTAACAAGGCTGTATTTCATGCCGCGATGTCCCATAGCAATCCCATCGCAGACAGCAATTGCCGGAAAGACAAGTGGTGTGCCACCAGCCATGGAAACTCCTGTTTTAACCGCCTGAACAACTTTATCAATGTTCATATGCCCGGGAACAATTTCATTATAGGAACTGACAATACCAATTAGCGGCTGGTCAATTTCTTCATTTGTCAGGCCAAGTGCATGGAAGAGCGCACGTTTTGGCACGTCTTTTTTAATTGCATCACTATTCATCGTCTATTTCCCTCCATTGCTTACAGTCCAACTAAACATTTCTCTGCATAGATTTATATTCATTATAAGGAAGAACCGCAAAGCTGTCAAACACTTTTGCAAAATTGTCCGGTTATCTTTACTCCCAGCGGCAGAGTACCTGCCTTAAAAACTTCTTACAAAAAGCAGAGAACGGTCCACTGAGAATCCTCAGCAGACCGTTCTAACAGATGATATTACTCTTTCATTAAATAGCCGACACTGACTTTTAAACGGCGCGAATAGCTGCGTGCAGAAGAAGCAGCTGCTTTTCTCGCTTCTCCCGCACGAATTCCGGTTGCAGAAAAAAGGATGAGGAAAAGCATACCGGTTTGTGTCCAGCAAATTGTAACATCTGTACAGCCATGGAGCAAGGTAACAAGCAATGCCGCAAGGAATAAAAGCACAGCATTGCCTGCCGTATGTGTACGGACCTGATGCAGAACATCGCGCAGATGCCAGCCGAAAAAGATCAAGAATACGGTACAGCCAACTACCCCAAAATTCAACAGACAGTCAAGGTATAAATTATGGCAGTGATAGGTGGCGTAGGTTCCCAATGAATCATGGATAATGCTGTATGCACGCAATCCGCGTCCAAACAGCGGTGTCTGCGAAATGCCAATTACTGCACCATGCCAAATGGAAATACGCTGGTCAGTTGTGGATCCAATTGCTTCCACTCGTGGAAAAATGGAAGGGAGAAAATGATTGACAAGGAAAAACGCCAGAAGGGCAGCAACATAAAGCGCACTGAGTTTGTACCGCCGCTTGTACAATAAAAACACAATGATTCCACAGGACATAGCGGCTAAAGCAGACATAGAACCACATAAATACATACCCAGCATATTCATGCCAATGATAACTGCATAAAGCGGAATGAACTTCCGATTCGTATAAGCCCGATACAGAGCAATCAGCACGGTAAACTCAATCATCATACCAAAATAATTCGCATTGATAAAGAAAGAAACCGGCCGATAACTCGGATCGGATGCAAAAGTCACTGCTTTTTGAACAATGGCCACAACAATGGCCGGAATGCTCATCAAGCAAGCTAAATCGAGCAGTTTGTGGAATAATACACGATCCATAATACTGCGCAGATACATACTGTAAACCAACATGGCAAGCAGCATTAAAGTCATAGCCATCCCAACATAATTTCGGTAAGAAGCCGCTACAAAAAAAGAAAGCACAAATGTGCTAAACAGCAGTTTCATATATGGAGTGCGAAATGCCCGCTCCCGCCGCTGATAATCTGCCATCACATAAAATGCTGCCGCAACAATTGCAATGCCGCAAATGCTGCTGGGCAGAAACAGCGAACCAACAACAATCATTGCCAGCCATTTGTCCGCAAAAGCAGAATCCGTCTGAAACCGAAATATAATTTTCCTAAAATTATCACACAGTGACTTCACTTGTGTAATAAAAACCAGCTCCCTTCTTTTCTGCCTAAATAACAGACAGTATCACTTTAAAAGCAGAACAAACAATTTCTAAATATCATATCTGGGTCACATCCATTTTATTGGTTTTTACTGACCCGTACATATTATAGCACTTCATAATAAAAAGGCAATAATGGAATTGCTACATTCGCTAAAGTTGTCATTTATATTTTGTATATTATTTTCAAATTGTAAACAAATATTAAAGCTTTTTCAAAAATCGCTGGTTTTGCTAGTGCTTTATAATAAGAATATAGTATAATACGGAAGTAGAATAATTTTGTCGGATAAGGAGTGCAAGCAATGGAACATTTACCGACCGATGCAGAAACCGGCCTGTCACGCAGTGAAGTCCGTGCCCAGATTCAGCGGGGGCTTGTAAATGGTGAGGAAGATATTAAAACACAAAGCATCGGACAGATTATCCGCAAAAATATTATTACACCATTTAATATACTCAACTTAATTCTCGGTGCGCTTGTGCTGACAACAGGCTCCATTAAAAACATGCTGTTTCTTGGTGTGGCACTTTGCAATACAGTTGTCGGCTGTATACAGGAAATTCGCGCAAAGCAGACGATTGACAAACTGTCTCTGATTTCTTCTCCAAAGGCACACGTCCTGCGTGACGGAAAGCTGTGGGAAGTACCCGTTGCAAGAGTTGTACTGGATGATATTCTGCAGCTCACTTCCGGCAATCAGGTATGTTCCGACTGCGTAGTTGCGGCAGGCAGCTGTGAAGTAAATGAGTCCCTGATAACCGGTGAGTCCGACCCTGTTGTAAAACATCCTGGTGATCACCTCCTTTCCGGCAGTTTTATTGTCTCCGGCACCTGCCGCGCACAAGTGGAGCATGTCGGAAAAGACAACTATGCGGCCAAAATTACCGGAAGTGCAAAATACGTAAAAAAACCAGACAGCGAAATTATGAGAAGTGTCAACCTAATTATCAAAGTAATCGGCATTGTGCTGGTTCCGGTCGGTTTGATTCTGTTTTACAAAGCTTTTGTCACTTCCAGCGCTTCCTATTCACAGTCGATTATCAGCACAGTCGGTGCACTGGTCGGCATGATTCCTGAGGGACTTGTTTTATTGACCAGCGTCGTGCTGGCCAGCAGTGTCGTGCGGCTCTCTTTTCGCAATGCACTGGTGCAGGAACTTTACTCAATTGAAATGCTTGCCCGTGTAGATACCATCTGCCTTGACAAAACAGGTACGATCACTGAGGGAACTATGCAGGTGGATGAGCTGCACTCCCTGACAGACAATATGACAGAAGAAGAAATCAGAGCTGCAATTGCAGCCGTGACATTTACGCTGCAAGATAAAAACCCCACTGCTGAAGCAATGCGCGAAAAATTTCCGGAGGATCCGGGCTGGGAAGCTATCTCTACTGTTCCCTTTTCTTCTGCACGTAAATGGAGCGGTGTCCATTTCTCGATGCAGGGGACCTATGTAATTGGGGCTGGTGAATTTATTCTCGGCAAACGTTTTAACACTTTGTGCCCTCAGGCCAACAAAGCTGCTGAAAAGGGGCAGCGCGTACTGCTTCTCGCCCACAGTGACCAGCCGTTCCAAGGGGACGGTATGATGCTGCCGGATGATATTGAACCACTTGCGATGCTCTTTCTGAGTGACCGCATTCGCAAAAGTGCTTATGAGACACTACAGTATTTTGCAGACCAGAACGTTGACTTGAAAGTTATCTCCGGAGACAATGCCGTGACAGTGGCAAACATTGCCCAAAAGGCCGGTTTGGAACATGCCAATCAGTGCGTAGATGCAACTACTCTGGAAACAGACGAAGATATCCGAAATGCCGTACGCAAATATTCGGTTTTCGGCCGTGTGACACCGCACCAGAAACTACAGATTGTGAAGGCGCTTAAAGCAGATGGCCATACCGTTGCCATGACGGGCGACGGGGTAAATGATGTGCTGGCACTGAAAGAAAGTGACTGCAGCATTGCAATGGCTTCCGGAAGTGACGCTGCACGCACAGTTTCTCAGATTGTTCTTCTGGACTCCAACTTTGCATCCATGCCGCATATTGTAGCGGAGGGCCGCCGTTCCATTAACAATCTGCAGCGTTCCTCGGCTCTGTATCTTGTGAAAGCGTTTTTCAGTACCATCCTTGCTGTTTGTTTTATTTTTATTCAAAGTCAATATCCTTTCGAGCCAATTCAGTTTACTCTTGTCAATGCACTGACCATTGGACTTCCCTCCCTTGTCCTTTCTTTGGAACCCAACAGAGAGCGCCTTCATGGTAAATTCATGCTGAATATCATCAAAAAATCCATACCCGGGGCATTGACAATGGTCATTAATGTGCTTCTTTTAGAAGCCATACAGTCTTTTATGCATTTCCCGCAGGCACAGCTTTCTACTGCTGCAGTAGTACTGACAACGGTGACGCTGTTTATGATTCTCTTCCGTGTCTGCATGCCTTTTAACGGAAAACACATTTTCCTTTTTGTTTCCATGTGTATTGCCTTTATGCTGGCTTATATCATATTTGGGCCTGCATTTAGTTTGGTCCCGATGACCGCACCGACATTGTTGGTCCTTCTTCCGCTGCTTTTCGCATCATTGAGCATGTTTATGATGTTTCTGCACCTCATTGATCATATCCTGATGCGGCACATCGGTTGATTTTGGTTAACAATAAATAAAGCGGCCATCCTTTGCAAGATCAAGCAAAAGACGGCCGCTTTATTATTTTCCTTTCTGCATAGCTGGTTTTATTTTTTTCGTAAACAACTGAGACATCGAAAGCTCAGGCGAACGCAAAAAGCGTCCAAGCCCATATAAACATTTGGGGTCTCGGGTAATATAATTCATTTTTTCACTGCATGTCATCGTTGCCTGAAACCCCAGACGTTCAATAACCGGTGCCGCTGCTTCACTAATGGCTCCAAAAGGATACACAAAAGCAGTCATCCGCACACCAGTATGCTCATAAATCAAATTTTGATCATGCATCAAATCGTCCTGAAGCATTTTTTGATAAGCCGCAGCACTTTCAGACCGGCGTCGGCTGGCACCAATCCGGCCTTTTCCGCTGTGATGCAAATTGTAAGTATGGTTCTGCACCTCTACCAATCCACTTGCCAACATTTCGTTCAGCTCGGTCCATGTAACGTGGGAATAACGTTCATGGTCTTTTTCTTTTTGACTGTATTGCTCAGTACAAATGCCAATTGGTGCCAGAACAATTTTCATATTGTACTTTTTCAGCAGTGGATAAGCATATTTGTAATTATTGTAATATCCGTCGTCAAAAGACAAAAGAATAGGTTTAGACGGAAGATTTCCTCTTCCATTCACATAATGAATTAAATCCTGAATATTAACGGACGTATATCCTTCTTTCTGCAGATACTGCAGATCCTGCTCGAAAAGTTTCGGCGGAACAATATATTTTCCATGCATAACGGAATACGGCAGCATACTGTGATACATCAGAATTGGCAGTGTAATGCCGGATGGCTTCACTTCAGCTGCCGTTTGCACCGCTTCAGAAGAAAACCGCAGGCTGCCGGAAATCAACAGCACCACAAGCAGCAAACTTAATAATTCGACTGCTGAACGCAGTTTCCGTTTGACAAAAGCCAATATGCACACTTCCTTTCTTCTTACCATACGGGAAATGTGCTGACCTTATGCATTTTTAGTGGAACAGACAAAAAGAATTACAGCAAATGATAAATCATCAGAAAGTGAAAGATACTGCCGGCAATACAAAAAAGATGGAAGACGCCATGCATATAGGGGATTTTGGTACCCAAACCAAACAGGACCGCACCCAGCGTGTAGCAAATGCCGCCGAGAAAAAGCATCAGCAACTCATAACTTGTGCAGCTTGTCAGAATATCTGGTAAAAAGAGAAGAACCATCCACCCCAAACAAAGGTAGCAAACCATGGAAGCAATGCGAAAACGCCGCATATCAATTGCATTCATTAAAATTCCAATTGCAGCAACAGACCACGTCACTGCACAAAGGATAACTCCCTTTGGGTGCGGAAATGCCAGCAGAGTAATGGGCGTGTATGTCCCTGCTATCAGCAGATAAATCGTACAATGATCAAGCACCTGAAAAACTTTTTTAGCTCTTCCCACTTTCAGGCTGTGATACAAACAGGAAATCAGATACAGCAGAATCATGCTTCCGCTGAAGATTCCCACACTGGCTGTTTCTTCTCTGCCGGAAGCTCGGTGTACCAAAATTAGAAGCGCTGCAACAGCACCAATGGCTCCAATACCATGTGTAATACCATTAAAGATTTCTTCACGGACAGAATATCTCGGCAGCTGCAGCACTTTTCTTCTGCGGGAACGATGCCGCTCCCGCACAGCCCACGGTTGTGTTCCCGCAGGCATAGGATATTGAATATGATTCGTCATAAGGTCCACCTGCTCCTTTAATAAGTAGTATTTACAACTAGATATCATTTTAATATATATTATATCATCTGTCAATAAAAATATCATTAACAAATTTTGAAATTTGAAGCAGGTTAAATGGACTTATTCTGTTTCCACACCTGTCAGATCAAAGGCAGGGATATAATCTTTCTTGGCAGAAGAAAGCTCCTGCACATACCCATCCAAGCCTAAATCAAACAAATGCTGCTGAACTTTTCGATATTCCCGCACTGTCACTTTGCGCATGAGTTCTGGATAGCTGGAAACATGTCCGCAAGGCGTATACTGTCCCATCAGGCTCACCAAAGTTCCTTTGGATAAATTTGCAGCAAGCCAGTCGAGCGCAGCGATCGAATTTTTGGTATGCCCAGGCAGCAGCAGGTGCCGAACAATTGTCCCTTTTTGCAAAATGCCGTTTGCATCCATCTGGCATGGCCCAGTCTGCCGTTCCATCTCCAGAATTGCCGCATGGGATCGCTCCACATAGTCTGAAGCACCGGAAAGCTGATGTGCCAATTGATTGTCATGATATTTATAATCCGGCAAATAAATCTGTATCAATCCATCCAGCATATGCAGGGTTTCTAAGGATTCATATCCGCCGGAATTATAAACAACGGGCACAGGAAGCGGTTTGAAAGATAATGCCTCAACAATGGCGGGCACAAACTGTGTTGCACTGACCAGATTAATATTGTTGGCCCCCTGATCAATCAGACGAAAAAAAAGATTGGAAAGTTGGCGGGGTGTCAACGCTTTGCCAACTGCTCTTTGGGTACTGATTTGATAATTCTGGCAGAAAACACACTGCAGGGTGCATCCCGTAAAAAAGACGGCACCACTTCCCTTCTTTCCACTGATGCACGGTTCTTCCCAATAATGCAAGGCTGCCCGTGCCACAACCGGAAGCGTACCCATCCGGCAAAAGCCATTTCCCTCTTGCTCGGTGCGCAAAGCACCACATTGTCTGGGGCACAGATTACAAGTCTGAAGAATCACTGTGCTGCCTCCTCAATGCAGAGAATCCCGCACATTCCGCCGCGTTTCCCACCGGTGGCACGGTGCGACCAAAGAAGGTCGGAATGGCATTTGGTGCAAATCATACCCTTTTCAATGTGGCAGACACCGGCCTTCCGCAAAATCTGCGCATTTGCTTCCCACAAGTCAATGTTCCATTTTCCATTGTCTTTTTTCACCACGCAAGTCTTCACAGGAAGAAAAGGACAGGACAAAAATTTTTCCGCAACCGGCGTATCCACTTCAAAACAGCACGGACCAATGGATGGACCAATTCCAACCAGTAAATCTCCGGCCTGCGTGCCAAACTCCCGCTTCATTTTTGCAACCGTAGCGGCTGCAATTCCGGCAACCGTTCCCCTCCAGCCTGCATGTGCAACTCCTATGGCATGATGGACGGGATCAGCAAACAGCATAGGCACGCAATCTGCTCCATAAACACAAAGGGCAACATGTGGTTCATTGGTAACCAGCCCATCAATATCATGCCACGGTTTTGGACGTAAAATTCCTGCGCCGCGGTCTTTGGCACCTACCCGCAGTAAATTTGTCTGATGCGTCTGAGCTGTTGCCACAAGGTCCTGTAGATCAAATCCGGCAGCAGCACAAAACCGGCGGTAATTCTCCAATACATTTGCATCGCTGTCGCCACGGTTAAAGCCAAGATTCATGGTAGAAAAAATACCGGTACTCACACCGCCAAGTCTGGTTGCAAATGCGTGATGCAGCCATTTCTGTTTTTGAAAAGACGGCAACTGCAAAAAAGGAATTTCATCCTTCTCACACAATATCATATTTTCTATATTATTTTCCATATAAATACCTCCGTAAAAATGAAAGTGCTTTGTACCCAACAGATAAAACATAAAAAAGCTGCCTTGCGGCAGCTTTTCCCGCATAATAGATTTATACGGAAGTGGACGACTTTCCCTGCACTTCCTGCTTTTTCGGTTCTTCCTCGAACCGATGCACCGATTTACGTACAGATAAGCCTTCATATTTTAATTTAAACTGCATACGGCCATAAAATTTTTTCTTACAAGCCGGGCAGTGAAACACTGCACGAAAACTTTTATTCCGCATCACCCAGTCATCATCTTTTTCCGCAGGATGCCCGCAAACGGGACAACAGAAAGACCAATCCGCATTTTTGAGCAAGGGATTTTCAATGTCACACAAAGTAACCGTGCGAAACTCCATACGATTATAAAATTCCGATTTTGTGGCATCCTGCAAAAATGCCTGCAGGGTATTTTCTGCATACAGCTTCCGCAGGCATTGCAGGGAAAGTAAGCTGTCATCCAAAGCGCGGTGGTGGTCAAATGGTGCCACATCAATCTGTAACAGCTGCGCTGCCGTGGATAAGCCAATCTGCTTCCCTTTTCGATAGGACATTTGTTTCTCACAGTAAGCCTGTAAATCAACATAGTCTGTCAAAAACGGAATTCTGTCCGTTCCACTGAAATAGCGGCAATTTTCAATCAGCGTAAGGATATCGGAAGTTCCCCATGTCATCAGGATACAATCTCCGGCCCATTTTCGGAAGCGGCTGACAACCTGCATAAACTGCCAGCCATGTTCCAGCTCCTCATCTGTAATGCTGGTAAGTGTTGCAATTTTTCCACTGATTTTTTTTCCTACCTGAGGACGCACAAATAATGAAAAGGTATCGGCAGGCTGCAAGTGGCTATCGGTTTTCACCGCACCGAATTCGATGATTTCGTTAATAAAGCCTTTAAGCCGCTTGCTGTAAGTCCCATTCCACTCTAAATCCAAAATAACGATTGGTTTCATAGGCATTTCCTTACAATGCTTATTTCTTTTTATTCATTTGCTTCATGCGCTGTTCTTTATTCAGAATTTTCTTGCGCATGCGCAGAGACTTCGGCGTTACTTCAAGCAATTCATCCTCTTGGATGAATTCAAGACATTGCTCCAAACTAAGGATGCTGGGCGGTGTCAACTTCAGCGCTTCATCTGCACCAGATGCGCGGGTGTTGGTGACGTGCTTCTTTTTGCAGACGTTAACGGCAATGTCATCACTTTTGGGGCTGACACCGACAATCATGCCCTCATAAACTTCTGTGCCAGGCCCAATGAACAAACGGCCGCGGTCCTGTGCATACCAAAGGCCGTATCCGGTGGAGATACCGGTTTCAAAAGCGACCAGGCTTCCGGTATTCCGAACAATAATCTCGCCTTTATACGGCTCATAGGAGTCAAATACACTATTCATAATGCCGTTTCCATTGGTATCCGTTAGGAATTGCTGACGATAGCCCATCAGTCCACGGGCAGGAATACGGAATTCCACATGCGTCATGCCGTTATCCCGTGTACTCATATTGACAAGTTCTGCTTTACGAGAGCCAAGTTTTTCCATAACAGCACCTACATAATTATCCGGCACTTCAATCATCAAAAGCTCTATCGGCTCACAGCGCTTGCCATTCATGTCTTTATAGATAACAACCGGACTGGAAACCTGAAATTCATAGCCTTGGCGCCGCATTTCTTCAATCAGGATAGACAAATGCAGTTCGCCGCGTCCGGAAACCTTGAAAGTATCCGCAGAATCTGTTTCTTCCACACGCAAAGCCACATTTGTTTGAATTTCTTTCGCTAAACGGTCACGCAGATTACGGGAAGTGACAAACTTACCCTCTCGGCCGGCAAACGGGCTGTTGTTCACCATAAACATCATAGAAACCGTCGGCTCATCAATCTTGACAAACGGCAGCGGGTCCAGATGTTCCGGATCGCAGGCGGTTTCACCAATATTTAAATCCGGCATACCGGAAACAGCGATAATATCACCCAGCTTTGCTTCTTCCGTCTCAACGCGCTTCAAGCCTTCAAATTGATACAGCTTCATCACACGTTCCGTATGAGTTGTTCCATCACGGTGGCACAACGTCATCATATCATTCACATGAATTTGTCCGCGTTCTACACGTCCAATGCCAATACGGCCAACATAGTCATCATAATCTATGTTGCTAAACAAAACTTGTGCAGGACCGTTCAAGTTGCCTTTCGGAGCGGGAATATATTTGAGAATTGCATCAAACAGCGGCTTCATGTCCTTCCCTTTTTCATCCGGCTTGTTCATGGCATAACCATCACGGGCAGAAGCATAAACCACAGGAAAATCCAACTGGTCATCGTTAGCTCCAAGTTCAATAAACAGATCCAGCACTTCGTCGACAACTTCTGCCGGGCGGGCACCTGGACGGTCAATTTTATTCACGACAACAATGGGCCGCTTGCCAAGAGCCAGTGCCTTTTTCAGGACAAAGCGTGTCTGCGGCATACAGCCTTCAAAAGCATCAACCAGTAAAAGAACGCCATCGACCATCATCAGGATACGCTCAACTTCGCCGCCAAAATCCGCATGGCCGGGAGTATCGACAATATTGATTTTTACGCCGTTATACATGACAGCAGTATTTTTAGACAGAATCGTAATGCCGCGCTCACGTTCCAAATCATTGGAATCCATCACACGTTCTTCGACTTCCTCATTGCTTCGAAAAACGCCGCTCTGCCGCAGCAACTGGTCAACCAGCGTTGTTTTTCCGTGGTCAACATGAGCGATGATGGCAACATTGCGTAATTCATTTCTTGTATCCATTTTTGCATACCTCTTTGTAATCAGATTCCGAAAAGATGCAGCAACTTCTGCGAAAATCTTCGCAGCTGCAGCAAAGCTGCCGCTCTTTCCCTCAAACTTTTATATTATAACACAGTTTCTGTCAAATGGAAACGGAGCGTGCGTAAAAAGAACTGGAGCAGCCTAAAAATACTTATACAGATTCCCCGAAAATAGCAGTTCCGCTATGCTGCATGTTTGACATAAAGAAGCCGCGTACCTATCAGAGATACGCGGCCTGAAAAACGTGATGGAGCGAACGACGAGGATCGAACTCGCTACCTCCACCTTGGCAAGGTGGCGCTCTACCAAATGAGCTACGTTCGCATTTGCGACTGCAAGGTATATCATACTACAGCTTTTTGAATTTGTCAACCGCAAAATACTTTTTCCCCAATCTGTTTTTTCAGGACTCGTATGATTAAGACGAAGGCAGTAAAAAGAAAAGCAGGAATGGGACACATCAGTCAGAACAAAATTATCTCATAAAATCTGACCGAAAGAAAGTACCCATTCCTGCATGAATGACATCTTCGCAAGAGACGAAAAAAGCGGCTTCCAATTCAATGAAAGATAGAAAAAGTCAGGAAACCGCCAAGTAAGCTGAAAGTATGACAAATATACTTATCAAATCAAACCTATATCATCGCTTATGCAAATGAATTCCAGAAAGTTATTTAAATGTTTGAAAAAATGGAATTGCTTGTCGTGTTCACAATTTTCAAGAAGCAGAAAGGCCACGTACGGCATCACTGATTAACGGAACGACCTGCTTTTTACGGGAAACAACATCATCTGCAAAGATGGCCCCTTCCGTGGTATCCGGTTTTCCGAAAATTCCCTTTGGCAAACCAGCTTTTTCACTGACAAACAAAATCAGAGAGCCATTGCGTACAATATCCGTAATCATCAACATCAAAAGATCATAATTATTTTCTTTTCTGGCATCTTTCAGATAATCCAGTAGTTTCTCCTGCGCATGCTGAACGTCGGCAGAATTACTGGAATTTACCTGTCCTACTCCAATTTTGTACTTATTGAACTGATATTCTTTAAAATCATAATGTAAAATCTGCTCTGGACTCATTTCATTCAGAACAGAACCCGCCTGGAACATTTTTTCCGCAAAATGTTCCCTGTCGACTTCTGCAATCTCCGCAAGATGAGAAGCCATTTTGCTGTCCAAATAGGTGGAAGTGGGCGATTTCAAATTTAAAGTGTCGGAAATAATAGCTGCATATAAAAGCCCTGCTATCTTTTTGGAAGGAATGATGCCATTTTCAAAGTACATGGAGGAAATCAGGGTCGCAGTGCTCCCGACCGTGTCATTTTTAAAGAAAATAGGGCCACTGGTCTGGATATCGCCAATCCGGTGATGGTCAACAATTTCTAGAATTTCAGCCTCGTCAATTCCATCAACAGTTTGTGACTTTTCATTGTGGTCGACAAGAATGACTTTTTTCTTGCGTGCATTAATTAAGTGATAACGAGAAATAAATCCTTTAATGCATCCCTTTTCATCAACGACCGGATAGCTTCTAAACCTGGTTTGAATCATACGGTCACGAATAGAATCAACATAATCCTTGACATGAAAACAGTTCAGATTCTTTTGGGTCATAACATAACGTACGGGAATACTCTGATCAATCAGTCGCGCTGCGGAAAAAGTATCATATTTTGTTTCCAAAATAATGCAATTGTATTGTTTAGCCAACTGGATAACGTCTTGATCCGCTTTGCTTCCGCAAGTCAAAATCAAACAGCTTGCACCCGCTTTAATAACATAAATCTGGCTTTCTTTCCGGTCGCCAAGCAGAACCATATCACCTTTTTCCAAAAACCGGCCCACACGGTCCGGCATCATAGCCGCAACAACGACTTTTCCTGTCAAATGAAAACCCTTTTCCTCTCCAACTACCAAAGTAGCTTTTAAGGTTTCCATAATATTCCGCAAAGGAGTATCACTGGTGGAAAGGATATTGCTTTCAAAAGTGTCCATATAGTTCTTGGTAATATCTGAAAGAGTGATAACCCCCAGCAGTTTTTCATTTTCGTCAGCAACTGGCAAAATTCTCTGATTATTGCTTTGCATAATATGCCATGCTGTTTTTATGGATATATCTTTTGAAACCGGATTGATAATATCCATATTTAAATCAGCAACCTGTGTTTTCACAGTATTAAGATAAGCAGGTTCTTCCACGCCGAAATAATCCAAAACGAATTTTGTCTCACGATTAATCGTGCCAATGCGAACGGGAACCGCGTTGACACCAAACTTTTTTTTCAGTTCTGCATAAGCAATGCTGGAACAGATAGAATCTGTGTCCGGATTTTTATGGCCGGTAATGTAAACAGTCTCATTCACGGATGTACTCTCCTTCTTATACCGCTAAACGGTCATAGTAAAAATTTTTACGAAAGAATATGCATGCTGCTTCCATGCCCCTTTCAAAATTTCATTTTCATTATAGCATATGATTCCGCAGTTAGGGACAGAAAAAGAAAAACATATATAATTTTTACTGCTTCGATAAAATGGTTCTCAATAAAGTCAAAAGCCGGTGAATCAAAATACTAACTCGGCTATGAACATAACAAATATTGCAAGCGTCTGAATAACTTATCAAATCCACAGATCCTTCGCTCTTCACTAAATTGCAGCTGCAATAAAGGGAACCGACAAAACAGTTACTGCCATTTGGGTGCTTTCTGCAGTCTTTCTGTAAATTTCCTAATTGAAAAATCACATAAAAGTTTCTTTACACGATCCTCGAAGAGCATAAAATAAACCCTTCATTGGAATGTGATGATACACATACTAAGAAGGGTTGAAACAACATACAAACAAAATACAGAGTACTCGCAAACTAAGCTATCACATATATCATTATCCGTTATTGATTCCATAGTTCAAATGAATAAAGGATTGCTAAATACTCTTGAAATCCGCATGTGGGCTTAACTTTATTCTTCCTCTTCGGGGGCTTCCCAGTTGTGCCAAACATTCTGCACATCATCATTATCCTCTAGGACATCCAGCAGCTTCTGCATACTGTTTTGCTTGCTCTCAGGAACTTGAACATAGGTGCTGGGAACCATTTGAACTTCTGCCGTCTCAAATTCATAGCCCTTATCTGTTAAATCACTAAGCACGCCGGAAAAGTCATCTGGTTCTGTATAAATTTCAAATACATCTTCATCTGCCTGAAGATCTGACGCACCGGCCTCAAGTGCATCTTCCATGACTTTATCTTCAGCCTGATCTTCACGCTCAATAATCAGAACGCCCTTGCGGTTAAACAGAAAAGACACACATCCGGTTGTGCCAAGATTCCCGCCGAATTTATCGAAATCATGCCGAATATCCGCTGCTGTGCGGTTACGGTTATCCGTTAAAGCTTCTACAATAACGGCAACGCCACAGGGACCATAACCTTCATACACAATATTTTCATATTTGTTCTCATCGCCGTCACCTGCTGCACGCTTGATGATACGGTCAATGTTATCATTTGGAACATTTGCGGCTTTTGCTTTGGCAATGCAGTCTTTCAGTTTGGAGTTGCTGGCCGGATCAGGACCGCCGCCCTCTTTTACTGCCACCGCAAGCTCACGGCCGATTTTGGTAAAAACCTTGGCTTTTGCACCATCAGTTTTCTCTTTTTTTCGTTTAATATTATTCCATTTCGAATGGCCAGACATATGCATTTCCTCCTGACAAAATAACTTTTTACAGTATACCACAAACGGAAATACATAGCAAGGAAAAGCTTCTGTATAAAAGACAATTTCCCAGTGCAAACAGGGACACTGCTTTTTCAGCAAAGCAAGCCGGTTTATCTTTCCGCAGCTGCCAATTATGCTCTTTCCGGTTCCGGATAAGTCTCTCCAAAAGTTTCCACGGTTACTTTTTTCATGACCTGATCTTTTTTGGGCCGGTCATTGCGGTCCCGGCGGGCGGAAACGATCTGATCTGCAGCTTCCATTCCCTCAGTAACACTGCCAAATGCAGCATACTGGCCATCCAAATGCGGCGCATCTGCTGTCATAATAAAAAATTGACTGCCAGCAGAATTGGGCTGCATTGTGCGGGCCATACTGAGGACGCCTCGGGTATGTTTCAGATTATTGGGAAAACCATTTTCAGTGAATTCACCGCGGATGCTGTAATTCGGGCCTCCCATGCCAGTACCCTCCGGATCGCCGCCCTGAATCATAAAGCCGGGAATCACGCGGTGAAAAATAGTTCCGTCATAGAATCCGGATTTTACTAAACTGATAAAATTGTTCACGGTATTCGGCGCTGCTTCCGGATAAAGTTCTGCCTTGATGGTACCCGCTGTGGTTTCAAATGTAACGACAGGATTCTTCATAACAAAAATGCCCCCATAAAATAAATACATTCTTTAGTCGTATCTATACAAAATTAGGATGTGCTTTAGATAGTATAACCCAAATGATGTTAAACAGCAAGAAGGACAAGCAGAAACGCATATTTTCGGTTTTTTACTCCGCCGCTTTCCTGCCTTGACAGATGACACAGAAACAGCTAAAATATAGTAATTGTTCGTAATTTTTAAAACTTATTGTTTTAATTTCTTTTCATTTAAATGTATAAAAATATTTGAATACAGTCCGCTTTCATTTTAAAGGATCTTACTGCACTGAATACTCTGCAAATTCTGCAGATATAGCTCCATCCAATCCTGCCCATGCAGGAGAAAGGGGTATTTGCCACATGAAGATTGGACTCGACGTAGGTTCCACAACAATTAAAAGTGTCGTACTGGACGATAACCAGAAAATTGTTTTTAAGTCTTATGAACGGCATTATTCACAGATAACAGAAAAGATGACAGAACTGCTCACCAAAATACGGGATGAGGTAATCGGCGGAAAGGACGCGCAGCTCACCATCTCCGGCTCAGCAGGCATGGGAATCAGTGATACCTGCAGCTTACCTTTTGTTCAGGAAGTTTACGCAACCCGTATCGCCACCGGCCGGCTGCTTCCACAGACGGACTGCATTATTGAGCTTGGCGGCGAAGATGCGAAAATTTTGTTCTTGACCGGCGGTATGGAAGTGCGCATGAACGGCTCCTGCGCAGGCGGTACCGGTGCTTTCATTGATCAGATGGCAACCCTTCTGGATATTTCTCTCGACGAAATGGACCGGCTTTCGGAAAGCTATGAAAAAATTTACACCATTGCTTCCCGCTGCGGTGTCTTTGCAAAAAGTGACATCCAGCCGCTTCTGAATCAGGGCGCACGTAAAAGCGACCTTGCTGCCAGCATTTTTGCCGCTGTTGCCAACCAAACCATTGCCGGACTGGCGCAGGGACGCCCAATTGCCGGAAACATTGTGTATCTCGGCGGACCGCTTACCTTTCTAAAAGGATTGCGCCGAGCATTTGACACAGCGCTGAAAACGACTGGGACCTGTCCGGAAAACAGCCTCTATTTTGTTGCCTTGGGAGCCGCATACAGCAGTGAAATTCAAATTGACCTAGACACTGCCCTGAAAAATATCTCCAAGTACGGTAAAACAGGCCATTTCCGCAGTATCGAGCCGCTTTTCAAAGATAAGGAGGAATACGCAGCCTTTGTGGAACGCCACAGCCAATGCAAGGCACCGCGCGGTGACCTCAAGACCTATCGCGGTCCTGTTTATCTGGGAATCGATTCGGGTTCTACGACCATAAAGGCCGTTGTCCTTGGCAGTGACGGGAAGATTTTAGACAGCATCTATAAAAGTAATGCCGGCAATCCAGTACCCATCATTCGTGACTATCTGCTGCAGCTTTATCAAGAACGTCCCGATTTGGTTTTTACTGCGGCGGCAGTTACCGGCTATGGCGAAGAACTAATCAAAAATGCTTTCAATCTCGATTATGGGATTGTGGAAACAATCGCCCATTTTACAGCCGCTAAGCGGTTTATGCCAAATGTCGATTTCGTTATTGATATCGGCGGACAAGATATGAAATGCTTTAAAATCCGTAACGGCGCCATTGATAATATTTTTCTAAATGAGGCCTGTTCCTCCGGCTGCGGTTCCTTTTTGCAGACATTTGCCAACACGCTCGGCTATCAAATTGAAGATTTCGCAAAGCTGGGACTTTTTGCGAAACATCCGGTGGACCTTGGCAGCCGGTGCACCGTCTTTATGAACAGCCAAGTGAAGCAGGCGCAAAAAGACGGTGCCACCGTAGAAGATATTTCGGCCGGTCTGTCCGTCAGTGTTGTGAAAAATGCGCTGTATAAAGTTATCCGTGTCTCTTCTGCTGCAGATTTGGGCCGCCATATTGTTGTTCAGGGAGGTACTTTCCTTAATGATGCCGTGCTGCGTGTTTTTGAAAAAGAAATGAACGTTCATGTAATTCGTCCGGATATTTCCGGTCTGATGGGTGCCTACGGCGCTGCCGTTTATTCAATGCAGAAATCCATGCACAGGGAAGGAAACAGTTCTATAATATCTCTCAGTGAACTGGAAAACTTTAAACATGAGGTAAAAGTAACAAACTGCGGCCTTTGCAATAACAACTGCCGGCTGACAATTAATATTTTTCCCGGCCGCCGCTTCATCGGCGGAAACCGGTGTGAGCGCCCGGTAACAAAGCGCAGCGGCAAAGATACGGACATTGACTTGTACGCATACAAACTGCAGAAACTGCAGTCTTATATGCCGGTTCCGGCGGGTAAGCGCGGAAAAATTGGGATTCCCATGTGCCTGAATATGTATGAACTGCTCCCATTTTGGCATACATTTTTTTCAATGCTGGGTTTTGAGGTAATCACTTCCCCACTTTCCAACCGAAAACTGTACATTGACGGTCAGAGTACCATTCCAAGTGACACGGTATGTTATCCTGCAAAACTGTCACACGGCCACATCATGCGCCTTCTGGAAGAAGGAATCGATACCATCTTCTACCCTTGCATGAGTTACAATATTGATGAACGCCGCAGTGACAACCATTATAACTGCCCTGTCGTGGCCTACTATCCAGAAGTCTTGGCAGCTAATATGCCGCAGCTTCAAAACAAAAACTTCATTCATGATTATGTTGGAATTCACATTCCAAAAGAATTTCCGAAAAAGATGCTGAAAATTCTAAATCATCATTTCAAAGAACCTTTCGACCTAAAAGAAGTCAAGATTGCCGCCCATGCAGCTTACCAAGCTTATGACGACTATATGAAAGATATTCGCAAAAAAGGCAGCGAAATTATTGACAAAGCACGGATGGAGCATAAACAGATTATTGTTCTCGCTGGAAGGCCGTATCATTTGGATCCGGAAGTGAACCATGGAATCAACAAATTGATTACCAGCCTTGGCGCGGCCGTCATCAGCGAAGATATCATTGCGGCCCGCACCAAAAAGCAGCCAGTCGATGTGCTGAATCAATGGACTTATCATGCACGGCTGTATTCCGCCGCAGAATATGTTGCAACACAGACAGACATGAACTTAGTGCAGCTTGTGTCCTTTGGCTGTGGGCTGGATGCCGTCACAACCGATGAAGTGCGGAGTATCCTTGAAAAGCACGGAAAAATCTACACGCAAATCAAGATTGATGAGATTACCAATCTGGGTGCCGTAAAGATTCGGCTGCGCAGTCTTTTTGCTGCGCTGGAACAGTGAGGTGCTGAAACATGGCAGAATTAGTATATGATAAAAATGGGCGCTTGCTCTTCACAAAAGAGATGAAAAAAGAATACACCATCTTAATACCGATGATGCTGCCCGTACACTTTAAACTTTTTGAAGGCGTTCTGCGCAATGCCGGATATAAGATTGAACTTCTGACAAACAGCGGACAGGCGGTGGTGCAGGAAGGGCTTAAATATGTGCATAATGATGCATGCTACCCTGCTTTGCTGGTAATCGGTCAGTTTCTGGATGCTCTCCACTCTGGAAAATATGATTTGGACCACACGGCGCTCATGATGACACAAACGGGCGGCGGCTGCCGTGCCAGCAACTACATTCCCCTGCTTCGCAAGGCTATGCATAAAGCAGGAATGGACCAGATTCCCATTATCAGTATGAATCTTGTCGGTCTGGAAAGTAATCCCGGATTTAAAATGAATCTTGGAATTATCCGCCGGATGATGGCCGGTGTTGTTTACGGCGATACCCTGATGTGCTTAAACAACCAGACAAAACCTTATGAAATAAAAAGAGGGGAAAGTACAGCTCTGCTGGACCACTGGATTCAAAATCTAAACAACCAATTTGCACACGGCCACGGAATGAATATGGGGGATTTGAAAAAGAATCTGCAGCAGATAATGCAGGATTTTGCCGCTGTCCCCATCAAGAAAGTTTCCAAAGTGCATGTCGGAATTGTCGGGGAGATTTTTGTCAAGTATGCAGCATTTGCAAACAACAACCTAGAAGATTTTCTGGCAGAGCAGGATTGTGAAGTCAACCTTCCGGGCCTGATGAATTTTATTCTCTTCATGCTGGAACACCGTCCGGACGACCTCAAACTTTATGGAGGCGGTCCGGCTGCAAGCATTGCCTCCAGTGTTTCCAAGTTTCTTTTCCGGTATGTCAGCAAAATGCAGCATGCAATCACAGAAGCTTTTCAGCCATATCCTCAGTTCCTTGCGCCTACAGAATTTTCGCATGTCCATGAGCTGGTAAACGGTGTCATTGGATATGGCGCAAAAATGGGAGAAGGCTGGCTGCTCACCGGTGAAATGCTGGAACTTGCCGAGAGCGGCTTTGAAAATATCGTATGCGCACAGCCATTCGGCTGCCTGCCAAACCATATTGTCGGCAAAGGCATGATTCGCAAAGTAAAACAAGTGAACCCAAAAGCAAACATTGTTCCCATTGACTATGACCCGAGTGCAACAAAAGTGAATCAAGAAAATCGCATTAAGCTTATGCTTGCTGTTGCGCGGGAAAATATGAATCAATCATAAAAGTAAAGTGCCGGAACCCTTTCTTGCAGAAAAGGTTCCGGCTTTTTTAATCATTAATCATGTTGGATCATATTTATCTGTCCCACTTCTGACACAGAGACAGAATCTGGTCAGCAAATTTGCCAAGGTCTTTATTGGTACCGCCTTCATTATGCTGCACCACTTCTTCCAGACGCTTCTGTGCCTGTACTAAGCGCGCATATGCAGAAGAATAATGCTTTCCACCATGCCCGGCACAAACCGGATGCAGTTTTTCCGGCGGGATTCCCTTGTCTATGAAGCGATCCTCCAGTAAATCATAGGATGCCTCAAAGTCAGGTGCATAAGCATCAAAGCCCTTTGTGCAAAGTTCCGCTGTGAAAGTTTCGCAGCATTCACGCTCCCCGTGGACCACAAAAACTTTCTTCGGTTTGGGAAGAAAAGCTTGAATCCATTCCAGTAGTCC
>DHDR01000012.1:0-1439 GCA_002399445.1 Ruminococcaceae bacterium UBA4871 | reverse complement strand
CCAAAAAGCTTAACACTGCTCACTCCCCCTTCCAAAAGGATGCGTCCCAGCGTACCGGCTGCCTGATACCCGACAAACACAACCGCGCATTCCGGACGCCAAAGATTATGTTTCAGGTGGTGCCGGATACGTCCGGCTTCGCACATACCGCTGGACGAAATAATGACTTTCGGAATACCATCTTCATTGAGTGCCTTGGATTCCTCAACACTGGAAGTAATATGTAAATTGGAAAACTGCAGCGGCTCTGTGCCGTGAGCAATCAAATTTTCCGTTTCTGGATCGGCATAGCCGTGCAGATCGCTGCGGTAAATGGCAGTCGCCTCTGCCGCAAGAGGAGAATCCACATAAACCGGAAAATCCGGATTCTGCGGCGTCAGATGCTGTGCCTTAATCTTGCGAAAGAAGAAGAGCAGCTCCTGTGTACGACCGACCGCAAAGGAGGGAATAACCACATTTCCGCCGGAAGCCAGCGTCTGGTCAATAATTTTAGCAAATTCTTTGGTATAGTCCTTCATCTTTTCATGTTCCCTGTTTCCGTAGGTAGATTCCATCACTACATAATCCGCTGCATGCAGATACTGAGGATTCCGGATGATTGGCTGGTCCTTGTTTCCGATATCACCGGAAAAGACCAATTTTCTGGTGACATTGTTCTCTGTTGCCCAAATTTCAACAGAAGCACTGCCCAGCAAATGCCCGGCATCGGTAAAACGAACACGCACACCCTCACAGAGTTCTATGCATTCTCCATATTCGCAGCTTTTCAAAAGCTTGACAGCCGCCTCTGCATCGTCAATGGTATACAGCGGCACATGCGGCAGATGCCCAGCACGTTTCCCTTTTCGTGAAGCCTGTTCCGCATCCACTTGCTGAATATGTGCACTGTCACGCAACATAACATCCAGTAAATCGGCTGTTTTACTGGTAGTAAGAATCTCTCCTTGGAAACCCTGCTTGACGAGTAACGGAAGCCGGCCCGAATGATCAATATGTGCGTGTGTAATAATCACATAGTCCACCAGATTCGCATAGAACGGAAACCTGCTGTTATCTGTTTCATCAGCGCCCTGCTGCAAACCACAGTCAATCAGAATATGCTTCCCATTAACCGTCAAGCAGTGACAGCTTCCAGTAACTTCCTTATCGGCACCGTAAAATGTTAATTCCATATTCAGTCATCTTCTTTCGGGTGTATTTTTATCTAATTCCAACAGAATGGGACAATGATCGCTGCCGTAAACATCAGACAGGATTTCACTGCGCCGTACCTGCGAAAACAAACGATTCGATGTCAGAAAATAATCAATCCGCCAACCTGCATTCCTTTCCCGCGCGTGAAAACGGTAACTCCACCAACTATAAACACCGGTCAGTTGTGGATGCAGTGCCCGGAAAGTATCGGTAAAACCACCGTTTAGCAGTTCCGTAAATTTTGC
>DHDR01000014.1 GCA_002399445.1 Ruminococcaceae bacterium UBA4871 | reverse complement strand
ATTAACATGAAAAAACGGTTCAGCGAAGAACAGATCATCAGGATTCTAAAAGAACATGAAGCAGGTAAAAAGGCAGCTGACATTGTTCGGGAATACAATATTTCAGAACAGACATTTTACCGTTGGAAAAGCAAATACGGCGGAATGGATGTCAGCGAGGCAAAACACCTAAAACAGTTGGAAGAAGAAAACCGCCAATTAAAAGAACTGGTGGCAAATCTCACCTTGGATAATCATATTCTAAAAAATGTCCTTGCAAAAAACGGATAAAGCCTGCCGAGAAGCGTCACATTGCTCAAGAGATACAGCAAACATACCAGTTAAGTGAGCACCGAGCGTGCAGGCTGTTGGATTTTGGTCGAAGCAGCAAACGATATGTACCAGTGGATAAAACAAAAGATAAAGAAATAATAGACCGGTTAATACAGTTGGCAAGCCGATGGAAGCGCTTCGGCTACCGACGGTTGCATGTTATGCTCCAGCGAGAGAACGTCCATATTAACCATAAAAGAACATATCGGCTCTATAAAGAGGCCGGGTTGGCCCTAAAAAGACGGAACAAAAAGAAGAAATACGAAAAGCGTGGGATGCCGGACAGGACAACATTGTCGGTAAATTCCAGATGGTCAATGGGTTTCGTTTCAGATCGTACCCGGTCTGGAAACCATATTCGCGTCTTAACTGTAATTGATGAAGCAACACGGGAATGTCTAGCGTTGGAAGTAGACAGTTCCCTTACGGGCAAAAGAGTTGCAGCTGTGCTCAACCGCATCGCATTGTTTCGTGATCTTCCCAAAGAGATTCTGACAGATAATGGCTCTGAATTCACAGGAAACGCATTAAGCGCATGGAGTTACGATCACCATGTAGAACATATTTTTACGGATCCGGGCCACCCGACCCAGAACGGTTATATCGAAAGTTTTAATGGAAAACTTCGGGATGAATGCCTAAACCAAAACTTGTTTAAAAATCTCTACGAGGCCCGAGAAATCATTGAAGACTGGCGAAATGAATACAACTACCTTCGCCCGCACAGTTCTCTCAAAAATTTAACGCCATCAGAATATGCCTTGAAAATCTCAGGTGATTACTAACTTTCTATCTGGTCGACTTTTGGGGGCAGGTCATTGCATAGGCAAATTTTCTGCGTCCTGAAATTGTAAATAAAAAAGGTCATTCAGAAAAGTTATATGAATTTTTCCGTACCCTTCATTTTGAAAAACACCAGTGTATGCTTTAGGATTGTGTGATAATTTTGTATCCGCAGCAGGAGAATCTGGTAATAAATCGCATTTTGCTAATTCAGTTGGGAATTTATTTCTTTGGGTAAGTGGGTGAAATTTTTCAGCCCAATTAATTTTTGGCAGGCCGAGCAATTTATCAAAAGCAGTATATAAAATTGTATATAAAAAATGTCCACAAAAAGCATGAAGGTTTGTTAATAATACAACACCTAATTTTTGTTCTGGTAAATATGCCTGCATAGAACTAAAACCTTCAATTTCTCCCCGATGCTTTTGAACTTCAAATCCGCGGTACTGCCCGATACGCCAGCCAAATCCATAACAATGGCAACTGGCAAAACCAGGAACAGCACCAGTGGCATCTTCAAGTACAGATTGTGGTTGATGCATTTCTTTAAAAGTTGCAGGTTGAATCAGTCGTTTTCCATTTACACTACCGCCATTAATCTGCATAGCAAGCCACTTGGCCATATCCCCAGCAGTAGAATTTACAGATGCTGCTGGTCCAGCCAAATCGATGTTCCATGGCTTTAATTGATAAAGCTTTCCATTTTGAATAGCATATGGCTCTGCATGGTTGGAAGCTGCATATAAGTCTTTCGTATAGCAACTGCTCTCCGTCATATTGAGTGGCAAAAAAATTCGTTCTTTCATTAATTGTTCCCAAGATTTTCCTGTTACGCACTCTGCAACATGACCAATCAATATATACATAATATTGCTATATTGGGCTTTTGCACGAAATGGAACATTTGGTTTTAAATATTGTAACCGCCGTGTGAACTCTGCACGGGAAATTTTCGCTGGCCACATACCATCGTGGCCTCCTAAACCAGAACGGTGACACAATAAATCACGTAGAGTAACCTGAAAAGATGCAATAGGATCATTAAGGCGAAAATGGGGGATATATTCTAGAATTGGTACATCATAGTCTAACAGTCCATCATCCACTAACATTGCAATTAATGCGGACGTCATCGATTTTGTACAAGAAGCAACAGCAAATCTTGTGTCTTTGGTGACAGCTTTTCTATCAGTAATATTTCTGACACCCACTCCATCACATGATATAATTTGTCCATCTTTAATAACTGCTGCAGCAAATCCAGGAATTTTCCAGAACTGCATTTCCTGAGCGATAAATTCACGATTTAAAATATGTATCAAAATAAACGCTCCTTTTTGGAATAGAGAACGAGGGTACACTGCAAAAATGCAGAGCACCCTCGCTCTCTATTCATAAATTCATTATAAACTTTATCCTATCTATTACAAGGCTTAATCCAATAAACCTCATTTTTCTCTGAAACCCGACAAATTTGATTCATAATACAAAAAAATTGATGCTAAAATAATATATAATGAAAGAAATAGCTGGAAATTATGCAAAACTTAATTTTTTTAAGAAGGAGAAAAATTAACAGAAAATAGAGAAATAGTCAAAAACTGTATTCTTTCAAGGAACTTATGCGATCATGCTGCGTCAGGAGTGGAGATTCCAGTCAAAATGATTGTGCCGATTGACTCCAAAATTTTTGTCATGGCATTCGGAAAAGCTGCTGTAATAATTGCAATCAAATCCGGCGCATAATGGTCAGATTTACTAGCCTGTTTTTTCGCACATAAAGGGAAAATAATCCCCAATGACAATTTTTTGTGTAGTTTTCCACGCAGCATCGGCAGGTGGTGCAGGGAATGGCAATCTCCTGATTCAGATATAACATAAAACCAATATGCCGGATTAATCCCCTCTCGGTCTAGCAACTCCGTTAAAGTAAAGCTGCCTCTCTAATCAGAAAACGCGAGATACGTAAACGAGTTCTTCAGATATTTCTCTTCAGTATTCAACGGCTTTTAGAAATTGTCAACAAGTGCAAACTCTGTTTGCTTCCATTTTGAAGGGCAAATTCTGCTTTTGTGGTACATAAGCAATATATTGGTATTGAAGTTGGTTAGGTTACACCTTTCAGTAGTAATTCCGCTGAATTTGTGATACACTGATCTTTAACCATCGGAATCGCTTCCTTGTGAATTTGTTCGCTTATTACGTACAATTCTATTAAAATTTCCGATGGCTTCTTATATTTACTGCTCTTTCATTTTTGTGAACTTCATTATCATTGCTGGCTTATGCCGATACTGATAAAATTCATCCAGCGCTTTATGCCAAATTAATTTAAAAATAAGAAATCCATATTTACTATATTTCCTAAAGAACTGAAGTCAATTCGTAAAACTGTGAAGTGCCGACTTTGACTGTTGATATCGATAAAGCCTTCTTTCAGGCAGCACTGCACAAAAATAAGGTGTCATCAGAATAAAAAAGTTGTAAAATAAAGCTATGAATTGATAACTGCGTTGGTCAAAACTCAGCAATGGAAATGTGAAAATAAGCTTACCGTCTAGGACTACAGCAAGTACCGGATCAGGCGAATGTCACAGATCAATTATTTTATTGAAAGTCAGAGGGGAAGAACATGCTTCATCTGTTACTTGGAAGAGCTGGAAGCGGAAAAACCTATACACTGCGGAAACAGCTACAGCAGCGGGCTGCGGCAGGAGTTAATCGCCTGTTCTTGCTTGTACCGGAGCAGGCTTCTTTTGCAAATGAACGCGCTTTGCTGCATCTTTTAGGTCCAAAAGATGCTCAGCGAGTGCAGGTGCTTAGTTTTTCACGGTTATGCGATGCTCTTTCACAACAATATGGGGGCGGCGCAGGCCGCCGTTTGAATGACGGCGGTCGGGCTATCTTGATGAGTCAAGCCTTAGAACAGGCAAAAGATACCCTGCAATTTTATCGGCGGAGTGCACAAGGTACGGAACTGGTACAGATGCTGTTGAATGCAAATGCAGAGTTTAAAACCTGTGGTATTTGTCCTGATGATTTACGCGAAGCGGCAAAGACAGCAGAAGCTCCCGCATTGCAACAAAAGCTTACAGAACTTGCTCGGATTTTGGATTGTTATGAAGCACTGGTTGCACAGAGTTGGCTGGATCCGCAGGATGATCTGACTCGTGCAGCAGCATGCCTTTCTGTACATGCCTTTTTTAAAGGAGCTGCTGTTTATATAGATGAATTTCAAAGCTTTACCAAACAACAATATGGAATTCTGAGACCGATGTTTCGGCAAGCGGCAGAAGTAACGGTAGCGCTGTGTACAGATCAACTGGAGGATCCGGAACACGGATTAGGCGTGTTTTCTATTGTTCGGCAGACAGCGGCAGAGCTGATTCGTGTGGCCAAAGAAGAGGACGTGCGAGTTGCTCCACCCCAAACGCTGCCTAGTGGAGTGCGCTATCAATCGAAAGATTTGTGGCAGCTTGAGGCAAATGTGTATCGGACGCAGCAGCCTGTCTCCACTGATTCTGAAAATGTATTCCTATATGAAGCAACTGACCCATATGAAGAATCTGCTTATGTTGCGGCATCAATTCGGCATTTGTTGATAAGCGGAGTCTGCCGGGCACGCGAAATTGCGGTTATGACACGAGATATTAGCGGGTACCGCGGAATTTTAGATACCGCTCTTGGAACTTATGAAATTCCGTACTTTATGGATGAAGCGCGGGACATTACCCATGAACCGCTGATGCGGTTTGTACTTTCTGCTTTTGCCGCTGTGCGGACCGGTTTTGAAAGCGGTACGGTTTTTTCTTACATAAAAACGGAGCTGGCAGGAATTCCAGAAGACAGGATTGCAGAGTTGGAGAATTACTGCTTTACGTGGAAAATCAGCGGAAAGGCGTGGCACCATCAATTTACGGCGAACCCAGAGGGATTTTCCGGTGAGTTTTCGCCGGAAGAAAAACAACAGCTGGCATTGCTGGAACAGACACGGCAGCAAATCATGCAGCCGCTGGAAAAATTTTCAGCAGCAACGGCAAACACGGATGGAACCGGTATGGCAAAGGCTGTTTGGCAGCTTTTACAGGACGCAGATGTGCCGAAACATTTAAAAGCATTAGCTGCTTCATTAGAGACAACTGACAGACCTGCTTTGTCAGATAATACCCTGCGCTTGTGGGACCTGTTCATGCAGGTGCTGGACCAGTGTGCTTTGACATTGGGGTCGCAGCCAATCACGCGCAATCGATTTGAAGAATTACTGCACATTGTCCTTTCTAACAGTCAAATGGCCAGTATTCCACAGGGACTGGATGAAGTAACAGTAGGGGCAGCCAACCGGATTCGAGTGGAAGCACCAAAGGTTGTGTTTGTGCTGGATGCAGCCAAAGATGACTTTCCACAAACTCCGGGTTCTGCCGGAGTCCTCAGCTTTGCAGAACGCCTTTCTCTGATTCGCAACGGGTTACCTCTCAATGATACGCTGGCCGGTGTGGATGTGCAGGAGCGGTTCCTTGCTTACGCGGCCGTCAGCGCACCGTCCTGCCGTTTATATTTATCGTGGCCCGCGGCAGGAACAGACGGCTCTCAAAAGTTTCCTTCTTCTATCATTACGCAGGTGCAGAAAATTTTGAATGGAGTAAGGGTGGAGACCGCAAAAACGCTGCCGGAAGGATATTTGGCCTGCAGCCGGAAAGCGGCATTTTCGCAGTTGGCCCGCTGCTGGAAGCATGGTACTCCAGAGGAGGCCACGTTGAAATGCCTTTTCACGGAAGAGGACGATGCGCCCCGAATTGCTGCTCTGGAGCGTGCATCAAGCCATATTCCGCAGTCTTTTGAGGACCCTGCCTTTGCGCAGAAACTTTTCCATAAGGAGATGCGTATTTCTGCTTCACAGGCAGAAACCTATGCGCTTTGTCCGTTTGCGTATTTTTGTAAATATGGTCTGCAGGCAAAAGAACGCCGCGCAGCGGAATTAGACCCTCTTGAATATGGCAGCCTGATGCATTATCTGTTGGAGCACCTGTTTCGGGATACAGGTGCACAGAAGCTTTATGCGATGACACAGGAAGATTTACAGCGTTTGATTGGCAGCCTGCTGAACACTTATGTCACAGAAAATCTCGGCACTGGGGACCAGCAGAATCCACGCTTTCATTTTCTTTTGGGCCGTGTTGCTTCGGCGGCAGCTGTTGTAGCTGTGCATATTGCGGCTGAACTTTGCCAAAGCAGTTTTGTACCGGTGGATTTTGAACTGCCCATCGGTTTTCTGGATGGAATTCCCGGTTTGCATTTGGACCTGCTGGATGGTGGCAGTGTAGAACTGATTGGGAAAGTAGACCGTGTAGACATGTGGCAGGCGGACGGACGCACTTGGCTGCGCGTGGTCGATTATAAGACTGGTAAAAAGAAATTTAAAGTATCTGATATTTTATATGGAATGAATATGCAAATGCTCCTTTACCTTGCCGCATTATATGAAAACGGGGGAAAACGTTATAAAATTCCTTCACCGGCAGGTGTGCTGTATATGCCGGCTGCCGTTCCGGCAGCGCCTGCTGATCGAGGAACACCGAAAGAGAAGCAGATGAAAAAACAGGAAGCTGAACTGCGTATGAGCGGCCTAGTTCGGGATGATCCGGCGATTGTGACAGCAATGGAAAAAGATGCTTCCGGCCGGTATTTGCCCGTGAAACTGAAAAATGGAATGCCAGACGGAAAGGGCTGTGCGGTTACCGGGCCAGAGTTGGAATCTATCCTTGCTTATGTAAAAGGAAATGTACGAGAGATGGCGCAGGAGCTTCACAATGGCAAGATTACGGCAAAACCATTATTTGGGAAAGGTTATAATGCATGTGCATGGTGTCCATATGCGCCTGTTTGCGGACACGAGCAGGAAGATCCGGTTCGGGAAGTCAATCCACCGAAACCGGAAGAAGCGTTAAAAATCATCACGGAGGAAGGGGGGAAAATCAAATGAGCATGACTCAGTGGACACAGCCCCAAATGGACGCGATACAGGCACGCGGCGGTCCATTACTGGTATCTGCCGCAGCAGGTTCCGGAAAAACTGCTGTGCTCGTAGAACGTATTATCGGACTCATCCTTGATGAAGATTCCCCTGTTGATGCAGACCGTCTTTTAGTTGTTACCTTTACGAAAGCGGCCGCAGCTGAGATGAGAAATCGGATTGATGGCAGACTTTCGCAGGAACTGCAGAAATATCCGGACAGCAATTTTCTTAAACGACAGAAAATTTTGCTTTCACGTGCCCATATTGGAACCGTAGACAGTTTTTGCAATGAACTTGTGCGGGAACATTTCAGTGAACTGGGTATTCCGGCTGACTTTCGTGTAGCGGATACAGGAGAAATGGAAGTGCTGCGCGCTCAGAGCATTTCCCGGGTTATGGACACATTCTATGAAGCGGATGATATGGATTTTCGGGAACTTCTAGACAGCTTTTCAGCAGGACGAGATGACCGTCCGCTGGTACAGTTGGTACAGCAGCTCTATGATTTTGTCCGCAGCCATCCATTTCCGCGGCGTTGGCTGCAGGAAAAATCTGCAGAATATCATGCATCGGATCCGGACCACACACAATGGGGAGCAACTGCCCGTCAGTATGCACAGGACACTCTTGATTACTGTATTTTGGAAACCCAACAGACACTTTCCATGCTGCAAGAAGATGACATACTTGCAGAAAAGTGCGGCCCTGTTTTTGCCGATGACCTTTCAAAATTTCAGATGACGGCAGAGAAACTGTCACAGACAGACTGGGACAGTGTTTGCAGCCTTCTGCAATCCTTTACATTCGGCAGAATGACTTCGGCGCGCGGATATAAAGATAATCCAATCAAAGTTGCCGCCGATGCAAACCGAAAGGAAATGAAAGGGATCATTCAGCAGCTGCAGAAGCTTTTCGGATACAGTGCTGCTGAATGCAAAGAGGATTTTGCCTGCCTTGCCCCACTGGTGGAAAAGCTGTTTCTTATCGTCGAAAAATTCAGCACGGAATTGGATGCTGCAAAATTAGAACACAAAGCCGTTGATTTTGGTGACTTGGAACATTTGGCCTTAAAGCTTTTAGTTGAGGAAACACCGAATGGCTGGAAACGAACCGCAGCAGCAACGGAAATTGCGCAGCGGTATGATGAAATTCTAGTGGATGAATACCAAGATACCAATGAATTGCAGGATCTGCTATTTCGGTCTTTGTCGAAAGAGGAAACCAATCTGTTCCTAGTCGGAGATGTTAAACAGAGTATTTATGGTTTCCGGCAGGCAGACGCTGGTTTGTTCCTTGCACGCCGGGCAGTTTCGGCGGATTACGACCGGCAGCATCCGCAGTTTCCTGCATGTATTACACTGGACTGCAATTTCCGCAGCCGTCAAGGTGTAACAGAAGCCGTTAATTTTGTCTTTTATCAGTTGATGAGCGAGAGTGCGGGAGGACTTGATTATTCCAGCCGTGATGCATTGGTCTGCGGTGCAGACTATCCGAAAAGCAGACAGCCAAATCCAGATACAGAGCTGGATGTGCTGGAGCGGCAGACACCGGATGGCGATACGGATATGACAGAATTGGAATGCCGCCGAATTGCAGAATATGTATTGGATTTTCTGAAAAATGGGCATGTGTATGAAAAGGGACAGGAGCGCCCCGGACGGTTCAGTGACATTTGTGTTCTTCTCCGCAGTGCAAACCAATATGCACCGTTGTATGCGCGCATGCTCAATTCTCTAGGAATTCCGGCATGGGCAGACCCGGGCGGTGGATTTTTTGGTACACTGGAAGTGCGCACCATCATTTCTTTTCTGCGGACAGTCGATAATCCGCTTCAGGATATTCCGCTGTTGGCGGTGTTGGTAAGCCCAATCTATGGTTTTACACCGGACGAACTGGCGCAGCTGCGTATCAGCAGCAGAAAAGGACCATTTTATCTTACCGTACAAAAAGCTGCGGAATCTGGCAATGAACGCTGTCGGACATTTTTGGCGGATCTGCAGAGCTATCGTACACAGGCTACGGTACTTCCGACAGATCGATTTATTGATTCCTTACTGCAGAGAAGCGGCTATCAGGATCTTGTTTTAGCCATGGACAATGGAGAAACACGCCTTGCCAATTTACATTTGCTGCTGGAATATGCCAGAAAGTATGAAGCAGCAGGTGCAGGCGGCCTTTCTGGCTTTATTCGTTTTATTGACCGCTTGCAGCAGGCGGGCGGGGACCTCGGTGCGGCAGCTTCCTGCAGCGAAACAGCGGATGTTGTTCGCATTATGAGTATTCACCGGAGCAAAGGATTAGAATTTCCTGTGGTGATTCTTGCCGGATGTGGGAGACATTTTCACCATGACACCAAGGATGTCTGTTTGCATCCGAAGCTCGGGTTTGGTGTGAAATTGCGCGACCGTGAAACTGGATGCCGTTATACAACGCTTCCGCGTGAATCGGCAGCACTGGCACAGAATCGGGATGAAATGAGCGAAGAACTCCGTGTGTTGTATGTTGCAATGACACGCGCAAAAGAAAAACTTTTGATGCTTTGTCCAGTTTCCGGCATTGAAAAACATTTGGCATCCCTTGCTGCCAAACTGGGGAGAACAAAACGTCTGCCTGCTTTTTTGGTGCGCCGAGCTTCCTGCATTGGAGACTGGCTGTTATTGTGTGCTTTACGCCATCCGGATGGGGGAAAACTGCGGCAGTTGGCAGGAGCAGAAGCACTGCAAGTGCTGCCTTGCAGCCAGCCGTGCAGATTTCAGATCATTCAAAATGTTATGCAGCAAGAAACACCGGAGCCAGAAAAAGCTTGTGATTCTGTCAAAGTCCTTCCGGATTTAGAACTGCTCAATCGACTGCAAACAGAAACGGAATTTGTGTATCCTTATGCACGGCTTAGAAAAGTTCGTGCCAAGACAGCTGCCAGTGAAGTGGCAGCAGTTTCGTGTGAACGAAAATATGCAGCCATGAGCCGACCGGCTTTTTTGGGGGAAAGTGGTCTCACTCCAGCTGAACGCGGTACGGCTTTGCACCAATACATGCAATATGTGGATTATGCAAAGGCAATGAAAAATCCACAGGCTGAACTCGGGCGGCTGAAGCAGGAGGCATTCCTGACCGAAGAACAGGCCTCTGCTGTCAATCTGGATGCAGTGCAGACATTTTTTGCTTCTCCTCTTGCAGAGCGGATTATGAAAAGTCCTCATGTACTGCGGGAGTATCGCTTCACGATTGAGGTGCCGGCGTCTCGTTTAGATGCATCTTTGCCGCCAGAGCTGGGAAAAGAACCGGTGGTTGTGCAAGGCGCGGTGGATTGTGCGTTTGAGGAAGGCGGTGCCATGGTTCTTCTGGATTTCAAAACGGACCATTATGTGGATTCCGCTCAGCTTTTGGAACGTTATAAACCGCAGCTTGCTCTTTACCGGGAAGCGCTTACACAATGTACAGGATTACCGGTAAAAGAATGCCTGCTTTATGCATTTTCCACTGGAAAGACAATTCAAGCAGAATGACTTACGTATTAGAAATTCTTCCAAAAAATATGCTTGACAACCACTTCATTTGTGCTATAATAATTGAGTCAAAACAAAGCGGGGCAGGGTTTGCCCACACCTGAGCGGTTCCGTCCGAATCAGGTCAATACGGGTCCTATACCTTTTGGGGATTGTTGTGTTGTGCGCGGGCGGGTTTTCTGTCCGCGTTTTGTATTTTGTAATGACAAACATACTTACGGAGGTGCTTAACCATTAGCAACAAGGAGCTGCAGATCAACGAAGGAATTCATGACCGTGAAGTCCGTGTAATCAGTGCGGACGGCAAACAGCTTGGCATTATGCCATCGGCTGAAGCGCGTAGACTGGCTTCTTCCAAGGATTTGGATTTGGTCAAGATTGCACCGCAGGCAAAGCCGCCTGTATGCAAAATTATTGATTACGGCAAATTCCGCTTCGAGCAGGCCAAACGCGAAAAAGAAGCGCGGAAGAACCAACATATGGTTGAAATTAAAGAAGTGCGATTGTCTTTAAATATTGACACTCATGACTTTGAAACCAAAATGAATCATGCGGTACGTTTTCTGAAAGAGGGAAACAAAGTAAAGGCTTCCATCCGCTTCCGCGGCCGTGAAATGGGGCACCCGGAACAGGGCTATACCATTATGAAGAAATTTGCTGATTCGCTTGCAGAGTATGCCGTTGTCGAAAAGCCTGCAAAACTTGAGGGGCGCAATATGCTGATGTTCCTTGCGTGTAAGCCTGTTTCACGTACGGCACCTAAAAATGCTGCAAAATCTGGTGTAGAACACCATAAATCCGTTAAGTAACAGGGGAGAACCCCCAGAAAATCAAGGAGGATCCTATTATGCCTAAAATCAAAACGCATTCCGGTGCGAAAAAGCGTTTCAAACTCTCAAAATCCGGCAAAGTTATCCGTTCCCATGCAAATATGCGCCATTTTTTGAACGGCCATGGCAAGAGCGCCAAATATAAGCGCAACATGCGTGGTACCTGTGCAGCCGATAAGACAAATGTTGTGCATGTGAAACGCATGATTCCTTACAAATAAGGACTCTGTTTCACTTTCATATTGATGATTCCCAATTATTTGGAGGTAAAATAAAATGGCAAGAATTAAAGGCGCACTCGCTACGCGTAAAAGAAGAAAGAAAGTTCTAAAGCTTGCAAAGGGCTATTGGGGCAGTAAGAGCCGCCACTTTAAGATGGCAAAACAAGCGGTTATGAAGTCTGGAAATTATGCTTTTGGTGGTCGAAAAGCTCGCAAGCGTGATTTCCGTCGGCTGTGGATTACCCGTATTTCTGCGGGCTGCCGCGCAAATGGAATGACCTATTCCGCCTTTATCAATGGTTTGAAAAAGGCCGGTGTTACTTTGAACCGTAAAATGCTTTCTGAAATTGCTATCAGCGATGAGGCCGCTTTCAAGGGCTTGGTAGAACAGGCCAAGGCAGCACTTTAATAAGCTGTTTTTGCGTCCGGTTTTATTCCGGACGCATATTTTTTCTCTGTGTCAGTGGGTAGAAGGAGAGAATAATGGAGCATATAACCAGCAGGAAAAATGAGGTGATCCGTAGCTCAGCAGCTTTACGAAAAGCTGCTGAGCGCAGAAAACAGAAAGCCTTTTTGTGTGAAGGTGCCAGACTCTGTGCAGATGCTGCTCAAAGTGGACTGAATTTGCATTCTCTTTTTTATACGAAGAGAGCAGCGCAAAAATATACATCCTATCTTCAAAAGGTCCAACTTTCTGTAAAGGGAACAACATATTTGATAGAGCCTTCTGTAGCAGAGCTTTTGGCAGATACCCAAAACAGCCAGGAAATTTTCTGCGTTTGTGACATACCGCAAGCCGCGCAGGAAACAAAAGAACATTTTTTAGAGCTTCCGCCAGAAGGAATGTGTCTTGCATTGGAGCAAATTCAGGATCCGGCAAATTTAGGGACAATTCTGCGGACAGCTGAAGCTCTGGGAATTTCCAAGGTGCTTCTTTGTGGAGAGTGTTGTGACCCATTTTCACCCAAAGCGCTCCGCAGTGGGATGGGAGCTGCGTTTCGTCTTGTATTAGTGCATATTGCTTCTCTGCCGCAAAGTATTCCGGCACTGCGCAGGGTGGGATGGCATACTTTTGCCGCAGTACCGGCTCATAATGCTGGAAAAATAACAAAGGTCGATTTTTCAGTACCGTCTGTTATGGCAGTTGGAAACGAGGGAAACGGTTTACTTGCTGAAACCATCTCAGCTTGTGACCAATGTGTTACCATTCCAATGCTCGGCAGAGCAGAGTCCCTGAATGTGTCGGCTAGTGCTGCCATCCTGATGTGGGAAATGATGCGTAAACGGAGTGACGAAAATGGATAGCCGTGCTTGGTGGGTGTGGCTGCAGCATGGTCTTGGTGCAGGATCATCCAAGCCGCAGCGTATTTTTGAATCTTATGCTTCTATTGAAAATTTTTACCGCGCCGGAGAAGAAGGCTGGCGGTTAGAAGGCTATTTTACAGCGCGTGAGATTCAGCGATTTAAAAGCTATTCTCTGACACAAGCACAGGCCCAGATTGAGTATGCAGAAAAATTGGGTCAGCGTATTTTGACACCTGATATGAATACTTATCCGCAGTGTCTGGGCCAGCTTCGGAACTATCCGTGTGTATTGTACATGAAGGGGACGCTTCCTCCGGTCGATTTTATGCTCTCCATTGCAGTGGTTGGTACACGCCGTGCGACCAAAAGCGGCCGCACAATCGCGCATGCAATGGGTTATGAACTGGCTAGGGCTGGTGCCATCGTTGTCAGTGGCGGAGCGCTTGGCATTGATACGCAGGCACACCGCGGAGCAGTTGAGGCAGGGGGCCGCAGCGTATGCGTACTGGGCTGCGGGATTGATGCAGATTACCTTCTCGCCAATGCATCCCTGCGTCAGGCTGTTTCATTGGACGGAGCGCTCATTTCCGAATATCCACCTGGAACTCAGGCGATGGCATCCAATTTTCCGATTCGCAATCGTATTATTTCCGGCCTTTGTGATGCAACGGTTGTTGTGGAAGCTGCCTCAAAGAGTGGTTCCTTGATAACTGCTAATGATGCCCTTGATCAGGGACGTGATGTGTTTGCTGTTCCTGGAAATGTGCAGAGCACCATGTCAAAAGGGACAAACAGACTTATTCAGGAAGGCTGTACCCCAGCTACTTGCACGCGGGACATTTTACAGCCTTATGAAAGCAAATACAGGATAATATTGCCGGATAATCCGGGGATCAATGTTATTCTTCCAGATTCACCGCCCTCTGCAGGTAATTCGGTTCCACATAAATCGCATGCAAAGGAACCCCCGGAGGGTTTGTCAAACGCGGCTGCGGCACTTTATCGTGTCTTGGACTTTCATCCAAAATCAATAGATGAGCTTTGCTGTGCAACCGGGATGGAGCCGGCAAAGATTTTGGCGGCTGCTACAGAATTGGAACTGCGTAGCTTTGCACAGGCATGTGTTGGTCAGCGTTATAAGCTGACTGACAATCAGGCAATGACCTGAACCCCGAAAACTG
>DHDR01000013.1 GCA_002399445.1 Ruminococcaceae bacterium UBA4871 | reverse complement strand
CAACGAACCGGAACCAGTTCCGGTTGAGAAGCAGAATTATGTGCTGACCGCTGCTGATATAGATGTGAGCGGGGCCAAAGCGAAATACAAAAATAATATTGCTGCCATACGGACACTGAAAGCTATACAGGCTGAAAATCGCACCGCAACACCAGAGGAACAGCGGGTGCTGGCGCGATATTCCGGCTGGGGCGGTGCAGCGGATGCGTTTGATGCATCAAAACCGGCGTGGAAAGAAGAATACGCTGAACTTAAGGAGTTGCTCACAAAAGAAGAATATGCAGCGGCACGTTCGTCCACACTGAACGCACATTACACCAGCCCGGAAATCATTCGGGCAGTTTACAAAGGTATTGAACATATCGGATTAAAACCAAACAGCATTTTGGAACCGGCCTGCGGAACAGGCCGGTTTTTTGGTTGTCTGCCGAAATCCATGCGTGACTGTAAACTGTACGGAGTTGAATTGGATAACATAACAGGTCAGATTGCTCAGCAGCTCTATCCAGAAGCAAACATTGAAATCAAAGGTTTTGAAGAAAGTTCCGTAAAAAACGGCAGCTTTGATTTGGCGGTTGGAAACGTGCCGTTTGGAAATTATGAGGTTGCCGATGCCGCTTTCAAAGAAAAAGGATTTTTGATTCATGACTATTTCTTTGCAAAGGCACTGCAAAAGATTCGCCCCGGCGGTATTGTTGCTTTCATTACCAGCAGCGGCACCATGGACAAACAGAACGGCACAGTCCGAAAATACATCAATCAGAGAGCACGCTTTTTGGGTGCTGTAAGACTGCCAGACAATGCTTTTTCAGTGACAGAATGCCAAACTAAGCAGCCCAAATTGACACGTGGTTCTTTTGCCGCTATGATACAAAAGGCAGCAGAAAAAATTTCTGCTGCCTTTATAAAATACACAAGCTCTGTTTTATAATGATTTTAGCGTTTACACAAAACTTGGGATACGCCCTCAACCAGAGCAGCTTATCTGCCAATTTTAACCTTTTATAATCATGTAACAAAGTGCGCAATGTAAAAGCGTATTTCATACAAATTTGTGCCAAATTTTCGGTTAATCCAGATTGTAAATCTTTTTTAGCATCTCTTCAAATTGTGATTTTCCTGTCTTTTGTCCAAGCGATTTTAGCGGTTTATTCCATGTATAAGGTGTCTGTGGGTGTGACGTATAAACAACTCTGCTGTCTTTGGCATATTTTGCTTTTTTATAATTTTTATAGTCGTTTCCTGCTGCTGTGGAAGTAAAAGCAATCATCTTCGGATTTAAAATGCCGATTACTTGGTCAACAACTTTACAGGACTCTTCCATACATTTCGCCCACATTCTGATTGACTTTTCCTGATTGTTGTGATCATCCATATTCAAGGATTTCCAATACCGTTCTCCTGCATAGAGCGAAGGCATTTGATAAAAATTCATAAAAGCAAAATAATGATACCTTGATTTATCCGCCAAAGTAATGTGCGGCAGATCATGCTTCAGTACAACAGAAGAAAACGATTTTAATACATTTGTAAAAATTGTATAAGTGCCATTACCATCCATGTATCTTTTCACAACATCTCGGGTATTGACCCAGCCCACACTGCTGCTCTTCTCCAGCAGATTTTGGCAAGGACTTTCCCACCAGTTTTTCATAAAATCCTCGATGTGCACTTGAGCGTTTCCTTCTCTCTGATTCAGGTAGTGGCTTTCTCCAATTTGCAGAATTTTGTATTGATCATAATCCATTCCGATAAACGGCAGCAATTCTTTATGAATCATAAAGAAAGGAATTTTGCATAGTTTCTCATCATATTCCATACCCATCTTAAACTGCTCCTTCGCGTAAATCTTTCTCAAGGCAACACCGCGCAAGATAGCGTATAATAAAGTGCGCAAAAGAAAGAATAGCACAAATCTCACGGAATTACAACTGCAATGCGTAGGCCAGCCAGGGGTCGTCAACAGAAAAGTGGACAAAATGTTAAGCACTAAGCGGATGGCTCAACTGAAACCAGCGAGATAAGAATTGAACTGGGGGATAGCCTAACCGCTTTCGGCTGGTGAAATTCACGTTAGAGTTGGTACACCGTGGATAGACAAAGAGTATTATCAGCAGTTTCTTTATGAGCTGCTGAAAACACCGTCCAATATGCAGGCTGACAACTGGTCAAGAAGTCATAATAAAATTGAAGTATTGTATTCTTCTGCAACAGGAGAATGGAATGTAATCCATAAATCATTAGACAGAAATAATATTTTGGCAGCAGCAACCTATGGCACATCACGATACAGTGCCTATGCGCTATTTGACACGCTTCTTAATCAACGCATGGTTCGTGTTACCGATACGATTGATGCAGACGGAAAGAAAAAGAGTGTCCTTAACCGAAAAGAAACTGCCACGGTACAGGAAAAAGCGGATATGATAGATGAACAATTCCAATCGTGGATTTGGAAAGATCCGAAACGGCGGGAAACTCTTTGCAGCAAATATAATCGGATGTTTAATTCTACCAGACCGCGGGAGTATGATGGTAGCCATTTGCAGTTTGTAGGTATGAATCAGGAAATCAAGCTGCGCCCGCACCAGCTGAACGCAGTTGCACGAATGCTGTACAGTAACCGGAATACCTTGCTTGCGCACGTTGTGGGCGCAGGAAAGAC
>DHDR01000024.1 GCA_002399445.1 Ruminococcaceae bacterium UBA4871 | reverse complement strand
AACCGTTTTTTCATGTTAATCACTCCATTTGCATTTTATCATATTGTGACTAACTTTTCTATTGTCTCAGTTTTCGGGGTTCAGGTCAACTTTTTTAAAACAAAAAGAGACAGCCGCAAACTTGCAGCTGTCCCGATAGTATACAAAGTCCCGACTCGCTTATAAAGCGATATGCGGTTTCCGCATGGCGCTGATTCAAATATATCGCGCGGGCTCCGATTGCCCGAACTCGTATTAATAATCATTATACTCATAATATTAAAAAATGTCAAGGATTTTTTATTTTTAGGTAAATTTTATTGAAATATTCCGTAAAATACCAGTTTGGTTTTTATATTTTTTACTCTTAAATAGGAACACCCACTTGTGTCCCTTCAACAATATTCATCGCAGATGCACAATATTTGTCACAATTCCAGCCGGTGTAATATCCACATAGCCATATGTTCCCATACTGCCGTGCAAAGAGCCGGGATTCATAATATAGAGACCGTCAACATAATCTGTAAGTGCTTCATGCGTATGCCCAAACAAAAGAATGTCTGCTTTTTGCTCCCGTGCTGCACAAATGACTTCATCTAAACCAAATTTGACATTTTCAGCATAGCCATGCGTTAAAAAGATTTTTTTCCCGCCAAGTTCCAACAATAAGTGCGCCGGCAGTTTGCTGCCCCAGTCGCAGTTTCCCCGCACAAGGTAAAACTGCTTTCCCGGAAATGCTCTTTTTTCTTCTTCTGCCTCCGGCTGACCATCACCCAAATGCACCACCACGTCTGCTTTTGGCTGGGAAAGGATAGCTTTCTGCAGTGCCCATTGATCCCGATGCGTATCTGATACGACCAACATTCGCATTATTTTGAGAACCTCCATACTCATTGATTCATATCGTAAGAATAGCTCGCATAGTTTACAAAGAAGGAGTGGTTTCAATTGCAAAACCGCAATTTCAATCAATCTTCAGGAAACCGTCCCATTCACATTCCGCAGGACCCGCAGCATATCACACCGGAACAGGTGCAGCAGCTGCTCAATCAATTATCTCCCGCAGACAGAAAACGAGTAAATAACGTCCTGCAGGACAAAACCGCTGTGCAAAAGCTGCTGTCCACCCCACAGGCACAGGCACTGATGAAAAAATTAGGCGGAGGGAATTAACCCATGGAGGATCTTTCCAAGAAAATTTCTGATATGCTAAACGACCCTGGTACAATGGCACAAGTGCAGTCTATTTTAAATTCACTTAACCAAAGCAGCAGCAGTCCAGCATCTGCCCAAGAAAATCCACCGCCCCCTCCACAACAGCCATCCGCTCCGGCATCCAACTCTGCCGGCAGCCCAATGGATATGCTGTCAGGACTAAATAACAGCGGTCTGAACGCAGAAACTCTTGGATTGATCACCAAACTTGCTCCCATGTTTGCTTCCATGAAGGAAGAGGACGACAACACTCGGTTATTGCATGCACTGCGCCCCCTGCTGAGTTCGCCGCGCCAAAAGAAGCTGGATGAAGCCATTCGGCTCATGCAACTTATGCGCATGCTGCCCATGCTGCGGCAATCAGGAATATTGGGACAGCTCCTGTAAAATTCCAGAAAGCCAAAAAAGGGGGAGCGGCTATCATGGCAAACAAAAATGACAACGACATGCAGAGGATGCGGCAGGATGCCATCCGCCGTTCACAAGAAATGTATCAGCGCGCACAGACAGCTCCGCCAGGCTACACCGGAAATGCATTTTCCGAAACATCGGCTTCACCGCATAAGCCGCATAAACCATCAGATAAGCCGCCTGCAAAAAAAAGTGAAAAACCGGCCGCTTCCAAACTGCCGTCATTTTGGGATGCGCTTTTTGCAGACAAAGAACGGAATCTGCTATTAAGTATCCTGTTACTGCTTATGGAAGAGAAATCGACAGATCCTGCTCTGCTTTTTGCGCTGCTTTATCTGCTCTTATGACAAATGCGGTGTCTATTTCTCTTACTCCCGAACTTGTCCGTCACCCATCACAAGGAATTTTGTGCTGGTGAGCTGCTTCACACCCATTGGACCACGGGCATGCAGTTTCTGCGTGCTGATTCCAATTTCCGCACCAAGACCAAATTCGCCGCCGTCTGTAAATCGCGTGGAAGCATTCACATAGACAGCCGCGCTGTCTACCCGCTGCTGGAACAGGCGTGCATGCTCATAACTTTTGGTAACAATACACTCACTGTGTCCTGTACTGTATTTCGCAATATGCTCCAGCGCCTGTTCCATATTGTCCACAACTCTGACGGCCAGAATGTAATCCCCGTATTCTGTCTCCCAGTCTTTCTCTGTAGCAGGCACAACTTTACTCCCTAAAATTTCCTGCGTACGGAAACACCCGCGCAGTTCCACATGTTTTTTCTGAAGCCTTGCCGCAATAACCGGCAGGGCTTCTTTTGCAATATCCTTATGGACAAGGATTGTCTCAATCGCATTGCAAACACTGGGCCTGCTGGTTTTTGCATTGTCAATAATTTTTGCAGCCATTTCAATATCAGCGCTGTCATCGACATAGACATGACAATTTCCCGCGCCGGTCTGAATAACCGGGACACGGGCATTTTGGACCACGCTCTGAATGAGTCCCCGGCCGCCGCGGGGAATCAGGACATCCAAATAATCGGTAAGCTGCATCATACCGGTCGCAGAAGCATGACTGGTATCCTGCACAAGCTGAATACAATCGCGCGGAAGTCCAGCGGACTCCGCTGCCGCACGCATAATTTTCACGCATACCGTGTTGCTGTGGATTGCCTCTTTCCCACCACGCAGGATGACCGCATTGCCGGCTTTTAAACAAAGTGCAGAAGCATCCGCCGCTACATTCGGACGCGCTTCAAAAATGATACCGATCACACCGAGCGGAACCCGTACTCGGCGGATTTCAAGGCCGTTGGGGCGGACGCTGCCTTCCACGACCTGACCAATTGGATCTTCCTGTGCAGCAACTTCACGCACACCTTTTGCCATACCGGAAATGCGGCTGTGTGTCAGAGTAAGCCGGTCCAGCAGGGCAGTCCGCATGCCAGCTTGCTTTGCTGCTTTCAAATCTTCAGCATTGGCAGATAGCAACCTTTTTTCATTTGTTTCCAGCGCATCCGCAATCGCATACAAGGCGCTGTCTTTCTTTGCTCCGGCCAAAGCCAAATCTGCAGCAGCTTTTTTTGCCGCCTGTCCCATTTGCGTCAGTGTCATCTGTCGCCCTCCTTAAAATTTTGTAGAAGCATTTCGATAAAATAGGAAAAAACGCCACTGTTTCTATGTACAGACAAAATGAACGGGCAGACTATTTCCCGCTTGCAGGAAAGAAGGACGTCCCTACAATGACACCATCAAACAAATCATAGAGATCCCGCGGATTTGCGCCCGACATCACGACACAAGGGATCCCCGCATCATTTGCCATTTCTGCTGCTGTGACCTTTGTTGCCATACCGCCGGTTCCACGGTCACTTCCGGCACCTCCTGCCAACGCACGAATCGCATCAGTGACCCCATAAACACAGGGGATCCGTTTTGCGTCTGGATTCAGACGAGGATTGTCATTATACAGACCGTCAATATCCGTAAGGATGACCAGCAAATCCGCTTGTGTTAAATGGGCAACAGTGGCAGAGAGTGTATCATTGTCACCAAAATTTTTTCCACTCAGCTCATCTGTTGCCACGGAATCATTTTCATTCACAACAGGGATGCTTCCAAGCTGCAGCAAAGTCAGAAATGTATTTTCTGCATTGCGCCTCATAATCGTATTTTGCACCACATCTTTTGTCAGCAGTACTTGGGCAACAATATGGTTATACTCGCCAAAAAATTTATCATACATAAACATCAGTTCACACTGACCGACCGCCGCGACGGCTTGCCGCTGTTCAATTTCCTCCGGACGTTTGTGCAAACCCAATTTTCCCATGCCGACACCGACAGCACCGCTGGTAACCAAAATAATTTCTCGTCCTTCATTCTTTAACCCGCACAAAACTTTACACAGTTCTTCCATCCGGCGCAGATTCAGCCGCCCTGTCTCATAGGTCAACGTACTGGTTCCCACCTTAATGACAATACGCTTTGCCTGGGTAATACGTGACATTGAATTTCCTCCGTCCATAGCCGTGTGTCAGATTTCTGCTCTCTTGCTGTTACATTCATTATAGCATATTTTTTGAAAAAAAAATGATTTTCCAAAAAGCAATCATATTTTTGTGAAAAACACAGATACTAACTTTAAAAAGGAGGGACAAACATTGGACAAAACTGCATTAGTTCTCACAATTATCGGTGGATTGAACTGGCTGCTCGTTGGCCTGTTCCGTTTTGATCTTGTTGCATGGATGTTCGGTGGATCCGCATCATGGTTTGCTCGGATTATTTATACCATTATTGGTTTGGCCGCTTTATGGTGCATCTCGATTGTATCAAAAAAGATTGTACCCAACCACACGGAACACAGTGCTTAAATGTAATATCAAAAAGCCGCCGCAGATACATCTTTGCTTGTGTCTGCGGCGGCTTTTGCTGTTTTCGATTACTTACGAATATTCAGTTTTCCAATAATGGAACGATAACGGTTAATATCGACCTTCATCAGATAATTCAACAGACTGCGGCGGGTACCAACCATTTTTAACAGGCCTCGGCGGCTGTGATGGTCCTTCTGATGCGTGCGCAGATGCTCCGTCAAATCATTGATCCGCTTTGTTAAAACGGCAATCTGCACTTCCGGGGAACCTGTGTCACCATCATGAGCAGCATACTTCTGAATAATCTCGGCTTTTTCAGCTTTTGTCATTTGCAATAACCACCTTTTCAAGTTTACCTCGCACGCAGAAAAAGGTCATCGTGGCATCCCGAAAAACGGGCAGTCGCCAAACTCCGCGAAGCGGGCTTTTATAATTTAGTTTACCATAAAATACGAAATCATGCAACTTTTATGTGCGATTGCTTTGTAAAAATTTTTTAGCATGCAGACCGTCCTTTTGAATCTGTTTCCCTAATGCTTCCACACTGGAAAACTTCCGCTCCGGACGGAGAAAACACAGCAAGTCGGTCCGCACCGTTTCCCCATAAAACTCCGGACCATTATAATCCGGCAGCCATGTTTCCGCCGTGACATGGCGCCCGCCCACGGTCGGCCGAAGCCCGACATTCGTAACACCGCAATAGGAGCCGCCAAACAGAGAAACGCGGCTGGCATAAACACCAAATCGCGGCAAAACGAATGTCGGCGGAATCTTTTGGTTAAGAGTCGGCGTACCCAGGCGGCGCCCCAGCTGATGACCATGCTCCACTTTTGCAAGGTAGCCATAAGGCCGCCCCAGCAGTTTTTCCGCCGACCGCATATGTCCTTGTGCAACCAAAGCGCGGATGCGTGTGCTGCTGATAGGCTTTCCACCCAACATAACTGCAGGCATAACTGCTGTCCGGACATTCCGGGCCGCACATAACCGTTTCAAATCATCACTTCCGGCATGCCCACCTGCTCCAAATGTAAAATTAAATCCACAGCAGACCTTTTGGGCATGGCAGACATGAATCAGCACCTCATCTACAAATTGTTCCGCACTCAGGTGCATAATACTTGTAAAATGAAGCAAATAGAGCTGCCGGACACCAAACGACTCCAAAACCTCTATTTTCTGTTGTCGAGTCATCAGCTCTCCTCCGGCATTTCCGCCGAGGTCACATAGGGGATTTTCAGTGAAAGTCAGCACCGTCGGTGTCAGTTCCGGTTCCCCCAATGTCTGAGAAATGACTGCTTTATGTCCCAGATGCAAACCATCAAAGGAGCCAAGCGCCACTGCTGTTGCACTCTCGCTGGGAATCAGTTCTTCATAGATCTTCATTCTATTTGTTCAGCCCTCCTGTGCAAAAAGGCGTACGACAGCCAATTCGCCTTTTTCGGTGTTTGGCGCTCCGAGGCCAAGAAAAACTCCCGCCGGGTCTTTTACACGGCAGTTTCCGGAAAACTGGATTTCCGGATGCAGGCGTTCTAAAGCAAGGCCGCCGCCATTGCAAAAACGCTTTGCCTGCAATTGTGTGACAGGCACTGCTGGCAAATCTGTAAACAGCTGCTCTACCGGCAGCACATGGTGAAACAGTGTTTGCTGTTCCATCCGTTCGGCCTCCTGCAGCGGAATTGCATCCTGCAGAGTAAAACCGGCGGCGGCTGTGCGGCGCAGCCCCGTCATGATGCCATGTGAACCCAACGCACGGCCAAGGTCATCACACAATGTACGAACATAAGTACCACCGGAACAAGTAAGCAAAAGTTTCCCCGTCCGTGCCGTTTCATCATATTCTAAAACTTTTAAGGATTTCACGGTAACTGTCCGTGCCTGCCGTTCAACGGTTCTGCCCTGCCGTGCAAGGTCATACAGCCGCATACCATTTTTCCGCAGTGCACTGTACATCGGAGGAATTTGTTGAATTGGTCCTGTAAATTGGGGAAGGACCGCAAGCAGCTTTTCTCTGGAAACCGGTGTATTCTCTTGTTTTAAAACTTTTCCAGTTGAATCCAGCGTGTCGGTTTCGGTACCAAAAGCAAAATCTGCTTCATATGTTTTCAGTCGGTCTGCAAGGAAAGGTACTGCACGTGTCGCTCTGCCCAGCAACATTGGCAGCACACCCGTTGCCATAGGATCTAACGTACCGGTATGACCAATCTTTCGCTCACCAGTCAGTCTGCGCAGAATGGAAACTGCATGAAAAGATGTCATTCCCGCCGGTTTGTCCAGCACCAACACACCGGTCATAGGGTATCCAAATAGCGGTCAATAGCCGCCACAAGCTGCTTTTTTGCTTCTTCCAGACCACAGTGAAACGCACATCCGGCTGCTCCCGGATGGCCGCCGCCGCCAAACTGCGCACAGATAATGGAAGCATTATAAGGAGGCGGCGCGCGCAGAGAAACTTTGACTAGATTGTCCGTTTTTTCTTTTAGAGTGGCACCAATCCGCACACCTTCAATGGAACGCGGGATAGACGCAATCCCATCTGTATCGTCGTCAGACGCTTTGGTTTCAGCTATCATTTTCTGCGTAATGGAAATTACGGCGATTTCTCCGTTCCGGTAAAATTCAACAGTATTCAGTGCATTCCGCTCCAGCAAAATACGCTCACGGCTTTTTGTAGAAAACATTGCGTGATTAATCTGCGGAGCAGGGACCCCTTTTTCCAGCAATTCCGCTGCTACGCGAAAAGTATGCGGTGTGACATTGACATACTGAAAGCATCCGGTATCGGTGGCAATTCCAGTATATAAATCAGTTGCAATCTCCTGATTAACAGGAACACCCAGCAGGGGGATGAAGGCATACATAATCTCACAAACTGCACTTGCCTTTGGATTCACATATTCCCGCTCTGCATAATGGGAATTACTGGGATGGTGGTCAATACAAAGCTGAATTTTTCCGCTATAAGCCGGCTGCAGCGAGCCCAAAAGCTGTTCATCCGCAATATCGACCGAAACGACCGCTTTAGGGGAAAACTGCTCCTCCTCTAAGCCATCAAACAGAAACCGGAAACGTTTTCCAACCGGATCACTGCACAAAACCTGCGCCCGTTTGCCAAGGCTGCGCAGCGCACGGCAGAGGGCACTGCCGCTGCCAAATGTGTCCCCATCTGGTGACTGGTGACACAAGACTGCAATGTCCTGCTGCTGCAAAAGCCATTGTGCCGCCTCATTCAGGCTTATCTCCATGTTTGTCCTCCTTTAAATCATCCAGAATACGGGCTATATTGGCACTATATTCAATGGAATCCGTCGCCTTGAATGTCAATGCAGGGACGTGCCGCAGGGGCAGCCGCTGGCCAAGCTCATGCCGAATAAATCCGGCCGCAGACATGAGGCCTTTTACCGCCCGCTGTGCACGTTCTAAACCTTCCATGTCACTGACATACACGGTGCAATAGGAAAGATCCCGGCTGACTTCCACCCGAACGATGCTCAGCAGGGTATTGGTCACCCGCGGGTCTTTCAATTCCCGAAAAATTGCCGTCAATTCCCGGCGAATGTCCTCAGTAGTGCGGTCCAGCTTATGGCTTGGCATAAAACCCCTCCTGTCTGAAAATGCAGAGCGTTTCTGTCACTCTGCATTTCAATGCTCTTTTTTAGGGACACACAGTCAATCCTATTTCCTTTATCTGACGATGTTGCTTGGAAATTTGCAAACTGCAGATCAGAAGCCTCGTTATTCCCTGCAGCATATCTTATTCCGGTTGATAGGCTTCCATTGTATAGCTTTCCAAAATATCTCCGATTTTTACATCATTAAATTTTTCAAGACAAATTCCACAGTCAAAACCTTCCAGCACTTCTTTAACATCATCCTTAAAGCGGCGCAGAGAAGCAATCTTATCCTCGGCAACCACAATGCCGTCACGAACCACACGCACATCGGAACCACGGGTGACTTTCCCTGAAATGACATGAGCGCCAATGACCAGACCCACGCTGCTGATCTTATACGTTTCACGGCATTCCAGACGTCCCAGCTGCACTTCGCGGTATTTCGGTGCCAGCATTCCCTTCATAGCGGACTCAATTTCCTGAATGCAGTCATAAATGACACGGTACAGGCGAATGTCCACGCCGTCGCGTTTTGCATTTTCTTCCGCTACCGGATCGGGGCGTACATTAAAGCCGACAACAATGGCATTACTGGCTACAGCAAGCATGACATCACTTTCGTTGATCGCACCGACACCGCCATGGATCACATTAACACGCACTTCGTCATTTGTCAGTTTCTCAAGAGACTGGGTAACTGCTTCCACAGAGCCCTGCACATCCGCTTTGACAATAATCTGCAGTTCTTTCATGTCGCCAATCTGCATTTGTTCAAACAGATTATCCAGCGTCACTTTTGTACGGGAATTGAATTTTTCCTCTTTTGCCGCGGAACGGCGCTGTTCAACTAGCTGGCGGGCAAGTTTTTCATCTGTAACCGCATTAAACGTATCGCCGCCTGTCGGCACGCTGTCCAATCCTGTAATTTCCACCGGGACACTGGGCTTAGCCGATTGAATCGGTTTTCCGTTTGCATTCGCCATTGCACGAACACGGCCGACACTGGTACCCGCAACGAGGATATCTCCGGTATGCAAAGTACCATTTTGCACCAGCATGGTGGCAATTGGACCGCGGCCTTTGTCAAGGCGAGCCTCAATGACAACTCCCTTGGCTGCACGATTCGGATTTGCTTTCAGTTCTTTCATATCGGTAACCAGCAGAATCATTTCCAGCAAATCTTTGATCCCGGTCTTCTGCTTTGCAGAAACACGGATACAGGGGACATTGCCGCCCCATTCCTCCGGCACAACATCGTATTTTGTCAATTCTTCCATAACGTGCTGCGGATTCGCACCGGGCTTATCCATTTTGTTAATTGCAACAATGATGCTGACCTTTGCTGCTTTTGCATGATGGATTGCCTCAATCGTCTGCGGCATGACACCATCATCCGCAGCAACGACCAAAACCGCGATATCTGTTGCCATGGCACCGCGGGCACGCATTGTCGTAAAAGCCTCATGGCCGGGCGTATCCAAAAAGGTAACCATTCGTCCGTTCACATTCACCTGATAGGCACCAATATGCTGCGTAATGCCGCCGGCTTCACTTTCTGTGACATTGGTATGACGAATAGCATCCAGCAGACTGGTTTTACCATGGTCAACATGACCCATGACCACGACAACAGGCGCACGCGGGACCAAGTCTTCCTCTTTGTCATCACTGTCGTCAATAATCTGTTCTTCAATGGTGACCTCGACTTCTTTTTCCACTTTGGCGTGAAACTCCATAGCCACCAGGGAAGCCGTGTCAAAATCAATCTCATCATTGATGGAAGCAAAAATACCATTTGCCATCAATTTTTTGATAACTTCAGCAACTGTTGCTTTCAGACGGGACGCCAGTTCACCGACCGTGATGGATTCCGGAATCTGCACGGTAATTGGCTTTGCCTTACGTTCTGCGGCAATACGGCGCAAACGTTCTGATTCAGATTCTCTCTTAGGACGACGGCCCCGACGATACTGGGCACTTTTCTGATTCAGTTTTTGTTTGTGGATAACCGTATCCGTTTTAACTTTTTCGTTGGCAAGCCGATCATATTTTTCGTTATACTTATCCAGCTCCACATTATGGGTTCGGGTATCTACAATCCGGTCATGTGGGCGGCGGATAGAACTGTCGCTGGCATTTACTTCAATATGACCAACAATTTTTGCGGACTGCGGCCGCATCGGTGTACGGCTGGTTGTTCCATTTTTGCCCGTTACATTGCGGTTCCTCTGCGGCCGGTTCTGCGAATGTTTTTGCACAGGCTGCCGATTAGGAACAGCTTTCTTTGCCGGTTGTGCCTGTCTGGCAGCAACTTCCTTGAGCGGAACCTCTTGCTTGGAATTTTCAGTACTGACTGTCACAGCTTTTTCATCCCGCTGTGCATAATAGGAATCCAGACTTTTCATCGAAGTTTTCTGTGTAAAAGCCTCAAAAACAAGATCCAGTTCACTTTCTGTAAGTGCAGTCATGTGTTTTTTTGTTTCTCCGGTATATTTTTGCAGAACATCGATGACGTCCTTGTTTGGTACATTGAGATCCTTCGCTACTTCATGCACGCGGTATTTTATCATCATATTAGAACATTCCTCCTCATCTGTCCGCACAGAGCGTCTCGAGTTTTTGGGCAAATCCGGCATCTTCCACGGAAACGGCGCCAGCCCGCTTTCCCAACGCAGCACCCATTTCATCCACGGTGTGCTTCAGCGTAACCGCTGGCACTCCTTCTTCTTCGGCAGCACGCAGGATTCCTCCGGACGAATGCGAAGAAAGATCGCTCGCCAGCAAGACCAGACGTGCCCGTCCACTGCGTAAACTATCTAGGACGGGGTCATGCCCCAACTGCACCTTACCGGCACGGCGGGCAAGCCCCAGAAAAGAAAGCAGCTTGTCATTCGGCATCCTGTTTCATCTCCTTTTCCATGCGAGCATAGACTTCTTCCGGAATCTGACAGGAAAAAGCTTTTTCAAAGCGGCGGGCCTTGCGTGCGCGGCGCAGACATTCTACGCTGCGGCAAACATAAGCTCCCCGCCCGGGTTTCCGGCCGGTCAGGTCCAATGAGACTTCTCCTTCCGGGGAACGTACGACACGAACCAGTTCTTTTTTCGGTTTCATTTCACCGCAGCCGGTACACATCCGCAGCGGAACTTTTCTCTGATGCAATTGCAGGCCTCCTGTAAGGGAAGCCTTCTGCCGGGCTTTCCCCGATTTATGTTTTGCTGGATTTTCCGGTTTCTGCGGCAGACAGTCCGGTGGGAAATGGGTTCATTCCTGTACAGGCTCCGCTTCAGCAGGCACGCTGTCTGCCGACGTCATGTTCTCTTCGCCGTAAAATCCGCTTTCCGGTTTAATGTCAATTTTCCAACCGGTCAGCTTTGCTGCTAAACGGGCATTTTGCCCCTTGTTGCCGATTGCAAGGGACAATTGACTGTCCGGAACCGTTACCCGGCAGGAATGGCTTCCATCTTCTGCTAAATCGACTTTGAGTACATTGGCCGGTGAGAGAGCACTGGCAATGAACTTCTGCGGGTCCTCACTGTATTCAATAATATCGATTTTTTCTCCGCCAAGTTCATCCACAATGGCACCAACACGCCCACCGCGGGAACCAATACAGGCTCCAACCGCATCCACTGCCGGATCATGGGACAGCACAGCCAGTTTTGTGCGGGAACCTGCCTCACGGGAGACTGCTTTAATTTCCACAGTGCCGTCATAAATTTCCGGCACTTCTGTCTCAAACAGACGCTTTACCAAATCCGGATGCGTCCGGCTGATAACGGCATATGGGCCTTTGTCTGTTTCATGTACATCAACCACATAAACTTTGATGTGGTCCCCTTCCTGAAACACCTCATTGCCGACCATTTCGCTGCGCGGCAGGATTGCTTCGCTTTTACCAATTTTCAGAGTAGCAGCACCGGAACGGGGATCCACCCGTTCCACAACCGCGCTGACCAATTCCTGATGCTTGGATTCAAATTCCTTCATCATCAGCCCGCGCTCACCAGCGCGGATTCCCTGACGGATAACACCGCGGGCCTGATGAGCGGCAATACGCCCAAATTCTCTGGTATGCAGCTGCACACTCACTTGATCGCCAACCGCACAAGTTGGATCGATTTCACGGGCTTTTTCCAAAAGGATCTCACTGTGTGGATTTTGTACATCCTCCACTACATTTTTACGCAGGTACACCTCAAATTCATTTTTATCCGGATTCAAATGCACTGATACATGGTCATTTCCGTAACTATTCTTACAGGCAGTGGTAATGGCTTTGCAAATTTGGTCGACCATATAGTCTTTCGGAATACCGCGTTCTTTTTCCATCTGGTCCAGGGCATCAATGATGCTGATGTCTTCGTCACTCATTCTTCATTCCCTCCCAATCCTCGTCATCGTACAATCTCACCCACGCAGTATCTGAAAGAGGGAAGCACATGGTTTCCCCTGTTGTGTTCTGAAGGGTAACTGTGTTCCCTTCAAAATGGCTTAAAACCCCGATCACTTCACGGCTGCCATCCTCAAAGGGGCGGATAAACCGCACCCGAACCTGTCGGCTGAGCATCGCGGCAAAGTGCTCCGGCCGGGAAAGCTGCCGGTTGATGCCCGGGGAGCTGACTTCCAATGTATAAGGCCCCTGCACCAAATTCTGTGCATCCAGCGGTTCACTGACTGCATGTGTCATGTCCACACAATCATCAATGGACACACCGCCGTCTTTGTCAATATAAATGCGAAGGTACCAATCGGCTCCTTCCTTCAGAAACCGGACATCCCACAAAGTAAGGCCAAGCTGATTTGCCAGAGGCTGCGCAAGCTGGCGGACTGCTTCCGCTGTATTTTTCTTTGCTGCCATTGTTTCACCTCATAAAGTACTTAATGCAAACAAAAGAGTGGGTTGCCCCACTCTTTCATCATTCCAGTTTATTCTGTAATTAGTTTAACACATATACCGGATAATTGCAAGGTATTTTGCAAAAAAGCAGTTGCACAGCCACAATTTTTCAGCTTTCCAACTGTTTCGCCAAAAAACCAGCGGCCACTTCTGTCAGTTTTTCGCCTTCTTTCGGAGGCTCCGTATCACTCATCAGCAAAATAACTGCGCCCGTCACATCACTTTGTGCCAAAATCGGGCACACAACAGCTGCCGAACAATCTACTCCTTCCACCGGATGCAATGTACGGCCCGGGCCCTGTGTGAAGTTCTGGCGGGAAGCGATGCATTCCTCCAAATCCTGACTCACACGGCGTTCCAGATACTCACGCTTGGAAACACCAGCCGCTGCTACCACATGGTCGCGGTCACACACCAGTGCCGGAACTCCGGCAGTGCGGCTCAGAACATCTGCCATCTGTGCTGAAAACAAAGACATTTCCCCAACCGGCGAATATTTTTTAAAAATAACACCGCCCTGATTATCTGTGAAGATTTCCAGTGCATCACCTTCTCGGATGCGCAGTGTTCGACGGATTTCCTTTGGAATGACTACCCGACCCAAATCATCTATTCTTCTTACAATTCCTGTTGCTTTCAATACCAAACATCCCCTTGTCAGAAATCATTACGTTTTTTGTCAGGTAATGGATAGTATTTGCAGCATTTTTAAAAATACGCCTATTGTTAGAAATTGAAGAAAAAAAATAATAATTTTTAGATGGGTACGCACGAAACGACGCTTTTGTCTATTTTTCTGACAAAAATCGGCCTGTCCGAAAAGGATGTTCCGACCGCATTAGTTGGTTTTTGCAGCATTACGAAGTGCAGAAACAGCAGCTGCATAATCCGGCTGACCGACAATTGCACTGCCTGCTACAAAGATATCAACACCGGCATGTGCCGCAAGCGCAATATTTTTGCAATTGATACCACCATCAATTTCTATGGGAATCTGTGGCGCTTTCTCATGCAGGACACGGACTTTGTCCAATACAGAAACATGAAAAGCCTGTCCGCCAAAACCCGGATTCACACTCATTATCAGTACCATATCTGCCATGGACAAGTATGGAAAAACAGTCTCGGCAGGTGTTTCCGGATTGATAGCAAGACCTGCCTTGATACCCATACTGTGAATCATGGCAATGGTTTTAGCCGGATTCCCTTCGGCCTCCAAATGAAAGCTCAGCCAGTCTGCTCCTGCTTCCGCAAAGGGACGGATATACTGCTGCGGCTGCGTAATCATTAGGTGAACATCCAGCGGCTGCTGCGTACACGGGCGCAGGGATTTTACCATTCCCGGTCCAAATGTAATGTTTGGCACAAAGTGACCGTCCATGACATCCACGTGAATCCAATCAGAACCAGACTGGTTGATTGTCTTGATTTCCTCTCCCAGTTTTGAAAAATCCGCACCCAAAATAGAAACCGATATGCGCATGGTTCCCCTCCTATGCTTTTGTCTTCTGTTTGCGCATATCATTTTAACACAAAATATCTTTTCCGAAAAGGTATAAAATGAAAAGGGACATCAGGTGCTCTTGCACCTGACATCCCTCATCTATATAAAGCGGTTAAAAAGCTTCGCCCCGCATTCATAGTCTATGCAAATCTCCGGACTTGGTTCCTCATTCCATCTGTTCTCAGTTAAACGAGTGGAACTTTCATTCCCCATCACTCTGGCGATCTTGACTGGAAATCTGGTCTGCATCTGCTGCTGGATTTTCTCTATTTTGTGCCTGACGGTACTTTTTGATGAATGGCGGAACCAGAAGAATCAAAAAAACAGCCGATAAAATTCGCAGCCCCCAGCCCCATTTCCCATGGAACAAATCCATACCAGTCACTGCAGCTGTTCCCCACCAGACAGCAAGAAACAGAAAAAAAGAACCGGCAACATAAAAGATTCTGCCTTCTTTGCGGCCATAATGAAAAATCAGCCACAAACCAATCAACAGCCACATAATGGCATACAGATACTGCAACAATTGCTTCCTTCTTTCAGAAGATTTCGGTTTCCCGCTTTCTGAGAGGACTAATCAAAATTATGCGGCACGCTCTTCATGACGTTCATCCATCAGCTGCTGAGCCGCTTCTCTGCGGCGATAGAGCACATTGCGTTTATGCAGCATCTGCATCCTTCGACGCGCCTTCATTTCCCCACTTAGCGCGGCAGCCGTGACCATTACCATAATCATGCCCAGCAAGCCCTGCGTAATCATCAGGAAAGCGCCATCCTCCTGCAGCATAACGGATAGACTTCCCATTGCCAGCAGAAGCCTGCACAGCAATCTATTTCTGTTTTCTTTCGGGTGGAATACTAGTTTGAGCACACATGCTGCACAAATCAGCAAAAGCCCCTCCGTCATACTGCCATTCATCTGGGTCCCTCCTGAAAGAATGATGAGAATTGTCCCATTCATTTTGAATCAAATTTATTTTTATATCGTAACATATTTGTTGCAATTTTGCAAGTTTTTTGTAACATCATTTTAATAATTTGCAGAAGACTGCAACAGAATTGTTATGAAAATAAAAAGAAACCGCCTTTGCTTTTCCCATTACGGGATGCATAAAAGCGGCTTCCTTTTATTGATCAAATCTATTTTAATTTTTAATTTCTTAGGGATCAATCAAGGATATAAATATTCATTGTCTGGCGGCCAAAAGCAGAACATTCTGCTTTTGAACTCATATAAAGGTCAATCATCGTGGAACTATTGCTAACAAATCCGCCAGTGTCTGCTGCAACTGCATAACCATACACATAACTGCCATCTGCCGAAGTAATGTACAGGTGCGTCCCGTAAGGAATAACGCTCGGGTCCACAGCCACACGGCCAACCGCTGCCGACATACCGGAAGCCGTGACACCACCGCCTGTATAAGCAGTACACGGACCACTCAGCATACGGCTGTAAGAATAGCCGTCAATCTGCCGACTCTTGGAACTGGAAGAAGGCTGCGGATTCGCTGCATCGGAAGAAGAAACTTTTGGCGGCTCAGTTGCATTCTCCTCCGTATCGGTTGTTTCCTTCGGTTGTGGTTCTTTGCTCCCCTGCAGCACAACTCGGTCTGTTGCCTTTTTGACAACGTCAGTCGAAACAACAGTTGTCTCCTGAGCAGCTCCATTTATGTATTTCGTTCTCCGAACGATCTTATTCTGACCCTCGCTGCCTTCCGTTTTGACTTTTGTCTCACCAACCAACATCGTATCATCATTCTGTGTTACGGTCTTAAAGGGAATCGCTTCGCTAATCACTTGATCTTGGTAAGTAACACGGTTAACCGTGATCGGCTGGTTACCTGCCACTGGACGATTAGAAGCCGTACTTAGCTCATCATCCGCTTTTACGGTAACGCCGGCTTTCTGTACAATCTGCTCGGCAGTTGCATCCGTGCAGGCAATGACTTGGGTGGAAACGCCGTCTGCTTTCACGGTGACAATGTGGTTCCGAATCACGCGGATTTGTGTATTTTCCTCAACCGGTCGGTTCAGCGGAACATTCACGGTATCAACCGGACCAAGGATAATGCCACTTGCTGCCAAAATATCACGGGCTGTGTCACCATAATGCGCCGTTACCGACTTTTTGGTTCCATCCGCCTTGACGACAACTGGATATGCTGTGCGCACATTGACTTCAATGTTTCCTTGTGAACTTGTTGAACGGAGAATCATATCTCCGCGGCTGGTTTTGACACCGGCTGTTTTCAAAATATTGTTTGTATCATTGTCCGTCAGCATATAAACCTTTTTGGCTTGGCCGTCTTTTGTAACCACCGCATTCTGTGTGGTTGCCATCACTGTGCCGGCTGTACCTAACCCTACTGTAAAAACAGTACCCAGCACGATTAATGTTTTTCCTGCCTTATGCATTCTGGTTCACCTGACTTTCTTCTCATCATAACTTGACTTATGTCCCACATTAGCTCAAACGGCTAATGCACTTGTTTGCATCAACAGTTTGCATCTTACCTGTTCAATCTGTCTATGTCAAGTTTTTGAATTTGAAGATTTTGTGCAGAATGCACAACTTCACATTGTCAAAACACGCTGAAAAAATACTTCACAACCACATTTAGAAGGTAAACTACAAGTGAAAAGGCCTCAATTTCTGTGCATTATGTAAGAACTTCAACTATTACAATCCTGTTACAAAGATTACATAATAGTTTTTTCCCATTTTTGATTTCTTTTCAAGGCATTTAGGGAGAATTGTCGACCAAAAACTGTCGTATTTTATGTTTAAGTGGTTATTGATAATTTTCTATTGTTTTTTTTAACGTGGATTTGTTATCCTGCCGCCTGCATTCATACATATTTTCCAATATCAATGCAGGAACTTTTAGCATTTCCATATTCTATCCGGAAAAAGACTGTATTGGAAGAATCAGGATATTGGGTCTGCCCACCGAAAAGCTAAAATTTAACAGTTGGAAAAGCAGTTGGGAAAGGTGATGAAAAGTCAGTAGAATCCATTGAATTTAATAATTTTATTTTTTAATTATAAATTATTTTAGCGATAATGTACAATTATTGCCTGAAGTTTTCAACATAATGTGGTGGAAAAATGTGAATAACTTTTAAAATAACTATACAGTCTAAGGAACAAATAAAAAAACCTCCCAAGGAAATTCCTGAGAGATTTTGATGTTTTTGAAAAACAAAGTTTTGAAAATTTTGGGTCAGCGCTTGGAAAACTGTGGTGCACGGCGTGCAGCTTTCAAGCCGTACTTCTTACGTTCCTTCATTCTCGGATCACGAGTCAGGAACCCAGCTTTCTTCAATGCCGGACGCAAAGCTTCGCTGTCATACTGCAGCAGTGCACGCGCAACACCGTGGCGGATTGCACCAGCTTGACCTGTGACACCACCGCCGGAAACGCGGCACACAATGTCAAACTTTCCGGAAAGCCCGGTCAGCTCAAGCGGCTGACGGACAATAAACTTCAGTGTTTCGAGTCCAAAATAATCATCGATGCTGCGGTCATTGATGGTCACTTTTCCAGTCCCCTGATACAGACGCACACGAGCTACTGAACTTTTTCTTCTGCCAGTACCATAGTAAAAAGGTATCTTATCATACATAATGCTTGTCCTCCTCCCTTAAAGTTCCCATACAGTTGGCTGCTGGGCGGCGTGATTGTGTTCTGCGCCTTCTACTGTACGAAGACGTGTAAGCGCATTACGGCCAAGGGTATTGTCGGGCAGCATGCCTCGAATTGCTTTTTTCATAGCGCCACAAGGATCTTCTCTCATCAAAGTGTCATAACGGACATCTTTCAGATGGCCAATATAGCCGGTATGATGATACCAATGCTTCTCAACCAGTTTTTTGCCGGTGAGAACAGCTTTGGCACAGTTGATTACGATGACATTGTCTCCACAGTCAACGTGAGGTGTATAGGTGGTCTTTTCTTTGCCGCGGAGAAGGACAGCAGCCTGGGCAGCCACACGGCCAAGGGGTTTTCCCTCAGCGTCAATGACATACCACTTGCGCTTGACCTCCTGGGCCTTCGCCATATAAGTGGACATGAGTGGAACCTCCAAAAAGAATATTACAATTGCCCCACCCCAGGCGGGGCAGCTTTCACAAAAAGCATGTGCAGCACAGAAAAATACGCTGCAGAGGAATTGCATTTATGATAGTACCACAAGTATCGTTCTCTGTCAAGGCCAAAAACCTGATTTTCGAAATTTAACTGCGTATTGCTTTGATTTTCTCTGATATATGGCTTTATTCTTTCCCTGGCTTCGGATTCATTTCAAAATTGGAGACATTCAATAAAATAGATTTCTCTCTTAATCATGCAATATAATCCAGTCGATTGACCTACTTCATGTCAGCCCTTTTTCCTATATATATAATGTAGGCTTTTGTCGAACTTTTTAATCCCTTATCATAAAAAGACTGCCGCATGACACAGCAGTCTTTTCAAATATTTATTGTTCAGTTGATTTCAATGGCTGCACATAAAAGATACCATTCGCAGTCTCCACAGATTGTCCGCAAATTTCTCCGTGACAAAGCTGCCATTCTTTCACGGAAATCTTTCCAAACCAGCTTGCGGTGGATTTGAAGGCCGCTGCATTGTAGCACAGCATGATCATATCGTTCTGGTTTTTCACTCTCACAAATATGACCCTTCCGGTGCGGACAGTATGCACACAAACAATCTGCACCTGCGCAAAGCTCAATACTTGTATTCGGTTCTTTCTGCAAACATGCAGCGATCTGCAACATATTGGCAGAAAAAGGACGGCTGTACCCCTTTCCGACAAAATGCAGCAGACAAAGTCCATGATGCGGCCGTAAGCGGAACACAGTCATGCTGTCTGCCATTTTTGATGGAATCGTCCAAGTGCATGCTCGAGCTGCGGAACCAAGATGGTAACGATAATGATTTTAACAGCATCACCCGGCAGGAAAGGAACGACACAAGCCATCATTGCTGCTGATACTGGTGTATGAGTCACAAAAATAAACCAGATTGTTCCCAGCATATAGAGAGCAATTGTTCCTACTATCATGGAAAATATCAGTACGCCAGATTTTTTTATCCGTTTCTGATGACTACTGCTGAGTTTCTTGTAAAGTGCACCTTCAACAAAGGCAAGGACTAGATAGCCCAGCAAATAGCCTCCAGTCGGCCCTGCAAGGCAGGAAATCCCCGCACTGAATCCGGCAAACACCGGCAGCCCAACACTGCCGAGCAGCAAATAAATTGCCTGACTAATTGTACCAAGTTTCGGCCCAAGCAAAGCTGCACTCAGCATCACTGAAAAAGTTGCCAGACTGATTGGCACCAAGCCAATCGGGACTGAAATCGGCGCAAGTACACAGGTCAGTGCCGCACACATTGCGCACAGCACTAATTGTTTCGTAAAGTCTTTCATATAGAAACAGCTCCTTTTCCATATTAACTGGATATGAAAAAGTATAATAAAAAAATGTGAATTTGTCAACACATATAAAAACTATGGTTTACATTAATGAAGCCATCCATCGTTCCAACTTCAAACACTTCATTTATCCGCATTTAAATTTTTTAATTTCCAATCAAAAAGTCCAGAATATCCATCCCAGTATTTGTTGCTGCCCTATAAATTTCCGTATAACCGCATTGAACACAACTTACTGTAATAAACTTTTTATTTTGAACATCAAACAGCTTGGCAAAATTGCCGCCTGTCGCCTGAAACTGATCCGTTTCATACTGCAAACATCCACATTTTGGACATACATATTGCCTTTTCTGCATTTACTCTCGCTCCTATTCACTTTGCATATTTTGAATTCTTATGAATATAACAATAAATGAAAACGGATAAAAAAGCAAGGTCTTCAAATCACAAGCTGCGGCCCACTGCTGCTGCAATTTTTCCAACTTTATTTGTAAATTCTTGATAATCAGGAATTGTTAATTGCTGAGCCGCATCACTCATTGCCACTTGAGGGTTTGGATGGACTTCAACGATAAGGCCATCTGCACCCGCTGCAACGCCCGCCAGGGCAAGTGGAGTTACCAGACTACGTTTTCCGGCAGCATGAGACGGGTCTACAATAATTGGCAAACTGCTGCATTCTTTGACAACGGGCACCGCAGAAACATCAAGGGTGTTGCGGGTGGCTGTTTCAAAAGTACGGATACCGCGCTCACAAAGCACAACATTCTGATTCCCTTCGCTTAAAATATATTCTGCCGCATCCAGCCATTCTTCAATCGTGCATGCGATTCCATTTTTAAGCAGTACCGGTAAACCTGAACGGCCAATTTCTCGCAGCAGACGGAAATTCTGCATATTCCGAGCCCCAACCTGAATCATATCACAATATTTCCCAGCCACATTTAAATCCTGAGCATCGACTACTTCACTGACGCATAACAGCCCCGCTGCATCTGCAGCCTGCCGGAGCAAACGGTATCCTTCATCCTCTAATCCTTGAAAAGCGTAGGGGCTGGTGCGTGGTTTATAAGCACCACCGCGCAGCATTTGAGCGCCTGCCGATTTAACTCCAAATGCAGCCTCTGTAATCTGTTTTTCATTTTCAACAGCGCACGGACCCGCTATCATGACTAGTTTGTTTCCACCAAATGTAACATTTTTCACAGTGACTTTTCGGCCTTCCGGAACCATCTCACGACTTGCAAGCTTATAGGAATGCATGATTGGCACACATCGCTCAACGCCGTCCATCACTTCAATGTTTTCTTTATTTAATTTTGATTTATCCCCTAAAACACCAATAACAGTAGCTTCTCTGCCGATGGAAAGGTTTGCATCCAAACCTGTTTGTTTGAGCAATGAAATGACATGATTGATCTGTTCTTTGGTACATCCATTTTTCATTAAAATGATCATATGTTAACCTCTCTGAATTTAAAACTTTTTCTGTTTAAAGCTTTCCATTGTGAAAGCGCATTGGGCAAAAAAACGGCCACCCTATTGGGTGGTAGCTTTTGATGTTGGCACTTACCTAATTTCCCGGGCCGTTACCAGCCAAGTATTTTCGGCACCAGTGGGCTTAACTTCTGTGTTCGGAATGGGAACAGGTGGACCCTCACCGTCATCAGCACCAACTAAATGTTTTGTTTTTCCATCATTCCTGACGACTTATATATAATACCACAACATTCTTTAAAATGCAAGCATTTTTTTTAAAAATTAATGAAACAATGAAAAAAATATTATATAGTACTATAATATAATATAATATAAAAAATCCGACTTACAAAAGTCGGCTCAATAAACCTGTACACTGAAAACTGA
>DHDR01000020.1:22047-73268 GCA_002399445.1 Ruminococcaceae bacterium UBA4871 | reverse complement strand
TTTAACTTTACAATACGTATAAAGTTTTAGGGAGGTCATATCATGGAATTCAAAGGTAGCAGGACTGAAAAAAATCTTGAGGCTGCTTTTTCGGGAGAGAGTAAAGCTCGAAACAAGTATACTTACTATGCAAGTAAGGCAAAAAAGGAAGGTTACGAGCAGATTGCAGCTATTTTTGAGGAAACTGCAAACAATGAAAAAGAACATGCAAAGCTTTGGTTTAAGCTTTTACATGATGGTTCTATTCCCGATACAATGGCCAATCTAATCGATGCCGCAGCAGGTGAGCACTATGAATGGACAGAAATGTACAAAGAATTTGCCGACACTGCAGAACAAGAAGGTTTCACCTCTATTGCAGCAACTATGCGTATGATTGGCAGCGTAGAAAAATCCCATGAAGAGCGTTACCGCAAGTTACTGGATAATCTGAAAAAAGATGTTGTCTTTAAATGTGATGAGGATACTGTGTGGGTATGCCGCAACTGTGGTTATATTTATGTGGGGCGTGAAGCACCAAAAGTGTGTCCTGCATGTAAACATCCGCAAGCATTTTTTGAACGCCGTGCGGAAAATTATTAATTCCCTATTAATCAAAGAGGCCGGCTGCCAGTAGAAATACCTGCAGCCGGCCTCTTTGTGTGGGATTGGCAGAGAATAAAATTTGAGTATGATGATTTACGGAGAAAGCACTCGTTATGTGGAGGATGTGCTGGAAGAATCAGGGCGATCATAGATGACCAGCTTACGGCTTCCAACCGTTCCCTGCAGTAGTTCTGTCAAATTAGTTTTTGCCTTTTCAGCGGCTTCCTTCAGCAAACCTTCATGAATTGCTTTTGATTCCATTTTTGTTTTTTCCTCTGCAGAAAAGTTTGTATAATCCTTTACACTGATAGGATTAAAAATATTTTTTGTTTCATCATAAACTTTAATACTGTTTTCATTAATTTCATGAGATAAAATTTTTGCAGCAGGAAGAGTGAGCAAAATAGATTGATCGGTCACGTTCACCTTGGCATTATTTAAATCGACACCGGCTTTAATGGTGCCGTCGTAAGTAATGAGAAAGCTCTTCTTTGTAAAGGGAATGGTATACCCATAGAAATTATTAGACTGTGAAAACTTGCCGACATTTGTATACATGTATTTGACAGTAGAGAGTTCATTGATACGCAGGATGCGCTCTTTGACCACGGTATTGGTTAACTGTGGATTCGTGTTTTTCTGGGACGTATGTCCGGCTAAAAAGAAAATGGAAGAGACGGCTACAGCTGTTACAGCAACTGTGATCAGCATCATCTTTATGGTCCGGGTAAAAGGAAACTTTTTTGCTTGATTCATTTCTGCCTCCTGAAAGAAACGCGGCAAGGTGGGAAAATGCTGGTTTATGTCATTGTATGTCCTATTATAACGGATATGATGCAGAAATACCAGTCAAAAAAAGCCGCTTGTGTGTATAAAGCACGCCTGCGGCTTTTCAAATTTTTAGACAATTTTATTTTATCGCTGATTCATAAGCGGAGGAAATTCAAATCCGGCAAATTCAAGGAAGTCATGCAAAATAGCAGTCCAGTCATAGGTCATTTCTGAGAATTCTCGCTCTTGCATCACTGTGCGCGGGTCGCTGCGGCAGGCGAGTACAAATTGTGCCAGCTGCTCCATATCTATTGGTGTATCATTATTGGGAACACGCAGCGCCCATGCAACGTCGCCGGGCAGGGATTCGTCATCATAAGCGTAAAGAAACGGCAGACCTACAGCAGCATATTCCCGCGCTTTCAGTGAAGAACAGCGTGTAATGCCGCGACGGAAACACCCAATAGTTGAGATACCGACATCGGAACGGTTGTAGTATGCCTGCAGGTTTTTCCCGGTTTGAAAGCCGGGCATTTCTACTCGGTCCTGCAGCTTAAGATTTGTGACCAGTTTGCGGAACTCGGGCATTTCTTTGGCATCGCCGCCGACCAGTGTAAAGTGAAAGTCGAACTGTGGATTTTTATTTTCCTGATAATATTGCTGCATGCCGCGCAAAACACGGTCATAAGCTTGCCACCAAAGTGTACCGGCCACTCCAATGATTTGAATTACAGGGCCTGACTTTGGCCACGGGACAGCGGGCAAAGCATCACAATTAATTCCATTGGTTGCATTCATGGCTTTCACACCATAGAAGGAGTCAGTGTGATCTCCGTAAAGAATGACGGCGTCGCATAGGCCGCGCAGTTTCGGACCGGCCAGTTGATCTTCTAAAGCACGCAGGTTTACTTTTAAGGCAAAAGCAGCTCTTTTGGCTTTATTTTTAACAAAGCGGTAGGAATTCCGGTAGGTATCCAAATAGGGATAATTGGGTATTTCCACTATGATTTTTTGGATGCCGGCAGTGCGGGCGTGCTGAAAAAGCCGAATAACACCAAAATCAATCCTGTCGAGACGTACATACAATATGTCATAGGAGTGATGCTCCAGATGTTCTATGGCAATTTCATAGAATCGGTTCATGACTCCATGTTCCGCACTAATGGGTACTGTACCGGGGTTAGCACCATAAAAGTGGAAAAAATTTCCGCTCCACAGGGAATAGGTAACGTTAAAACCGAGTTTAGCAAAAGCAGCAGACTGCCCTTTGATTTTTTTTATGACCCCTGCATACAGTACAGAATTTTCCTGAAAAGTCAGATACAGCAGTTTCAACTTTTTTGCCTCCCAATTATCAATTTTAACGACCTAGACTTTAATACAAGTCAGCAGGCAGGTGCGGCCTGTGGATGGGGAGAAGTGCTCAGATTTAATTCCACCGGATTTAATTGGCCGGCATCAATGGCACGGTTACGGACAAAAATGTAGAGCTCAGCACGGGCGCTTGCTACATAAGGGGTCAGGAATGTAAAGCTAAGGCCAAATGTAAGAAAAGAGGTCAATGCCACCAACAGGGACCACCCGATAAAGGACAAGTCAAAAATAAATAATTGGCCCTTTTCGCCGTCACTGAGCATGCGGCTGATTTGCCGGGCGCGGGTGCCGGACAAATCAGGATTGTCTGAAAGAAGAAAATCAACATAATAATACTGATATTTTTTTACAATGCCCGGAATGACAAACAAAAGTCCCCATAACACACAAAATAGTTTTGTCAGGAAAGTCACAATAATTGTGTTTCCCCATTTTTCTTGGAAACCGCTAAACAAACTGTTGAAATTTGTGTTACCAAAACGTTTACGAACATAATAGCGGCAGGAACCAACACGCATAGCGGCACCGACAAAAATCCCCAGAAGGATGGTGAGGAGCGAGAAAATTGCTATATACGGGAAATCATGATAAATGGCCATTGCCGTGAAAAAATCGGGTTGACTGAAACTGCCGAATCCGTCGATTTCACCGTAATAGGTTTCATATTCTATTAATTGCCGAAAGTGGCGAATCATATTTTCCCAAGCAGGATAAGAATAGACAGTCCAAATCATGTTACAGATGCCACCAGCCAGCATGAAAGCAACAATGGAGACTGCATAGCTGAACCAATAGCGGTTTTTCAGGGAGACCTTTGCGTTTTCCTTGATGATAGAACGTTTCCAGTTCATAAGATTTCTCCTTTCAAAGCGCTCCATTTATTTTACACGAAAAGGGAAAAAGATGCAAGAGAGGTATTGCATCTGTCATTTTGCGTCATACACAGAAAAAGACCTGCCGTATTGCTGCGGCAGGCCTAAATGGAATTTAATTAGTCAGCATATTTTGAATCGTTCCAAGAGTACATCTTACGCAGTTCTGCGCCGACTTTTTCAAGCTGATGCTCGGAATGAAGCTGACGGCATGCGTTGAAGTGGCAGCGGCCGTTTTTATTTTCTGCAATCCACTTGGAAGCAAAAGTACCATCCTGGATTTCTTCAAGCACTTTCTTCATTTCTGCTTTCACAGCAGGGGAAATGATGCGCTTCCCCGTCTCGTAATCGCCGTATTCAGCGGTATCGGAGATGGAATAACGCATAAAGCTAAAGCCGCCGGTATAGATAAGGTCAACAATCAGCTTCATTTCATGAATGCACTCGAAATATGCATTCTCCGGCGGATAACCGGCTTCTACCAAGGTCTCGAAGCCAGCCTGCATTAAAGCGGTTACACCGCCGCACAGTACAGCCTGCTCACCGAACAAATCGGTTTCTGTTTCAATGCGGAAGGTGGTTTCCATCAATGCTGCACGTGCTGCACCAAGAGCTGCGCCATAAGCCAGCGCAATATCCTGGCAATGTCCGGAAGCATCCTGATAAACGGCAACCAGAGCCGGGGTACCTTTGCCCTCAACAAATTCGCTGCGGACGGTGTGGCCCGGAGCCTTTGGCGCAATCATGAAAATATCAATGTCTTTCGGCGGCTTGATCTGGCCGAAATGAATATTGAAGCCATGTGCAAATGCGAGTGCTTTGCCGGCGGTAAGGTTGGGTTCAATGTCATTTTTATAAATATCGGCCTGCTTTTCATCAGGGGCCAGCACCATAATAATATCAGCTGCTTTTGTTGCCTCTGCAGTTGTCATAACTTTGAAGCCCATGTCTTTTTCTGCATGCTCCCAGCGCTTGCTGCCTTTATAAAGGCCGACGATGACATCGACACCACTGTCGCGAAGGTTTAAGGCATGTGCATGGCCCTGACTGCCGAAGCCAATGACAGCCACAGTCTTTCCTTTCAGTACGTTGATGTCACAATCTGCATCATAATAGATCTTTGGCATTGTTCTGTTCCTCCTTATCTTACTTTGTGTAAGAGAATAATGTATAACGGAACTCTTGGAGCAATCCAACCAAGACTCGCCCCCGCCAGCGCCGGGCGCTCCTCTCGAAAAAGAAGCTCTGGAAAGAGTTAGGTTGACAAGTTACTAATGCTAATTATATGAGCTTTAAAAAGAATAAACTGTAAACTGTTTTACAGTTTAGCAGATTTAAATATTTTGTCGATTTCAATGTTTCTGGCTATGTCTGCCAGAGGAAGCGGTGTGATTGCCTTTTTCAATGGCAATGGCACCGGCCCGGACGATTTCTTTGAACCCAAACGGCCGGAGCAGGGTAATCAATGTTTCTGTGCGCTCTTCCGTATCACAGAATTCCAATGTCAGGCAGGTGGTAGTTACATCGACAATGCGGGCCTGCATCAATTCGGCAATTTTCATCACGTCACCGCGATTCTGCATGCGGCAGTTGACCTTGACTAGGGACAATTCCTGAGAAATAAAGTCGTTTGGTTGAAGCACGCGAACTTTGATGACCTGAATCAGTTTGTTCAGCTGTTTTTCGACCTGCTCCACCGTATGCTCATCCCCGTTGACCACAATGGTCATGCGGGAAACAGAGGTGTCCTCTGTAACGCCAACTGCTAAGGAATCAATATTAAAACCGCGGCGGGAAAAAAGACCAGCTACTTTTGATAGAATACCTGGCTGGTTTTCCACCAGAACGGATAAAGTGTGTTTCATATCAATGCCCCCTTATATGGAGGGGGTGGATGGGTCCACCCTGCATATTAAAATATAGGGTCCATTATGCTGCAGCATCTGTTCGGCCTTTTCTTTGGCTGCTGCGTTACTGGCAGCTACCGATGCACAAATACCGTAACTTGCGGCCAGCTTTGCAAAATCCGGCATACCGTTTTTCAGGGATGTGCCGATATATCGGCTTCCATACTGTTTGTCCTGAAACTCTTTGACCATGCCAAGTGTTCCGTTCTGCATAATGATGATCTTAATGTCGATATTGGTTTGAATTAAGGTACCCAGCTCACACATTGCCATTTGGAAAGAACCGTCTCCGCAGACGGCCACAACCTGCCGTTTAGGCTTGGCAATTTTGGCACCGATTGCGGCGGGAATGGAATATCCCATGGTGCCAAGTCCGCCGCTGGTCAGAAAGCGCCCTTCTTTGACATTAAAGTTGCGGGCAGCCCAAATCTGGTTCTGACCGACATCCGCGACAAGGATAGCATCTTCCTCCATCATTGCGGAAAGGTCACGGATAAAAACGCGAGGCTCCACAAAATCGTCACGCGGAGTCCCGCGTGGAGGGAACTGGTTTTTATAGCTTAGAACTTTCTGCTTCCATGTTTTGGGGACCGTGTCGGTTACCTGTTCTGTCAAACTCTTCAGCACCAGACGAACATCCCCAACAATCGGAATATCTACAGGCATGTTCTTGCCGATTTCTGCAGGGTCCACATCAATATGGATAATTTTTGCTTTGTCGGCGATTTGCTTCGGGGCAGAAACAGCGCGGTCGCCGACACGGGCGCCGCACAAAACAACCAAATCGGCCTGCTGCATCGTGAGGTTGGCGCTTGAGCGCCCATGCATGCCGATCATTCCAAGATAGTAATCACTGTCCATTGGCATGACACCGATTCCCATCATCGTAGCACAAATGGGAATGCCGCTCTTGTGAGCAAAAGCAATCATTTCCTTCCGTGCATTTGCCAGCACGACCCCGCCGCCGCAGCAGATGATGGGGCGTTCCGCCTCTTCAATCGCTTTCAGTGCTTTCTGAATTTGCAGGGCATGTCCCTGCGTGCGGGGCTTGTAGCCGCGGATTTCTGCTTTTTCGGGATAGTCCCATGTTTTGACTTCCTGCTGCTGGATGTCAGTTGGCACATCTATCAACACTGGCCCGGGCCGGCCGGTAGAAGCAATGTGGAATGCTTCTTTGAAAATCCGAGGCAGCTGTGCAGCGTCATTTACGAGGTAACTGTGTTTGGTGAAGCTTTCACATGCGCCGGTAATGTCAGCCTCCTGAAAGACATCACGTCCGAGCAGCCAGGAATTCACCTGACCGGTGATAATTACCAATGGGACAGAGTCCATGTAGGCAGTTGCAATTCCGGTGATCAGGTTTGTTGCACCGGGGCCGGAAGTCACGACACATACGCCTGCTTTTCCGCAGGACCGTGCGTAGCCGCTTGCCATATGTGCGGCATTCTGTTCGGCCCTCACTAAAATGTGATGGACGGAAGAAGATGTAAGACAATCATAAAACGGGCAGATGGCGGCACCTGGATAGCCGAAAATGAAATGTACATTTTCTTTTTCCAGACACTTGACCATAATTTCAGCACCGCTGGACAAATGAAATACCTCCTCTCTTTTCATCCTGTCTTTCAATATCGTAAAGAAAGGCACAGGCAGAAACGGTACCTTTCGGTAAATTGAATTATATTCTGAAAAACGCAGTACGTCAATATGCTTTCTGCATTTTCAACGTTAAATCGGACATTCCCTCCAAAACTCATGGCGAGATCCTACCAAATTGGGGAAAACTACTTTTCCTATATTGAAAGCAAAAAGCAAAAGATTAGTGAATGGGGTTTACCGGATAATGTCCATTTGATTCATGGCAAGGCCGGTAATGAGTTTTGGATAAAAGTAGGTTGATTTCTGCGGCATCTTTTCCCCTGCAGCGGCAACGTCGCGAATTTCCTGCACACGCGTTGGATTCATCAGAAATGCACATTGACTGTTCCCATTCTGTACACTGGCAATGGCTTCGTTAAAGTCGCGGGTGTAAGAAAGATTGACCTGCTGAGCCATATTTTCTTTATCAATCCCCAATACTTTTTCCAAAACTAAAGAATGCAGGACGGAAACATCCAATCCTTGGCTGGCAGGTGATTTTTCCGGCAGGACCTTTGTCATCAGAGAAAGGTCTTTCAGCACCAGCAAGTCCCAGGAATCCCCGCCGCAATAGCAGGCGAATGCCTTTTGTCCAGCAGCATAGCAGGTATCCAGCTTGGCTTGAATGGTGTTTGTGTCATTTTCGCGGGTTACCGTGAAAGCATTTTTGCAGCCGTCCAGCAGAGTCTGCCGGTTAAAGGCTTTTAGACCGTGGACCAGCCGATGTGTTGGAAAAACGACCAAACCGGGGTCTTCCATGTCCACCAGCATCATCATGCAGTAATCCGGCTCACTGGAAATCATACCCTGATCCCGGCAAAAATTACGGAAGTTGAGTGCCGTTTCATAGCGATGGTGTCCATCGGCAATGTACAGCTTTCGGTTAGCGAAGTCCTCACAGATTGCTTGGATGGAGACTGGGTCATTGACAATCCACATCCGGTGGGTAACTGCACCGTCAGAAAATTCATAGCGGGGCGTATCCTTGCTCAGGGCATCAATGCGCGCACGCGTGGTATGCTTTGCATCCATATAAAGGGAATAAATTTGACTGAAATTGCAGAAAGTCGATTGCATCAGCTGAAAACGGTCTTGTTTTGCCTTGCTCAGAGTTTCCTCATGTGGCAGAATGACACCATTTTCAAATGGTTCCAGCTTAACTCGGCAGATCAATCCCTTTACTTTTTTGGTTTGTCCATAAGCCGTGAATTCCTCTTCATAAATATAAATACCGGGCAGGGTGTCCTCCTGCAGGATGTTGTCCTGCTCCCAAGACTTCAGAGTGCGGCCGGCCTCTGCATAGGGGTCCTTTCCGCGGGGAAGTTCCAGCCGAATCACATTGTATGGATTTTCGGCAAGATATGCGGTACGCTCGTTTTCGCTTATGATATCATAAGGCGGACAGGTAAGTTTTGCGATGTCACCGGCTTTGTCGGTATAGCGCAGTGCACGGAACGGTTTAATAACAGCCATAAGAAGTCCCTCCCGATACGGCTCAGAGATAAAATAAGGCAGCAGGCAGCCAAGCCAATCAGCTGAAATGGTGAAAACAGCCTTGAAAATATGATAATTTGAAAATATAATGATATAATCACTATTCTATACAGAACTTATGGTTTCGTCAAGTAAAGTGTAAAAATTCAAAAGACAAAAACGCCTGAAAATCCAATGCTTTTGTAGGAATATTACCGGAACTTCACATAAAGTTCAGAAAGAAACGTTATACTTGACCGCAGACTGTCAAAAATTCCGTAAACCCATGCCCGCAGCAGGCGGGGATCAAGAGAAAGGAGCTGGAACAGATGATTGAAGTCAGTCATCTCACAAAGCGCTATGGGCCGAACACAGCCCTTGTGGATGTAAATTTTTCGGTGGAGGGCAGCGGCGTTGTAGGTTTTCTCGGACCAAACGGCGCAGGCAAATCCACGACTATGAATATCATCACAGGTTATCTTTCCGCGACCAGCGGAACGGTGAATGTGGAAGGTCATGACATTTTGGACGATGCAGACGAGGCAAAGAGAAACATCGGTTACCTGCCGGAGCTGCCTCCGCTTTACATGGACATGACGGTTGAGGAGTATCTTGGCTTTTTGTTTGACCTGAAAAAAGTGCAGAAATCCAAAAAAGAACATATTGGTCAAATCTGCCGCCGGACAGGCATTGACCAAGTCTACACGCGCTTGATCGGCAACCTCTCCAAAGGTTACCGGCAGCGTGTCGGTCTGGCGCAGGCACTGCTGGGTGACCCACCGGTGCTGATACTGGATGAACCGACTGTCGGGCTGGATCCGAAACAGATTATTGAAATTCGGAACTTGATCAAAACACTGGGTAAAACCCATACCGTCATTCTTTCTTCCCATATTTTGCAGGAAATTGAAGTCACCTGCGGGCGGATTATCATTATCAATAACGGCAAGGTTGTTGCAGACGGTACTCAGGAAGAACTGGCGGAAACAGTGGAACCACAGCGGCTTCTTGTGGAAATTGAAGCTCCGAAAGCGGAAGTGCAGGAATCTTTGAAAAACCTGCCGCATGTTGAGGACAGTGAACTGATGGGTGAAGCAGAGCCGGGTGTGTGGAAGTTCTCTCTGAAAGAGTGCGGCGATACACGCCGTGAAGTTTTTCAGATGTGCAAAAATGAAGACTGGACGCTGCTGTCTATGTCCGGACGGCACAATACACTGGAAGATATTTTCCTGCGCCTGACCAACGGCACAGTGGATAACCGAATCGGCGACCGCAGTGGGAAAAGCGGAAACTCAAAAAATGTCCGCAGTACAGTGGCCAATGCAGTTGGTTATACGGTGCCGGAAACAGATGAGGATCTTGCACGTGAACAGGATGGGAAAGCCGATAATGACGCCAGTGTGAAGGAGGACTCCTGAAATGGGTGCGGTTGCAAAAAAGGAACTGAAGCAATATTTTCATTCACCAGTGGCATACGTTTGTATCGGTGTGCTGATGGCACTGTTTGGATTTTTCTATACCCAAGTACTGATTTCCGGCAGTTCTTCAAATATTTCTTACGTTTACAGCAATATGTTTGTGTGGTGTATGCTGGTGATTCCGATACTGACCATGCGCACCCTGAGTGAGGAACGTCGGAACAAGACCGACCAGGCACTGCTGACGGCGCCAGTGAGCACAATGGGAATTGCCGGAGGAAAATTTGTCGGAGCGTTCAGCATTTATGGACTTGCCATGACGATGTCGCTTATTCCTGCAGTCGTGCTTTCTTTTGTTGGCAAACCAAATTGGGGCATGATTTTTGGCGAATATCTGGGTGCATTGTTTTTCGGTATGGCAATGACTGCAATTGGAATCTTCGTATCTTCTTTAACAGAAAATCCGGTTATTGCGGCAATCGGGAGTCTCGGCATTGCGATTTTCTTAATGGTAATTGATTCTGTTTCCAGTGCGGTGAACAATCCTGTGCTTTCCAAGGTCGTATCATGGATTTCGTTTTCCACCCGCTACCAGCAGTTTACTTCCGGTACATTTGATATTTCTTCAGTTGTGTTCTTTTTGTCTGTCACGGTGGCAATGCTGTTTCTAACCAGCCGGCGGTTGGAAAGCCGCCGCTGGAACTGAGGAGGTGCGTGCAGGATGGAGGATAAGAAAATGAACAGCAAACAACCCGGAAAAGCAGCAGAACTGAAAAAATCCGAGTATGTAAAAGATAAAGAAAAACAGGCGGCGGAAAAAGCCGAGACAGACCGTATACATACCCAGATGGAAGAACGGAAGAAGAACAAAAAACCGCTTAAGGAAAAGCTCCGTTCCCAAAAATTCCGTCACAGTGCCGCCGCCAGTGCGATTACCGTGCTGGGGCTGGTGGTTTTGATACTGATTAATGTAGTCATTTCTGCTTTGGGTGCAAAATTCCCAAGTATGAATTTAGACTTGACCACCGGCGGCATGAACTCCCTGAGCGACACCGTCAAAAAAGTCATAGACGGTGTTAATAACCAAACCAATATCATTATTATGGGAACAGAGGAACAGGTCCGAAACAACGAAATCCTTTCTTCCTACAATGTTAAATATAGTCAGGTCGGTATCATTGCAGGGAAAATGGCAGAACGCAACAGCAAAATCAGTGTTACCTATAAAGACTTGGACAAAGATCCAACATTTGCAACCAAATATTCCAGTGAAAACTTAGCTTCCGGTGATGTGGTCGTGGAGGGAAAGCGCTCTTATGTTGTGAAATCCACGGACTTGTTTAATGTGCAGAGTGACAGCCAGACCGGTTCCCAGCAGGTTTACACACAAGTGGGGGATGCTTTGGCTGCCGGTGTCAGCAATGCAAATTCCGACAATTTGCCGGTCGTTGCCTTTGATACGGGTCATGAGGAGCAGCTGTTCTCTTCACCGATTAATTCGCCGGTTAAAAAACTGTTTTCCAGCAATAATTTTGCAACCAAAGACTTCAATTTGCTGACGGATAAAATTCCGGATCATACACAGCTGATCTTTATTGGTGCGCCGAAAACAGACTACACCGACGATGAAATTAAAAAACTGGACGCCTTTCTTTCCTCTGCGTCCAATTCCAATGACCGCGGCCTTATTGTTTCCACTGCCGTACTTGATCCGACTCAAGTACCGAAACTGGCAGCTTTTCTAAAAGAGTGGGGCATTACACTGGAAAATAAAGTGGCCATGGAAACTGATACCAGCAAGTATATTATGGAGCAGCCAGCTTATCTGCTGGCACAGGCCGGAAATGATATAACCCTGAACAAGAATTCTTCTTATACAAATTTGTTAGTACCAATGGCACAGACAATGACGGTTTCCAGCTCTGTAAACGGCATTACGACCAGTGCGCTGATGAAATCCAGCAATACTTCCTATACGGTAAGTCCGGATGACAACAGCAATTCTTCTGCCAGCAGTAAGACAAAAGCAGAGTCTGTGCTGGCTGCCGTGGGCCGCAAAACAGTGAAAGCCGGAAATAAAACGGCCAATGCAAGTGTTGCGGTATGCGGCAGTGCGTTCTTCTTTGCAGATGGAATCGTTAATGCCAACACTTATAGTAATGGCACTTGGAGTGCAGACCTTGCCAAATATATGACAGGGACAACCGGCAGCAATGCAGTAACCATTACGCCGGTGCAGACCAATGCAACGGATATTTCTCTTTCCAGCGCAGGCAGTACCATGATAGGGCTTGGCATATTTACAATCCTTCTGCCGCTTGCCTGCTTTATTGTCGGTATTGTTGTCTACAGAAAGAGGAGGAAGCTCTGATGAAACACGCAAAACGGATATTTGTCGTTCTGCTGCTTTGTGTAGCTGGGCTGGCGGCCATTTTGCTTGCGCTTCACTCGACTTCTTCCAAGACAAGCAGTTCCTCCGGATCCAGTCTGCAGACGACTTCTCTTTATAATCATAAAGACAGTGATCTGGTTCGTATGACGGTAAAAAATACGGTAGATACTTACACGATTGTACCGGACAGAGAAGCTACTGCTAAGGCTGCTTCTGAAGCGGCTGCTTCCGCAAAGGCCGCGTCGTCATCTGCATCTGCTGGCAGCCGCTCTACATCTTCTGCTGCAGCGGCCAAAACAGTTTTTAAAGTTCAGGAGCTTTCCGGCGTTGCGGCTAATGCCGATGCTATCAGCACGGCGGCACAGGATGGTTATAATCTTTCTGCTCTGAAAAATATCGGTGCAGCGGAAACGCTTTCCGATTATGGACTGCAGAATCCGGAAGCAACCGTTACCAGTACATTCACAGATGGGACAAAAATTGTGCTGCAGATTGGGAAGCCTACTCCGCTTGATTCCTCTGCACGGTACATTAAACTTGCGGGAAATTCCAGTATTTATACAGCAACAATTGCAGATGCGCTGTTAAAAGGGAAGGATGCTTATGTTTCCACACAGGTACTCACCATTTCCGGCACTTCTTCCAACAGTTCTTCTGCGGCGGAGGTATTTCGGAAAATTAATATTCAGAATCAGACAGGGACAGCCGATTTGACATGTTCCGGCACGAACTGGTTCGTAAACGGCCGTCCGGCAGACAATGATGTCATCAACACATTGGCCAGCTCAATTTCCTCCGTCAGCGGGTCCAGTGTTGAGGCAATGAATCCGACAGCCGCGCAATTGAAACAATTTGGACTTGCCAGTCCCTCTGCGAAGCTGACCTATACGGCCACAACCGGAACGGGAACGCTGCTGGTCGGTTCCCAGAAAATCGTCAGTACGTCTTCGGAAAGCGACAATCAGGACAGCAGTGATAGTTCTGAGGATGAGGAAAGCAATCGTTCTGAAACGGAGTATTCTGTCATGCTGCAGGGCGGACGGGCCATTTATTTGGTTTCCAGCAGTAATCTGCCTTGGCTTACACAAAAGGCTTTTGATTTTCAGCGTAAGGAGCTGCTGGTGAATACACAAACGGACATTGCCAATGTGCTTCTGCAAGGGGATGGTTTGAATTGCAACATGGCAGTTACGCGCACAAAGAATGAAAATTCCTCAACAGAGGATGTGCCTTCTTACAATTACGCTACAGCACTTAACGGCAAAAAAATCACTAAGGAAGATACATTCTCACAGTTCTTCACGCAGGCAACGAATCTAAAAATATTGGAGAACAGCAGTGTGAAACCTTCCGGCACTCCGGAGGTAACGCTGACACTGACAGGGTTTGATGCGAAAGTGCATCATGTCTATCAGTTCTATAAATCCAGTGATCGGCGCTGTTTGGCAACAGCAGATGGTGTGACCTGCGGTTTGATTAACCGTTCGGATTTGCAAGCGCTGTTAACAGCAGCAAAAGCGGTGAAGTGAATGGTCAGAAAGTTTTCAACCGCTTTTCAAAAGACTGTTGAAAAAGAGTGAAGAAGCTGCCGGTACTCTGCTGAAGCAGAGGAATCGGCAGCTTCTTCTTTGGTACAATGCATTTGATTGCGAAAAGATGCCCGGACGATTGCAATTCCGTAAGAAATATGCTAAACTGAAAAGTATAAAAATACAAAAAGCTGTCGAAATTGATGTATACTCAAGCGGCAGTTGCAAGAATATTCATCAATATGCAGGAAAGTGGGGAAAACGATGGCACAGTTATGGGGTGGAAGATTTACCAAACAGACAGACAAGTTGGCATATGCCTTTAACGCATCCATCTCCTTTGATCAGAGACTGCTGCCGCAGGATATTGCCGGAAGCAGTGCACATGTAAAAATGCTGGCGAAGCAGGGGATTTTGACATCTGATGAACGGGATGCAATTTTGCGTGGTTTAAAAAGCATTTTGGAAGATACAGAAAGCGGCAAGTTGGAGATTACCGGCCAATATGAAGATGTGCACAGCTTTGTGGAGGCAAATTTGATTGAAAGGGTCGGGGATGCAGGGAAAAAACTGCATACCGGCCGAAGCCGCAACGATCAGGTTGCCTTGGACATGAAGCTTTATGTACGCGATGAAATTGGGGCAATCGATGAGGAACTGAAAGAACTGCTGCAGGTCCTGCTCAAACAGATGGAAATCAATATTGATACATTTATGCCGGGATTTACCCATCTGCAGAAAGCACAGCCGACTACGCTGGCTCATCATCTCGGAGCTTATTTTGAGATGTTTCGCCGCGACCGGAGCAGGCTTTCTGATATTCGCCGCCGGCTCAATTTATGTCCTCTGGGCAGCGGCGCCCTGGCTGGCACCACCTATCCATTGGACCGTACCTATACGGCAGAACTGCTCGGCTTTGACGGGCCGACACGCAATAGCATGGATTCTGTTTCGGACCGGGACTATGTGATTGAGCTGCTGTCTGCCTTGTCGGTTATTATGATGCATCTGAGCCGCTTTGCAGAGGAAGTCATTCTTTGGAATTCCAACGAGTATCGCTTTGTAGAGATTGATGATGGCTACAGCACCGGCAGCAGCATTATGCCGCAGAAAAAGAATCCGGATATTGCAGAACTGGTACGTGGTAAAACCGGTCGTGTCTATGGTGCGCTGGTGTCTATGCTGACCACCATGAAAGGGATTCCCTTGGCATATGATAAAGATATGCAGGAGGATAAGGAACTGCCGTTTGATGCGATTGATACGGTCAAAGGCTGCGTCCGGCTGTTCAGCGGTATGCTGAATACCATGCATTTTAACAAGCCGCGCATGGAGGAAAGTGCAAAACGCGGGTTTACCAATGCAACGGATGCAGCGGATTACCTTGTCAACCATGGGATTCCTTTCCGTGATGCTCATGGTATTGTCGGGAGGCTGGTTTTGTATGGGATTGAACAGGGAAAGGCACTGGATGACCTTACACTTGAGGAGTTTCAGCAGTTCAGCCCAGCCTTTCAAAAGGATATTTATGAGGCAATCAGCCTGACTACCTGCGTGGAAAAACGCAATACGATTGGTGCACCGGGGCATCAGGCAATGGAAAAGGAAATTGCGGAAGCGAAAGAATATCTGAAGAAAACGGTATCATAAAAAAACGTCAGGCTTTTACATTGCCTGACGTTTTTATCCATTTAAAGCGTTTTACGGCGCCGAGATCCCTTCCGGCGTTGTCTGCGGTGGACAATCTTCCTTGGGCATCCGGCGCATGGTATGAACATAAGCGATACACAGCGGTACAGCGCTTCCAATCCATGCAAGCGGGTTAGAGGCGGAGGCGCCGGCAAAACCAAACGGCGCAACCAGAACTAGTGCTGCCACAGTGCGCATTACCAGTTCCATAATGCCGGCAAAAGTTGGTACAAAACTTTTGCCTAGTCCCTGCAGCGTATAGCGGATGACAAACAGAACAGCCAGAATAAAATAGCAGCTGCTATTGATGATCAGATAGACCTGTGCAAGGTTGATGACATTTTCGGTGTTTCCCACAAACAGGCGCACTAAATATTTGCCAAAGACAATATTGACAAAGGTCATCACAACACTGAGAATAATAGAAATCAGCAGGCACTGTTTTACGCCCTTGCGGATGCGGCTGATTTTTCCAGCACCATAATTCTGAGCAGTGAAGGTTGCCATAGTCATGCCGAAGGACATCAGCCCCATGACAGCCAGCTGATCGACTTTGCTGGCAGCAGTATAAGAAGCTACAGCAGTTGCCCCAAGCCCATTGAGTGCAGTCTGTAAAATAAGCGTACCCATGGCAATGATACTGCTCTGAAAGCCCATAGGGAAAGCAATCCGCATGTGGGAGGTCAAATCCTGTCTGGTGATTTTCCAGTCCTGCCGGTGTAAATGCAGGATGGGGAGCTTTTTTGCAATGAATGCAAAGCAGCAGACACAGGAAATGAGCTGTGCCAGCACAGTTGCGTAACCTGCACCGGCAACTCCCATGTGAAAACTCAGGATGCACAGAAAATCAAGCCCAATGTTGATGACACAGGCAATTATTAAAAAGTAAAGCGGGGTGCGGCTGTCGCCCAGCGCACGAATAATGTTGGATAGGAGATTGAACAGGATAGAGGCAAAAATACCAACCAGAATGACAACAATATATTGATAGGCCTGTTCCTCAATTTCTGCCGGGGTATCCAGCCAATGCAGGATGGTATGTGTGAGCGGCACGCTGACAGCGGTCAGGATGATTGTAATAAAAGCGGAAATTACAATGCTGGTGGTAAAACTGCGCCTGACACCGTCATTATCCTCTGCACCAAAGCGTTGAGCAGTAATAATAGAGAGGCCGGCCGTCACACCTTGTGCGAATCCGAGGATTAAAAAGCTGATTCCACCGGTGCATCCAACTGCGGCAAGGGAGTTAACACCTAATGTCCGTCCCACAATCAATGTGTCAGCCATACTGTAAAATTGTTGAAAGATGTTGCCAATCAAAAGTGGGATCGTAAAGAAAATGATAAGCTTTGCGGGGCTGCCGTGGGTCAGATCCTTGGTCAATGCGAAACCTCCATTTCAAATTGGACGCTAAACTGACGATATTTTTGCAATTCTAACTCAAAGGCTAAGCTGTCTACCTTTGGCTCAATCATTAGAAAATTTATCTTGTAATGTTTCATTTTGGTACGGAAGTAAGTGAGATGAAAATGAATTTTCTCTAAAAAAATCTGATGTATTGTTCCGTGCATTGGAGTACGATCCCTACAAAAGTTAATAGTACAGCATTAAAAAAGGGAAAGTCAAGATTCTGGAACAGCTTTTTGACAAAATTTTTTCATTTGCGGATCTCTTCTTCATTCCTTGATTTTTATTAAACTCCGGTGTAGACTGATGTCATATCTTTTGGAAATATTGATTGAATCAGGAAAGAATCTTGATAGTCAGCGAGGTACAAAATGCTATACAAAAATGCAGAACTCCTAGATGGTCAATTTCATCTGATACATGCTGATTTGCGGACAGAAGGAGCGTATATCGCAGAAATTGGACAGAATTTACAGGATGAACAAGTAACTGACTTGTCAGGATGCCTTTTACTGCCCGGCTTTGTGGATATTCACATTCATGGTTGCGCAGGTGCAGACACCTGTGATGCGGTCCCAGAGGCAATTTGGAAAATGTCGTCTTACCTGCCAAAGTGCGGGGTTACCTCGTTTTGTCCCACGACCATGACGGTCAGCGACGAAACCATCCGTGCAGCCCTGCGAGAAGTTCGGAATGTGATGAAGCATCCGGAAAAGGAAGCCGGTGCAGCTGTGCTGGGCGTGAATATGGAGGGTCCCTATATCAATCCGCACAGATGCGGTTCACAGAAAAAGGAATGTGTGCAGGAACTGAATTTTCAGCAGTTCCTTTCCTATTGGGAAGAAAGCGGCAAAACCATCAAGATGGTGGATATCGCGCCGGAACGGCCAAATGCCCATGCTTTTATCGAAGGCGCAAAGAAATTGTGTACCGTCAGTATTGCTCATACAGAAGCGGATTACCATAGCGCAATGTCTGCATTTCAGTGGGGAATTACACATGTAACACACCTGTTTAATGCAATGCCGGGGCTGCAGCAGCGAGCGCCGGGTGTAGTAGGTGCCGTTTTTGACAGCAAGCGGGTAACGGCAGAACTGATATGTGATGGTTTCCATGTCCATCCGGCGGTGCTCCGCACGGTTTTCCGCCAGCTTGGGCCGGAGCGAATCTGCATAATCAGTGACAGTATGCGTGCAGCCGGACAGCCTGACGGTGTTTCAGAGTTGGGCGGACAAACGGTTTATGTAAAAAATGGGCGGGCATGCCTTGCGGACGGGACCATTGCCGGTTCCACGACCAACCTGCTCAAAGAGGTGCAGAATCTGGTCTCTTTTGGTATTCCACTGCCGGATGCGGTGCGCGCAGCCAGCCTGACACCTGCACGGGAAGTTGGGGAAAATCACATGCGCGGGTCCTTGGCACCGGGGAAATATGCGGATATGCTGGTGCTGGACCGCAGAACACTGGCACGGCGGCAGACGATCGGTATGGGCAGAATTCTAGCTTGATTTTTTATTTTATAATTTTATCAGTAATTGAATACAAGTGGGTTTTCCACCTGCAGATTCTCTAAAAGAAAAAGTATAAAATGCTTCCGGAATGAAACAATAACGGTTATGGAAACAAAGTGAATCTGAGGTGACAGGGATTGGATCTTCTGCGCGCATTTATTGTGGGTGGTGCCCTGTGTGTGGTTGGGCAGCTGCTGATGGATTTGACGAAACTCACACCAGCCAGAATCCTAGTCACATTTGTGACTGCCGGAGTCATACTGGGTGCGTTGGGTATTTATAAGCCGCTGATTGACTGGGGCGGTGCGGGTGCTACCGTTCCCCTGACAGGGTTTGGTTATCTGCTGGCAGATGGGACAAAGAAAGCAATTGAGCAACAGGGTGCTGTAGGAATTTTCACCGGCGGTTTAACGGCATGTTCTGCTGGTGTAGCTGCCGCCGTGGCGTTCGGTTATCTGGCGGCGCTGATCTCAAAACCAGGGGATAAAGATTAAAAAATTTCCGACCTAATAAGAGTAAATGGGCGGGCCTCATGGTGAGACCCGCCCAAACTGATTTTACATTTATTTGGTGCAGTTACTGAATAGAGCAGTCCAGATAGTGCTCCAGTTCCTCTTCGTCCTTATGCTTTTTTTCGAAATATAGAGTAGCTGCTATGACAGCAGCCGCAACGGCGGCTAAGGCAGAGATTACAGACAGCAACACAGTAAATTTACTGCTATTTTTCAAATTTGAGCACCTCCATTCCGGAATCAGCTTTACACTCTTACTACTATACTCATCATACTCAACTTTTCAAAAAAAGTCAAGCCTGAAAGGTGCCGGCCGAAAAAACAATTATACAGAAAAAGCAGGGCATTGACGCCCTGCTTTACATTTTTCGCAAATAAAGAATCAGCCTGCGGCATTGAGTTTGCGGGCTAAAGTACTCTTTTTTCTGGCAGCAGAATTCTTTTTCAGGATACCCTTAGACACAGCCTGATCGATCGCTTTGACAGCAAAACGAACAGCCTCTGTTTTGTTGGCATCGCCGGACTCAACGGCAAGGTTAGCCTTTTTAATATCAGTTTTCAAATTGGAACTAATCGCTTTATTCCGTGCGGCTTTGGTAGCAATGACCTTCACGCGCTTTTTAGCGGATTTAATGTTCGGCATGGTCACACCTCCTTTTCAATAGTCGTCACGTATCTATAATACTACCATTTTGGAGCGGAAAATGCAAGGGTTTTCAAAAATAATTTTGGATATACTGTAGTAAAGGAGAAGTAATGTTTTATAAAACCGGTTCATTCCTCATCGGGGCAAGACCATGATGCTGTAAAAGGAAAAAGGAGAGATTAGAATTGGGATATCGGACTGACCTTGCGCTGGAGCGCGCAGGAGTAAGAGCAAAGAAGGAAACAATCAATGGACTGCAGGTTAGCCGCATGGAAGAAGACAACGTGCATTACATTACAGTGGAAGCACCGCAGATTACCGGAACCATTGACGGCGATGGGAAACTGCGTGCGCTGCTTTCTCAGGAGCTGCAGGCTCTGCTGCCGAAAGAAGGGGAAGTGCTTGTGGCAGGGCTCGGCAATCCGCAGGTGACACCGGATGCGCTTGGGCCGCAGTGCGCGGACCGGGTGCTGGCCACACGGCATGTCAGGGGAAAGGCTGCAATTGATGTCGGGCTTGGCGGCCTGCGCAGTGTTTCTGTCGCAAAGCCCGGCGTGTTGGGAACTACCGGCGTGGAAACAGCTGAGATGCTGCAGGCACTGATTCGCGAACTGCATCCGGCGGCTGTTGTGGCAGTGGATGCACTGGCTGCCGGACGGCTGCACCGCCTTGGCAAGACCGTGCAAATCAGCGATGGAGGAATTTCCCCCGGTGCCGGTGTGGGGAACAACCGGCCTTCCCTTTGCAAGAAAACATTGGGGGTGCCGGTTATTGGTTTGGGTGTACCGACTGTTGTTGATGCCGCAACTCTGTGCAGTGACTTGTGCTCACAAGAAGTGGAGGGAGCTTCCCACATGATGGTAACGCCGCGCGAGATTGATACGCTGGTGACCCGGGCAGCTCATCTGCTGGGTTTGGCACTAAACTGTGCGCTGAATCCCAGTTTGGAACCGGAAGTCTATGAACAGCTGGTTGCCTGCTGAATATTTTAGCCGGATGCAAGCGCTTTTAGCTGCTTTGCCATGACTTTACCGAACAGGGAACCGGAATACACGGCTTCGTCCAAAGTATTGACTTCTGTTCCAAATTCAGCAAGCAGGGAACCGGGTGTCATCTGTTCATTATAACGCGTCGGGCCAAAATCCAGCGGACGCATCAGATGCGGGAACATTTCAGCGGCGCCCTTTTGAAAGCGTACTGCCAGCCGGAGGTTCTGTTCCCAGTTTGGAAAGCCGAGGGAACCGTCGTCATCGCAGCCGGCAATCACCATAATTTGACAGGCACTTTTTCCGTTCACTAACACGGTGGGTTTATACCGTGTCCCGTTTTCAGCAGTCATGGTGTCACGATGTACGTCCAGTGTTACCTGTATAGAGGGATATTTTGCGAGATCGTTGGCAATAGTTTTTGCGCTGCGGGTATAGCTTCCATTAAACGCAGGGTAATCGTGGACGGTGGTGTCATGGACCGCGCCGATTCCGGCGTCTTTCAGGCTTTTGACAATCGCATCGCCAACGGCAACTACGCTTTTTGTGGGGTCGCGTGAGCGCGTGCAGTCTGCGAATGCCTCTGTTGTATGGGTATGATAGACGAGCACCATTGGGGAGCCGTCCGTTTTAATGTGCAGCGGAGGCTTCTCTTTTAGAACAGATGCAACATTCAGCGTATGGTTTTTATTTGTATTTTTAACATGAATACCGTCCTGCTCAGTACCGCTCCCGGAAAGATCAATTTGCATAATATGATTTCCTAATTCTTTTTCAGGAAGCGCCTGAGTAGATGCAGCTCCAGAGGACTGCGGGAGTGTTGCAGAACTGGCAGGGGAGGAATTGCTTTTGGAAGATACAGAGGAAGCAGCCGGTGCTTTGGAAGAAGGGGAAACGGCAGTAGATGGACTTGGGAAAGTTTTCGGCTCCTGTTTTAATTCTTTAACGGCGCCGACCGGTAAAATAAAGCCAGCTGCTGCAAGGGCGCTTTTTTGTGCAGAAATAGCGGGAAAATGAGTAATCACACAGGCACAGGCTGCCACTGCGAGGAGGACTGTACCTGCTGCCTTTAGTTTCACATTCATAAACGGGTTCCTCCGATAATTTTAAAAATCCTCTTTTCCAAAAGTTCAGTATAATGAATACTATGGGAAAAGAATGCCAAATATGAGGAACAGACAAAATTTGTACGGAGATGGTATTGTGAAAAAAAAGCGCAGACGTACTTTCTTTTCGACTTTTTTGCTGACAGGAATGTTTTTACTAGCGTTTGCAGGGCTTGGCAGTACAGATGTCATTTGCAGGCATATGGCGTTTGCGGACGGGCAAACTTTTTACAAGACGCATCTGCGTCCGCTGGTTGTTTGGCAGAAACCCGTTTGTAAATTTACGGATTTATGGTATAATCAATTCGTAAATATTGTTTGCCCAGAGGCGCTGGAGGATTAACTTTGATCTGTCGAAAACAAAAGCGAAAGTCAATATCCCATTTGACGGCGGTCTTGCTGTGTGTGACATTAGCCTTTTGCTGTGCAGCAGCACCTGCGGCGGCTGCAAGGACTTCCTACCACAGGACCAGTGAAACCAGTTACGCTGAATCTTCTCAAAAGGCCGCTTCTAAGCGAGCACAGTCCCAAACAGCTTCTTCTGTCCGTTCTGTCTCGCAAAAGTCAGCCAGTACGGTAGCGGGCGGGATTGTCCTGCCAAGTGTGGGAAGCGTTTCAGAAAAGAATATGTTTTCCAATCCAGTCAATATGACGCAGCACAACAAAATGATAAACGGGATCGGCATTGCTTTATGGACAGTGGTGGCAGCTGCAGTAGTGTTTATTTTTTTGCTGACTTATCGCAATCGAAAGCATGCGCGCAAAGATACGGTTGGGCACAAGCGATACAGTGCGGTGAGGCGAGACAAAAAGAAGCGCCTTCTCGGAGACAAGTATTATAATGACAGTAAATACCGAGATGAATGGAAATAAAAAGAGGCTGCTGCAAGGTCTTTGCAGCAGCCTCTTAGTTGTTTACGGATAGAGAAGTCAGTCATCATCAAGTTTGAGGACAGCCATAAAAGCATCCTGCGGCAGCTCGACCGAGCCAATCTGACGCATACGCTTTTTGCCCTCTTTTTGTTTTTCCAACAGTTTCTTTTTGCGCGTAATGTCACCGCCGTAGCATTTGGCTAGTACATCTTTACGCAGCGCTTTTACGGTTTCACGGGCAATAATCCGCCCGCCGATGCAGGCCTGAATGGGAATTTCAAATAGCTGGCGGGGAATTTTCTCCTTCAGCTTTTTTGCCATTTTGCGGGCGCGCTCATAAGCTTTGTCTGCATGAATGATAAAACTCAGTGCATCCACCACTTCGCCGTTAATCATGATATCCAGTTTAACGAGGTTGCTGCTTTCGTAACCGACCAGCTCATAGTCGAAGCTGGCATAGCCGCGTGTTCGACTTTTCAGTACATCAAAAAAGTCGTAAACAATTTCATTAAGCGGCAGCCGGTAATGGATATCCACGCGGTCTGTATCAATATACTGCATGTCTTTAAAAATGCCACGCCGGTCCTGACACAGCTCCATAATATTGCCAACGTATTCGCTGGGTGAATAAATATGGGCGTCGGCAATGGGCTCTTTCGCCTCTTCAATCGTGGAGGGGTCCGGATAATTCGTCGGATTGTCAATTTTGTGGACGCTGCCGTCTTTCAGGGTGATTTCGTAAACAACACTGGGCGCGGTAGTAACAAGATCAAGATGATATTCCCGCTCCAGCCGCTCCTGAACAATTTCCATGTGGAGAAGACCCAGAAAACCACAGCGGAAACCAAAACCCAGTGCAGCGCTGGTTTCCGGCTCATAAGAAAGCGCAGCATCATTAAGCTGCAGCTTTTCAAGTGCATCACGCAAGTCGGGATATTTGGCTCCGTCTGCCGGATACATACCGCAGAAGACCATCGGCTGGGCGGCGCGGTAACCGGGCAATGCTTCTTTTGTCGGGCGGTCCCGCAGCGTGATGGTGTCACCGACACGGGCTTCCCGCACAGCTTTGATGGAAGCGGTGATATAGCCGACTTCCCCGGCTTCCAGAATACCCGAGTTTTCAAATGAAGTGGCGTGCATATAGCCGCATTCCACCACTGTGAAGTCACAGCCGGTAGCCATCATGTGAATGATGTCACCGCTGTGTACAGTACCCTGCATCATACGGACATGGGCAACAACGCCCCGGTAGGCATCATAATAGGAATCAAAAATCAGGGCCTGAAGCGGCGCATGCACATCTCCCTGCGGCGGCGGGATGAGATGGACAATCTGTTCCATGACATCCTGCACGTTCAGCCCGGTTTTGGCACTGATGCAGGGGGCATCTTCCGCCGGAATGCCAATGACATCTTCGATTTCTTTTTTTACCCGGTCTGGATCGGCACTGGGCAAATCAATTTTGTTGATTACCGGCAAAATTTCCAGACCGGCATCAGCAGCAAGGTAGGCATTTGCGAGTGTTTGTGCTTCAATGCCCTGACTGGCGTCCACCACCAGAATGGCGCCTTCACAGGCAGCTAAAGAACGGCTGACTTCATAATTAAAGTCAACGTGTCCGGGAGTATCAATCAAATTAAAAACATAATCCAACCCGTCTTTAGCGGTATAAACCAAAGTTACGGCGTGCGCTTTAATGGTGATGCCATGCTCGCGTTCCAAATCCATGTCATCTAGAATCTGGTTTTCCATTTCCCGCAGAGGGACGGACTTGGTCTGCTCCAGAATGCGGTCGGCCAGCGTGGATTTGCCGTGGTCGATGTGTGCAATAATGCTGAAATTGCGGATGCGTTCTTGCGGAATATGCAAAGCAGAAATCCCCTTTCTTGATTCCTGAAATATAGATGAATTTTCCCAAAAGCGGAACAAGAGTTCCGCTTCCTTTCCTTTTCAAATATTCTATTTAGTATACCATAAAGACAGCCCGCCGCAAAGGCCCTGCAGAGTGTTTTAATTTACTTTTAGTTTATTATGCACAAAAATATACGATATGTAAATTCAAAAAGGGGAATGAGCATGACACCGATTGGTTTATACATTCACGTACCATTTTGTGACGGAAAATGTCCATACTGTGACTTCTTTTCTATGCGCGGAAATGCGGAAACAATGGATAAATATACGAATAGTATTATAAACAAAATTAAAAAATACAAATTGGAATACCCGAAAATGCAGGCGGACACGCTTTATTTTGGCGGCGGAACACCGAATCTGCTGGGGGCAGAACGGCTGTGCAGCATATTGACAGCCGCGAAAGAGGCTTTCGGGTTAAAAAATGCGGAAATTACCGTGGAGGCGAATCCGGACCGGAACCTGCGGGATTTTTTCCGGCAGGTCAAGCAAGAGGGAGTCAATCGTGTTTCGCTGGGGCTTCAGAGTACAAATGCGAAAGAGCTGTGTGCATTGGGGAGGCGGCATACCGCGAAGGATGCTGCCCGTGCAGTAGAAGATGCCCATGCGGCGGGAATCGAAAATGTTTCACTGGATTTAATGCTGGCAGTACCGGGGCAGACGCGGGACAGCTTGCGGGAAAGCATCCGGTTTTGTCTGAACGTTGGTGTTACCCATCTTTCCGCTTACTTGCTGCGGGTAGAGGAACACACGGCTTTTTGGCAAAAGCGGCGGCAGCTCAGTCTGCCGGATGAGGAGCAGGCAGCGGAGCTTTATGAAATGACCTGCTCTGAACTGGAAAGCGGCGGACTCTCCCAATATGAGATTAGTAACTTTGCGAAACCGGGGCGGGAAAGCCGGCACAATCTTAAATATTGGAATTTGCAGCCCTCTCTCGGACTTGGTCCGGCAGCGCATTCTTTTTTCAATGGAAAGCGGTTTTACTGGCCGCGTTCCCTGCAAGGGTTCCTAAATGGAGAGGAACCACTTTCGGAGGAAGACAGTGACATCCCGGCTGGCTCTTTTACGGAATATGCGATGCTGCGTCTGCGCTTAACAGCCGGGCTGACCGAAACCGAATGTCATGAGCACTTTGGCTGTGGGATTCCGGAACACCTGCGAAAAACTGCCAAACACTATGAACAAGCTGGATTGACGGCCGTGTCTCCAGAATGTGTACGGTTTACCCCAAAAGGATTTTTGGTGTCCAACGCGCTGTTGGCAGAGATGCTTTAACGGGGAAAGCGGTTCTATGCTGCCGAATTGGCTGGACACAAAAACCGGTAAATTTCTGCAAGTTCATAATGTATTTACAATTAACCTATTGACAGAGGGGCAAAGTAATGGTACATTAGTATTGTAGTTAGCACTCAGACACATAGAGTGCTAACGATAAAAGAAGGTGAGGATATGGAGCTGACACCGCGCAAGCAGAAAATTCTGAAAGCTGTGATTGAGCTTTATACAGTTTCCGGCGAACCGGTGGGAAGCAAGGTGCTGTGTGACAACCTTGATTTTTCCGTATCCAGTGCTACCGTGCGGAATGAGATGAGCGATCTGGCGGCGATGGGGCTGCTGGACCAGCCCCATACTTCTGCAGGCAGGGTGCCAAGCGAAAGAGGCTACCGCATCTATATTGATGAACTGATGCAGCCTGTGCCGGTTACACCGGAAGAGCGGCATTTCATTGATGCCCTTCTTCTGCCAAGCGCTTATGACCCGGAAAAGCTGTTGGACGGTGTGTCTAGGACGCTGGCGGGAATTACCCATATGGCGGCAATTTCCACTACGCCGAGCGGACACAACGCTTCTGTGGCAGGTATTCAGTTTGTCCAGACCAGCCGCCGGACGGCAATGGTGATTCTGATGACCAGTTCCGGCACGATGCACAGCCGTGTATTCCACTGCGACTTTGAACTGACACCGGAAATCCTGCGGGTTTTCTTCCGTGTCTTTAACGAAAGTCTGGCAGGGCGGACCGTTCGGAGCATCACACCGGCGTACATCCAAACGATGGGTGCATCAATGGGGGAAGCGGCACTGCTGATGAGCAGCGCGCTGACGGCTTTGCAGGATGTAGCGCGGGAGGCAATGGGCAGTGATGTGCGTATGGATGGAGAGACAAATCTCTTGTTTTTCCCGGAGTTCAATGCGGAGAACTTGCGGTGTGTCATGCGCTATCTTTCCAGACCGCAGGAGGTTTACCAGCTTCTGCAGAAAGCCGGTTCGCGGGTGTACATTGGAGAGGAAAGCGGAATTTCCGCTCTGAAGGATGTAAGCCTTGTGATTCAGCATTATGCGGTGCGCGGGCGAGATGCCGGTGCAATTGCGGTGCTGGGGCCGATTCGAATGAATTATCCAAAGCTGATTGGCAGTCTGGATTATCTTTCCCGCTCCGTAGGGAGGATGCTGACAGAGCTGATTGATCTGCAATAGATAGGCAGACAGAATTTACTTCATTGATTGAATTGTTTAAAAGCAATTTGCTTTTGATAAATTTCAGGAAAGAAAAGGGGGTCGTGTGATTTTGGAGAACGATGGAAAAAAAGAAACAGAAGGCACAGAAAAGACAGCAGAGGATCAGCCTCAGGCAAAGGTAACTGAGCCGGAAACAGAGCAGCCCCGGAAAGAAGGAAAAGGCAGGAAGGAAAAAACGAAGAAGGCTGACGAGGCAGAATCAAAGGCCGAAAACGAATCACAGGGAGAGCAGCTGAAACAAGAACTGGAAGCGGCAAAGGCTGAAGCGGCAAAGCAGAAAGACCTGCTGATGCGCACAGCAGCAGAGTATGACAACTTTCGTAAGCGCACAGAACGTGAGAAGGATGCCCTTTATACCAATGCGACTTCCGATGCTGTGCAGGAGTTCCTGCCGGTGGCCGATAATTTGGAACGCGCTTTGAGCCAGAAGGAATGCTCCGTTGAAGACCTGCGAAAAGGAATTGAAATGGTGCTCAAACAAATGAACAAAGCGCTCGAGAAACTTGGTGTGAAACCAATGGGTGAAAAGGGCGAACCGTTTGATTCCCAGTTTCATAATGCAGTGTCCCATGTTGAGGACGAAAAAGTTGGGGAAAATGTTATCATGGAGGTTTATCAGAAGGGCTACATGATCGGCGACAAAGTTGTGCGCCATGCCATGGTGCAGGTCGCCAACTGAACTGAAAGTGAAAGAAAAGCGCAACTGCGCTTTCAATATAATAAATTTTTCTTTGAATACTGTTTACTGCAAATAAAATGGAGGTAAGAACTATGAGTAAAACAATTGGTATAGATCTTGGTACCACAAACTCCTGCGTGGCTGTCATTGAAGGCGGCGAATCGGTCGTTATCCCTAATGCAGAAGGTGCGCGCACCACACCGTCTGTTGTTGCATTTAAAAAAGATGGTGAGCGAATCGTGGGGCAGGCTGCAAAACGCCAGGCCATTGCAAACCCGGACCGCACGGTTATTTCCATTAAACGTGAAATGGGTTCCGACTATAAAGTAAAGATTGATGACAAACAATATACACCGCAGGAAATCAGCGCGATGATTCTGCAGAAGCTCAAGAGTGATGCGGAAGCTTATCTGGGTGAGCCAGTAAGCAGCGCTGTCATCACCGTTCCGGCTTATTTTACAGACTCTCAGCGTCAGGCAACCAAGGATGCCGGCAAGATAGCAGGGCTGGATGTCAAGCGTATTATCAACGAACCGACTGCTGCGGCACTGTCCTATGGCATTGATAAGGGCGGAGAACAGAAAATCATGGTTTATGACCTTGGCGGCGGTACCTTTGATGTGTCCATCATTGAAATGGGCGACGGTGTACAGGAAGTTCTGGCTACCGCAGGGAATAACCGCCTGGGCGGCGATGATTTTGATAAGCGCGTCATGGACTGGATGATCAATGAGTTTAAAAAAGAGAACGGAATTGACCTTTCCGGTGACAAGATGGCCATGCAGCGCTTGAAAGAGGCTGCTGAAAAGGCGAAAATTGAGCTTTCCGGTATGACAAGCACGCAGATCAGTCTGCCGTTTATCACAGCAGATGCAACAGGACCGAAACATCTGGATATGACACTGACCCGTGCAAAGTTTGAAGAACTGACTTCAGATTTGGTTGAGAAAACCGTTGGCCCAATGAAGCAGGCAATGAAGGACGCGGGACTAGCCTACAGTGATATCAACAAAATCCTGATGGTAGGTGGTTCTTCCCGTATGCCGGCTGTGCAGGAAGCGGTCAAAAAGATTACCGGCAAAGAGCCTTTTAAGGGTATTAACCCGGATGAATGTGTGGCTATGGGTGCTGCGCTGCAGGCTGGTGTGCTTGGCGGTGAAGTGGAAGGACTGCTGTTACTGGATGTTACGCCGCTGTCCCTTGGTGTTGAAACAATGGGCGGTGTTATGACAAAGGTTATTGACCGTAACACTACCATTCCGACAAAAAAGAGCCAGACTTTTTCCACTGCAGCAGATGGTCAGACACAGGTGGAAATCAATGTGCTGCAGGGCGAGCGTGAATTTGCGCGCGACAATAAGCAGCTTGGCCTCTTTAAATTGGACGGCATTGCCCCGGCACCTCGCGGAGTGCCTCAGATTGAAGTCACTTTTGATATTGATGCAAACGGTATCGTCAATGTATCCGCAAAAGATTTAGGTACCGGCAAAGAGCAGCACATTACGATTTCTTCTTCTTCCAATATGAGCAAGGAAGACATCGACAAGGCTGTCAAAGATGCTGAAAAATATGCAGCGGAAGATAAGCAGCACCGCGAGGCTGTGGATGCAAAGAACAATGCGGAGCAGATGGTCTATACGGCTGAGAAACTCATCTCCGACAGCGGAAGCAAGATTGATGCAGCGGATAAGAGTGAGCTGGAAAGCAAGATCAATGCTGTGAAGGAAGCAAACAAGGGTGACAATACAGAGGACATCAAGGCAAAAGCAGATGAACTGCAGAAGACGATGTTCTCCATCAGTGAAAAACTTTACAAAAACAATCCGCAGGCGGCACAGGCAGCAGCTCAGGCTGCACAGCAGCAAGCAGCACAGCAGGGCAAATCCTCACAGGCGGGCCAGACGACCGATAACAACGGCAACACGGTTTATGATGCAGAATACAAAGATGTAGACGACAAGGATAAGAAATAATACGCCTGACTTTTCAACAGGATTGCAGCAGGGGCTTCGCAGCAGAGGCCCCTGTTGTCCTATCGGAAGTCCTTTTCAGCTTGACATTCCAGAGACAGGCTAGTATCCTTAACAACTGTGCAGAAAAAGAGCTTAGGATGAATTAAAAATTGATGGAATATACAAACATTTGGTCCTGTGAGGAGGAATTTTATGGCGAATAAAAGAGATTACTATGAAGTAATGGGCGTGCCGAAGAATGCCTCGGAGGACGAAATCAAGAAGGCATATCGGAAACTTGCAAAAAAATACCATCCGGATTTGCACCCGGGTGACAAAAATGCGGAAGAAAAATTCAAGGAACTCAATGAAGCATATGAAGTCCTTTCCAATAAGGACAAACGTGCGCGTTATGACCAGTTTGGCCATGCAGGTGTGGATCCAAACTTCGGCGGCGGAGCTGCCGGAGGAGCTGGAGGAGATCCGTTTGGCGGCATGGGCGGCTTTGATGATATTTTTGACTCCTTCTTTGGCGGAGCAAGCCCATTCGGCGGTTTTGGTGGGTTCGGAGGGCGTCGTTCCTCTCCGAATGCACCAAAGCGTGGTACAGATGTGGAAGCTAATCTTGTGATTGAGTTTGAAGAAGCCGCAAAAGGCTGCCGCAAAACGATAACCTATGATAAAGTGGAAGAATGTTCGGACTGCCACGGTTCCGGTGCAAAAGCGGGTACGAAGGCAACGACCTGCCCCGCGTGCGGAGGGACTGGTCAGGTTCGTGTTACACAAAATACTTTTATGGGTGTTGTGCAAACAACTCGTACCTGTGACCGCTGCCATGGGACCGGCAAAGTCATCAGTACGCCATGTCCGACCTGCCACGGAAAAGGATATGTCCGCACACGGAAGAGCGTGGAAATTAATGTGCCGGCGGGTATTGATAATCAGCAGGTTCTGAATGTACCTGGCCAAGGAAATGCAGGGACAAACGGCGGACCGGCAGGTGACCTGCATCTGATTGTAAGTGTGCGCCCACATTCGCTGTTTGAGCGTAAAGGGAGCGACATTTGGTGTGACATGCCCGTTACATTTGCAGAGGCTGCGTTGGGCGGTGAAGTGGTGGTACCTACTTTGGACGGTAAGGTAAGCTATCAGCTGCGAGAGGGGACACAACCCGGCGATATTTTTAAATTAAAAGGGAAAGGCATGGCAAAACTGAATGGCCGTGGATATGGGGATCAGTATGTACGTATGGTGCTGGAAGTTCCCAAAAATCTGACGATGAAGCAAAAAGAACTGCTGAAAAAATTTGAAGACAGTACCAGTGATAAAAATTACCAAAAAAGCAAGGGCTTTTTTGAAAAGCTAAGACAAAAATTTGGCGATTAAGACATAGAGTGCCAATAGACCAACTTGATAACTGGACTGTATTCTTAAAAATGAACCGTAAAAGAACAATAAAAAAGAGCTTCTGCTGCAGAACAAAACTACAGCAGAAGCTCTTTTTTACTGTTAAGATTATTTTTGTATTTAATATTATTGGTGCACAGGGAGCTAATTAGAGTAAGGCCACGTAATTCCGTACTCTTTGGCGACAAACTCTTATCTTTGCTTTCTTGAACTGGGAACACTCTCCAATATTTAGTGGATTTTCGCACAATTAGCTCACTTGCTGTGCAGGAAGCTTCTGCATGAGTTTATGAAACTGTTCGGATACACGGGAAATCAAAGTGCTGTCTTTCTCGGGATCCAGACACTGATACTCTTTTCCCTTAAACGAGCCATTGAAGGTTAATAGACTGCGGACGTCACCGGTTTGCAGATAAAGTTTCCGAAGGAACTGACTTTCTTCATCCTGTGGATTACAGTCGGAAACAGCATAGAGAAGACCGAGCGCAGCGCCACTTTCCAGTAAAGGAGTGGGGATATGATGAGTTTGTGCCATGTGGATAGTTCCAAATATACGTTCATCACCTTGCAGCTTACGCAATGGGTCACGTCCAACACGCGTGCAGGGGTCCTGAAATGATTTTTGACAGCGAGAGATAAAACCGCTTATAAAGTGGTCGATATACTCAGACAAATCTGAATATTCCTGTAACATGACAGGTTTGATCTCCTGCTGCATAACACGCTGTACTAACGACAGCACACGCTGGTCCCCCATGCCCTGCCCAATTGTGCTGTAACCAAGAAGGCTGGAGTACCATGCGATCATGGCATGTGTACCGTTAGAAAGCTTATTTTTTAGCTGCTGCATCTCTGCAATGGGGTCAATACAGGTGACTTGGCACAGCTGTTCGACCCATGGACTCCCTTTTCCAGCATAAAGAGGCATAAATGGCTCGCAGTCAAACAGCGTAATTTTCAGATTGGACAACTCCTGTGCAACGGAAGAAGCCGTTTTCAACAGCTTTGAGATGCTGATGACTGGCTCTGGTCTTGGACTGTTCAGGGGAGCCTTTTTTAATTGATCTGTAATCATACCGGATTCCAAATCCTGCAAACCAATATAAAGCTGCTTGATCTGCAGATCTTCAGATGTCTGGGCTGCCATGCGGTTTACCACGGTTTCACAAAAATCCGTTTTCTGAAGAATCTGATCTGCAGTATGGCGGTCTGCCAGTTTGACCAATGCATCATAAACGCAATCCCGAACAAACTGACCGCCGTTCACCTTATTCAGAATGACTAAAATAGTCAGCGGCCTTCCATTTTGGCGATTTCGTTCCAACAGACCTTTTGCAAGAATGGGAGCCTGCCCACGAATAGCAGCTTCGGGCAGGCTCAGTCCTACCATCACACATTCGGTATACATGTTTATCATTGCCTGTTCATCATTTCCGTCAATCACACGGACATGGTCAATTGTCTGATCCTGCCCGGAACTTCCATAATGGACGTTGTATTTTCCAAATGTGTTGACAATTTCACGGGTGGTGCTGTTGAGTGTCGAACAGATTATTTCAGATGGGCGGGTGTAACCATCCCAATAGGAAAAAATCTGTGCCAGATAGCCGCCGCCGATGGCGCCGAATCCATGGATGCCGACTTTCAGGTGATTGATTTTATTGGGAAAAGCGTCACTGATTTTCGGTACCGGAAACTTAGGGGTGAAGGGAATCAGATCCTTTGCTAGGTCAGACATACATTTATAGGTTAACCAAGCGAGTTTTTTAATTTCTGGTTTTGGTTCCTTGATATCTTTTACCCAGATGGGCAATGCACCGGCTCGGGAAGCAGCCAGAAGGCCGTTTTCGGAGTCCTCCACTACGATGCAGGTTTCCGGACTGCAGTTTAACTCTTTTGATGCCTTTAAAAAAATGTCAGGATTCGGTTTTCCCCTTTGCACATCGTCCCCACAAGTGATGCTGTCAAATAGTTCTAAAATATCTGCTTGAATCAAATAGGCTTCAGCAATTTGGCGGCGGCTGGAAGTAGCAACTGCAAGTAAAACACCTGCTTTTTTCAATCGCGTGAGGACTTCAAAGAGACCATCTTTGACGGGAACGCCATCTTTTCGTACCTGTTCCAATTCCAACTCATCGGCACGGCTGCGGATTGACTTATAGGGGTAGTCTTTGCCATAAGTCTTTTTTGCCAGTGCTTCTGATGCCACTGCACTTAAACCAAGGGAGCGCATTAACACTTCTTTGTCCATACTTTTTCCACAAATTTCATGAGAGGCTTTTTGCAGTGCCTGCATTCTAAGCCGCTCCGTATCAAACATGGTGCCATCCATATCGAAAATGGCTGCGCGAATTGTTCTGTTATGTAAATTCATGTGTGTATCCCCCTTCTATAGCAGTACAGATTTAACTGACAACTGACAACTTTATTATAGAGCATAAGTTGTAAGTTGTCAATTGACAAAAGTTTTCAGTAAAATTGGCTGAAAAACAATTGTTTTAGAATGACAATCTTACGTTTGTCATCCCGAATGACAGAATTGCTACAGAGAAAAAGAAATGCTATAATAAAAATGATAAAATATAAAAGAATTGCAGAATAGTTCATTTAAAAATAAATAAAATGGAAATATCATATGGGGAAAGCTGTTGATTGTGATGCAGAACGTGCCGCAGCATATCGTGCCGCGATATGTAAAAATTGCTGTGGACATTTCCACCCGCATTGTTGCCGGTGAGATACAGGAAGGAGAAAAGCTGAAAGGCCGTTCTATTCTTGCAACGGAATATAATGTGTCACCGGAAACAATACGACGGTCCATGTCGATTTTGTCTGACAAGAAAGTGGTAAAAATTCTGCTGGGAAGCGGTATTATAGTTCTGTCTAAAGAGATGGCCAGCCAATTCATCCTAAATTTTCAGGATGAAGAAAGTATTTCAGAAATCCGCTGGAAGCTGAATAATTTGTTTCAGAAGCGGGAATCTATGGACCAAGAAATTGTGACGCTGACAAACCAGATGATAGACATGTATAAATACCGGCGGCTGAATGTTGTTATTCCGGTAGAAGTGATGCTTCCGAACAACTCCAACGTGATTGGGAAAAGTATTGGGGAACTGGGCATCTGGCAAAACACTGGGGTAACAATCATTGGTATCATACAGAACGGTCAAGTCATCATTTCCCCCGGCCCCTATTACACGTTTTCAAAAGGCGACAAGATTTTAATCGTTGGGGATGAAACGGCCATTGACTGCTTTCGCACTTTTATCCATGAATTTCATAAAACTGCACCGGCAGTACACACAGACGACAAAGGTCATGATTGACAATATCTGTGGGTTCTATTATAATAATTAAGTATATCTAAATGGGGGAGTCTTACTCCCTGAAAAGGTGGTAAAACCATGCAGAAACAGACAGTTTTGACGAAAGCGGGCCTTGAAAAGCTCCAAAAAGAACTGCAGGAACTGAAGGGTGTCAAACGTAAAGAAGTTGCGGAAAAAATCAAAGTAGCACTTGGCTATGGTGACCTTTCCGAGAACAGTGAATATGATGAAGCAAAAAATGAACAGGCCATTTTGGAAGCACGCATTGCCGATGTGGAAGCAATGCTCAAAGATGTAAAAGTAATTGATGAATCAGAACTGAACAATGAACAAATTCATATTGGCTCAACTGTGCGTGTGCGTGTTTCCAACCCGGACAGCGATGACGGTAAAGAAATCAAGCTTAAAATCGTTGGCAGCAGTGAAGCAGATCCTGCTATGGGCTGTATCAGTGACGAAAGCGCTGTGGGCAACGCCCTGATCGGCCATTCAGAGGGCGAAAATGTGGAAATAGAAGTTCCGGCAGGGACTAAAAATTACAAAGTTCTGGAAATTATGAAATAACCGATGGAATAGCAGAATGTGCGGAAGCTGAAAAAGTTTCCGGCGCATTTATTCTGTGCAACAGCGCAGATGACTGGGTGTCCGGACCGCTTCCTTGCCCTAGTGTTGGTTGAAAGGCGGGGCGCGGCCGGGCATTTTTTTCGTTTATAGGATTATTAGGAGGAATCGTTTACATGAGTGGGAATAAGGGAAATCAGCCAAAGACGGAGCAGGATCTGAATGAACAACAGCAGATTCGCAGGGAAAAACTTGCTGCGCTGCGAAAAGCCGGAAAAGATCCCTTTGTGATTACGACTTGGCCGCGGGATCACTATGCAAAAGCCATCAAGGAAAACTTTGAAACCCTGGAAGATAAAGAGGTATGCATTGCAGGACGTATGATGAGCCGCCGCGTGATGGGAAAAGCCAGCTTCCTGGATGTGGAAGATACCAGTGGGCGCATTCAGGTTTATTTCCGCATTGATGAAGTTGGTGAGGAAACTTACAAGGAGTTTAAAGCTTACTGGGACGTTGGCGATATTATCGGCTTAAAAGGAAAAGTGTTCCGCACAAAACGCGGCGAGATCAGCGTGCGAGCAACAGAAGCAAAGCTGCTGAGCAAGAGCTTGCTGCCGCTTCCAGAAAAGTTTCACGGATTGACGAATACAGACACGCGTTACCGACAGCGCTATCTTGACCTGATTGTCAACCCGGAAGTAAAGGATACTTTTGTCAAGCGCAGCCATATTATTACGGAAATCCGCAGATTTTTGGACGGGCAGGCATTCTTGGAAGTGGAAACACCGGTGCTGCACACGATCGCCGGCGGTGCGGCAGCCAGACCGTTTGTCACACACCACAACACGCTGGACATGGATTTGTATCTGCGTATTGCACTGGAGCTTTATTTGAAACGTCTGATTGTCGGCGGGTTTGACAAAGTGTACGAAATTGGCCGTGTTTTCCGCAATGAAGGCATGGATACCAAGCACAATCCGGAATTTACAGAGTTGGAACTGTATCAGGCATATACGGATATCAATGGTATGATTGACCTGACGGAGAACCTTATCCGTACGGTGGCAAAGAATGTGCTGGGTACCACAAAGGTAACTGTGCGTGGCGTGGATATCGACTTTGCACAGCCTTTCGCGAGAATTACGATGAAAGATGCTGTAAAAACTTATGCTGGTGTTGACTTTGATGAAATAAAATCTCTGGATGAGGCGCGTGCGCTTGCACAAGAGCATCATTTGGAAGTAAAGGATCGTTATAAAATGGGCGATATTATGAGCCTGTTCTTTGATGAATATTGTGAGGACAAGCTGGTGCAGCCAACTTTCCTGCTGAATCATCCGACTGATATTTCCCCGCTGGCGAAGAAATGTCCGAATGATCCACGTTATACAGAACGTTTTGAACTCTTTATCTGTGGCACAGAACATGCCAATGCGTTTTCGGAACTGAATGACCCAATTGACCAGCGGGAGCGCTTTGAAGCACAAGCTGCTGCAAAAGCGGCCGGAGACGATGAAGCCTGCGATGTGGATGAAGATTTTCTGACGGCACTGGAATATGGAATGCCGCCGACCGGCGGGCTGGGAATCGGGGTTGACCGTTTGGTGATGACTCTGACAGGTGCAGACTCTATCCGCGATGTCCTTCTTTTCCCGACCATGAAACCAAAGGAGTAAACAGATGGCACGTGAAGGGTATCTGGTGCATCAAGGTGAAGAAACCATACACAGTGAAAGATTGAAACATGTGCCGAAAACGCCAAAAGAGAAGTGGCAGAATTTTTGGTATTATCATAAATGGCATGTTTTGATAGGAATTGCAGTGGCTTTATTCGCTGCCTATTTTATTCATAGTGCGGTGACCCAAGTGAATCCTGATTATCAGGTTGGCCTGATTACAGAGAAGCCAGTGTCGAATTCTGTGATACAGGATATGGAATATAAACTGCAGCTGGGTGCAAAAGACCGCAATGGAGATGGAAAAGTTGTGGTCCAGGTGAATTCATATACACTTGGTACAGGGAACAGTGATCCACAAGTGACAGAAGCAAATGTCACACGTCTGTTGGGTGACCTTAATCTTTACAGTGATATGCTTTTCTTCTGTGATGACAAGGGCTATGCGTATATTCAGAAACGGGATGGATGGGACGTGTCCAAAACAAAAATGGCCATGCCTAATGTCATGAAGTACAGTGGTGATGCCCTGACTGCCAACATGCGTGTCCTTTTCCCTGACCATGACAAGAAGTATCAGGAGCATAAAACGTACTGGGATGCCAGTTTGAAAGTTTATCAAAACGCGATGAGTGCAAAATAATCTTACCTTGATTTCTGAAACACAACAGCCCTCACAGCGGTAAAATCACAAAAAACAGCAAAACAAAAATGCGCTTTGAAAGCGGCTTTTCAGCCCGCTCAAGGCGCATCTTTCATGTGCTGTTTCGCAGCAGTCTGGCTTCCTATGTTTGTGTTTGTGCAAATTCAGCAAGAGCATCAGAATCGGTGATTCTAATGCAGCGGTATTGCAGGGAAATCCAGTGTTTTTGTGAAAAGAAGTGCAGTACGCGATTTACCGTGACGCGGGTAACACCGGCTAAATTACCGAGTTCCTCCTGTGAAGTGTGTACTGCATGCTGCGAATTGACAAGGGAAAGCAGGATCCCGGCAATGCGGCGGTCGGCAGGCAGGAAAGACATGGTGTCCAGTTGATTAGACAGCATGCGCACGGTTTTGGCAAGGAACCGCAGCATCTGCAGGGCAAGCGTGGGTTCCCGCCGAAAGAGGGCGGTGAGCTCTATTTGACCGATTCGGACTAGTTCACAATTTGTAAGGGCACGTGCGGAGGTGGTACGCGGTTCCCCATCCAGAAAAGCGGCTTCGCCTAAAATACAGCCGGATTCCCGTACTGTTACTGTCTTTTCAGAACCTTCATCTGAAATGAGGAAAATGCGTACCCGACCTTTTTTCAAATAGTAAAAACAGCGGCCGGGTTCCCCCTGCAGATATATAATTTGTCCGCGGGAAACTATGCGGGACGGTTGGCCTTCGCTGAGAATTGACCATCCGGATGCAGGTGCAGTGAAATGAAAACTTTCGTGTTCCATAAGATTTCCTCTTTCTGTCATCATATGGAGGCGTTTCCGCAATAAATGTATTGGGAAGCCTTCTTATTCGAATTGTAACATGGTTTACATTCTTTGTAAACAGATTGTGGGATAATAAAAATAAGAAAAGAAGAGGAGGCGTTCTGAATTGGGAATGACCATGACACAGAAGATCCTGGCGGCACATGCGGGGCTGCCCTCTGTGAAAGCCGGACAGCTGATTGAAGCGAAGCTGGATTTAGTGCTTGGGAATGACATTACCAGCCCTGTGGCGATTAATGCATTTGAAAAATGCGGTGCGGATAAAGTGTTTGATGATACCCGTATTGCGCTGGTGCTTGACCATTTTGTGCCGAATAAGGATATAAAGGCGGCGGAACAATGCCGCCAAACACGTGACTTTGCCAAGAGCTATCATATCCAAAACTTTTTTGATGTCGGACGGATGGGCATAGAACATGCGCTGCTGCCGGAACAGGGCCTTGTGGGGCCGGGCGACTGTGTTATCGGAGCAGACAGCCATACCTGCACTTACGGTGCGCTGGGTGCTTTTTCCACAGGTGTCGGCAGCACCGATATGGCTGCCGGAATGATTTCCGGCAAGGCATGGTTCAAAGTACCGGGTGCCATCCGAGTGGTATTAAAAGGAAAACCAACCGGATGGGTGAGCGGTAAAGACGTTATTTTGCACTTGATTGGCGAAATCGGTGTAGACGGAGCGCTTTATCAATCATTGGAATTTACCGGAGAAGGTGTGGCAGCCCTGTCTGTTGAAGACCGGCTCTGCATTGCCAATATGGCAATTGAAGCGGGTGCCAAGAACGGCATTTTCCCTGTGGATGACAAGACGCTGGCTTATGAAAAAGGGCGGTTCCAGCGAGAAGTGAAAATTTATGAGGCAGATGCAGATGCTGACTATGAGCGTACTGTGAAAATCGATCTTTCCAGTCTGCGGCCGACGGTCAGTTTTCCGCACCTGCCGGACAACACCAGAACCATTGACGAAGCGGCAGGGGTTAAAATCGATCAGGCAGTTATCGGCTCCTGCACAAACGGACGGATAGAAGACATGCGTGTGGCAGCAAAGATTCTGAAAGGGCGCAGAGTAGCAGACGGTGTGCGCTGTATTGTGATTCCGGCAACCCAGAAGGTTTACTTACAGTGTATCCGCGAGGGACTGACAGAAATCTTCGTTGAAGCGGGTGCTGTTGTGAGTACACCAACCTGTGGGCCGTGCCTTGGTGGATATATGGGAATACTTGGAAAAGGCGAGCGCGCTGTTTCCACAACCAACCGTAATTTTGTAGGCAGAATGGGACATGTGGAAAGCGAAGTTTATCTTGCGAGTCCGGCGGTGGCTGCAGCAAGTGCTGTGACGGGTAAACTGACAGATCCGGAAAAACTGTGAACGGGAGGAGAGAGAACTAATGCAGGCAAAAGGCAGAGTACATAAATATGGAAATAATGTTGATACAGATGTCATTATTCCGGCACGTTATCTAAATACCTCTTCCCGAGCGGAACTGGCGCAGCATTGCATGGAAGATCTGGACCGTAATTTTGTTAAAACGGTGAAGCCGGGGGATATCATTGTTGCAAACAAAAACTTTGGGTGTGGTTCTTCACGGGAACATGCACCGATTGCCATTCAGGCGAGCGGAATTTCCTGTGTGATTGCCAGCACATTTGCGCGTATCTTTTACCGTAATTCCATCAATATCGGGCTGCCGATTCTGGAATGTGAGGAAGCGGCTGAAAAAATCCAAGACGGCGATGACGTGCAGGTGGATTTTGGTACAGGTGTCATTACAGATCTGACAAGCGGAAAAACCTTTCAGGCGGAGCCATTTCCGCCGTTTATCCAGAACATCATCGATAAAGGCGGTTTGCTGAATAGTTTAAAAGGCTGACGGGAAAGGGCTGCTGCACAGTGCGAAAAGCACGGCAGCGGCCCTTTTTTCTTTTTTCCCTCCTTTTCATGAAGAAAAACGGGCAGAAAATTGTGGCTGCCGCAATTGAATTTTGCATAGCTGCCGAAAAGTATGTATAATGAAAGCAGCGGGGACTTCATAAAATATTCATCACTTGACACAAATGCTAATTTATAATAATAAAGTACGTTGTTATGCAAAAGGAGGGATTTGTATGTCACAAGGAAAAATTATGGTTGTGGATGACGACCAGAATATTTGTGAACTGTTGCGGCTTTATATTGAAAAAGAAGGTTTTGAGGTTGTTATTGCCAACGATGGCAAAAAGGCATTGGAACTGTTTGAAAAAGAAAATCCTGATCTGATTTTACTGGATATTATGCTTCCGGAGCTGGATGGCTGGCAGGTATGCCGTGAAATCCGGAAAAAGAGTCAATGCCCCATTATTATGTTAACAGCAAAAGGAGAAGTCTTTGACAAAGTGCTTGGGCTGGAGCTTGGAGCAGACGACTATGTGGTAAAGCCTTTTGAGGCAAAAGAAGTAGTTGCCCGAATCAAGGCCGTGCTGCGGCGAATTGGAAAAACAGGAAACGATTCTGTTAAGGAAGTACATTACGATAAACTTTCGATTAACCTGACCAATTATGAATTAAAAGTTGACGGGAAAGTGGTGGACACGCCTCCGAAAGAAATGGAACTGATTTATCACTTAGCCAGTAATCCCAACCGTGTCTTTACACGGGACCAGCTTTTGGATGAGGTATGGGGATTTGATTACTACGGGGACAGCCGTACCGTTGATGTGCATGTGAAACGTCTGCGCGAAAAGCTGGAAGGCGTTTCTGACCAATGGTCGCTCAAGACGGTTTGGGGCGTTGGATATAAATTTGAAGTGAAAGATAAAGAATGAGTGATAGCCTTTGAAACAAACCAAGCGAAAAACAATTTTTAAAAAATATCTGCAAATGACGCTTGTTACCATTCTGATTAGCTTCTGTATACTCGGTTTAGTGATGCTGCTGTGCTTTAACAGCAACTGGAAGCGAGAAAAGCGGGATGGACTCCAGAAAAACGCAATGAGCATTTCGGAAGTTGTATCGCACAGTGTATCATTTCGCCCAGACGGAGAACTGCTTATGGATATGGCGGAAATGGAGAAATTTCTGCCGGTACTGAGCCGAAACAATACGAGTGATATTTTTGTTGTCAACCGTGCAGGACAAATCATTGTCAATGCACAGGGGGTGAATGGTACCCTGCACACAGATAAGAATATCCCTGCAGACATCATGAAAAAAGCATTGGGCGGCCGGTATGACGATCAAACTATGCTGGGTGGAATTTATGAGGCGCCCTGCTATGTGGTCGGTGTGCCGGTAACGGTGCAGCTTTCTGGAAAAACACAAACGATAGGTGCTGTTTTTGCATCAGTAGCGGCGCACAGTCTGGTGGAATACCGGAAGGACATCCTGCGGATGTTTCTGTTTGCAGCGCTCGCTGCTTTTGCCGTTAGTTTCTGCATGGTGTGGGTCTTTTCCTATAATATGGTGCGTCCATTGCGCATTATGGCAGATGCTGCCCGCAATTTTGGTGATGGTAATTTCAATATCCGCGTGCCGGTAACGAGCCGGGATGAGGTTGGTGAACTGGCAGTGGCTTTCAATAATATGGCGGATTCTCTGGCGAGCAGCGAATATACGCGGCGCAATTTTATTGCAAATGTTTCCCATGAGCTGAAAACGCCAATGACAACAATTGCGGGGTTTATTGACGGAATCTTGGACGGAACCATTTCATCGGAAAAGCAGGGACATTATCTGCGCATTGTTTCCCAAGAGGTTAAGCGGCTTTCGCGGCTGGTAAAGACAATGTTGGATCTGTCACGGATTGACAACGGAGAACTGAAACTTTGCCTGACTCGTTTTGATATTACGGAGACCGTTCTGACAACCATGATTAGTTTCGAAAATGCAATTGAAAAAAAGAAGATTGCTGTGCACGGACTGGAAGATACACACCCCATTTTTGTGGATGGAGATTCTGATATGATCCATCAGGTGGTGTATAATCTGGTGGAAAATGCAGTCAAATTTACAAATGAAGGCGGATATATCAATGTAACGCTGAAAGACATGCCGTCGCGCATAGAAGTGATTATCCGCAACAGCGGAGACGGGATTGCACCGGATGAAATCATGCAGATTTTCGACCGCTTTTATAAAACGGATAAATCCCGCAGTAAGGATAGAACCGGCATGGGATTGGGATTATATATTGTGCGGACGATCATTCAGCAGCACGGCGGGGAAATCACCGCAAATTCTATTGTTGGTCAATATACAGAATTTTCTTTCTGGCTGCCAAAAGAAATTCCGAAATCACCGGATTCTCAAAGGCCGACGACAACTGTCTGTGCGGAAGTTGTGGAGACGCCCAAACAGAAGAGAAATCAGGTCTCTGAGGGGGAAACGCCTTCCTCGGGGAAAAAAGAACAGGGTGATACAGAGGCAAAATCCTAAGCGGACAAGTCTGATGACAGGAGGAAATAGATAGGATGGAGGAAAAAGGACCGCAGGTTCCCGAAGGGGGAAGAACAGGGCCAGAGGATCACACAAGCAGAGAGAGACAGGAAAATCAGCAGCATCAGTTTCGGCCGGCGGTGTGGTATCCGTTTGGCAATCCGAAAGGAGCGGAACATCCACAGCCCTCTGCGAACCAAGACGCAGGGCGGCAGCCACCGGCGATATATCAAAATCCTGCAGGTTTACCGAAAAAGCCTAAAAAACCGCTTACGAAGCAGGTTAAAATTTTAATTAGTATCTTACTTGTACTGTTCGTGATTTTTGTTGGAATGCTGATCGGTTTTGGAGTTCATGATGCGCGGCAGGGCAGAAACAGAATACCCAGCGAATCGCAGGAACCTTCCACCAGTTCAGAGACTACGGTTTCCCGCTCCAAACATGTGGTACCGAACCGAGGAGAAGGGACTAAAAGTTTAATTTCCATCCAACACAAAAGCGGAAAACCGATGAATCCGGAAAATGTTTTTACAACGGTAAGTCCAAGTGTCGTCGGTGTGCTGGCTTCTATCCCAACAGAAACCGGGCAGCCTGCGGAAAGTCAGGGAACAGGGATTGTTGCCAGCAGTGATGGGGTCATTTTGACGAATTCCCATGTTATTGGAAACTCACGTTCCGCAACCGTGACAGTTATCCTGTCGAATGGGAAACAATATGATGCGAGAATTTTGGGTTATGATAAAACGAGTGACCTTGCTGTGCTAAAAATCAGTGCGAGTGGGCTGACTGCTGCGAAATTCGGCAGCGAGGAAGATCTGAAAGTAGGCGAGCGGGTACTGGCGATTGGGGATCCGGACGGAATGAATTACAGTAATAGTTTGACTGGCGGTTATGTTTCAGCGTTGAACCGCCCAATTGCTGGACACAGCGATAATGGTATGACCTATATTCAGACAGACGCGGCCATTAATCCGGGAAATTCAGGCGGGCCGCTTTGTAATCTTTATGGGCAGGTAGTAGGAATCAATTCCTGTAAAATTATTACGACCGGATATGAAGGAATGGGATTTTCGATTCCAGTTAGTCATGCGGTTACGATTATCAACCAATTGATTCAGAACGGATACGTGAAAGGACGCACCCGGCTGGGAATTGTGTGCCGAGTGCTTTCTCCTCATGAGGCAGCCATGCTGAATTTGAAAGGCGGCCTGAAAATCCTTTCGATTGACTCCGGCAGTTCCTTAAACAGCAGTGATGTCAGAAGAGGTGATATCCTTTATCAGATCAATGGGAAACAAATTATGGGGTTGGACGATGTAACAGGAGTAATTTCTGAATTTAAGCCGGGAGACGAAGTTTCGGTGAAAGTCTATTCTGCAAAACAGCAGAGAACGCTGAATATAAAAATTAAATTATTGGAAGACAAAGGCGAGACACAGAAAACCGTATCAGAAGCACCATAAAAGAAGGACCTGCCGTATAATAATCTGCGGCAGGTCCTTCTTTTATCTTTCAGTACCAAGAAAAAACAATGCAACGGTTCCGGGACCGGCATGTGCGCCAATGACTGGACCGACAAAATTTATTAAAACCTTTTTGACACCCAGGTGTGTTTTGACTTGTTTTGCGACATATTTAGCATCTGTGTAAGCGTCGGCGTGGCTGATAAAGACGACTTGATCTTTTGGATCCACTGCAGTCTGTTCCATATGCTTTACCAATGCATCAAGTGATGCGCGGCGTCCGCGGACTTTACTGACTCCTGCAAGGTGGCCGCTCTCATCCATATGCATAACTGGTTTCATCCCCATCATGGTGCCCAAAAGAGCAGTGGCAGTATTGATGCGGCCGCCGCGTTTCAGATACTGCAGGTCATCTACGGTGAACCAATGGCACAGATGCAACTTGTTTTGTTCCAGCCAATTTGTAACAGAATCAAGGGATTCTCCTGCTTTGCGTTTTTGTGCAGCATAGTAAACCAGCAAGCCCTGCCCAAGGGAAGCAGACAGGGAATCAACCACCTCGATCGTGCGTTCAGGGTAATGGCTGGCAAGATCTGTGCATGCTATTTTTGCTGCGTTCCATGTTGCAGAAAGTCCAGAGGAAAAGCAGATGCACAAAACATCTTTCCCTTCCTGCAGAAAAGGTTCCACAGCGGCTTTATATTCTTCAATATTCACAGCATTTGTTACACAAGATTCCCCGTTGCGGATATGCAAATAAAACTCCCGAAAAGATAGATTACTGCCGTCCAGAAAATTTTTATAGTCTTTTCCATTCAGCCGAAAGGTCAGCGGCAAGATGACAATTTTCAAAGCTTGTACCAGATCTGCCGGAAGGTCACAGCTGGAATCCGTGAGAATCACATAATCGTTCATGATGCGCTCCTTTATTTGGTATTTCTTTTATAGTAGCATCTGAAATCTGAAAATTCAAGCAAAAAGTATCAAAAAATAACTGATGTAGTATTAAAAACCGCTTACCATAAAATTTACTTGTTATTTTTATAAAAAGTCAGCCGATTTTTCCGATAACCGGCTGACTTTTTGTATAAAATAGGCGTTTGCGGCTACTTTTAACCGGTATTTGTGGGAGGACTGCAGGAAGAAATCAAGAACCTGCAGAAATAGGAGGGATGAAATGGATACACGGAAAGAGGCACTGCGTGTCTGCCGCAGGCTGGCACGCGGAAAAATCAATGATGCGGTGGAGCTGCTGTATGAACCGCAGGAACCAGAGCATCTGCAGAAGCTGGACCTTTATTGCATTTCGGAGCTAAAGCACAGTGACAAAGGTGTAGAAATCAAATTTGCAGACCGGCTGAAAGCAGCACAAATGCTGGCACAGCTTGGCGAAGAGGAAGATATGCAGCCGCTTTACAGTGCGCTGAATCGGTCGGCACAAGCCGTGCAGGAATCGGCTGAAGGCAGAGGAAAAGATGCAGTTTAGCAGAAAACAACTCCGGGCCATGACGTGGTGGTGTCCGGGAAGTGAAGATGAAAAGTATGACGCATTGGTGTGTGATGGTGCTGTACGCAGCGGAAAAACCCTTTGTATGGGCCTTGGGTTTGTCTGCTGGGCCATGGCATCTTTTTCCGGAAAAAGTTTTGCCATCTGCGGAAAGACCGTACGTTCGCTGAAGCGGAATCTGATTACGACTTTGCTGCCGGCGCTGACGGCTGCCGGATTCCACTATGGATTGAAAAATGGGGAAGGGCTGCTGACTGTTACAGCAGGGCGGTGCAGGAACCGCTTTTATCTTTTCGGCGGACGGGATTCGAGCAGTGCAGCACTCATCCAAGGGATTACACTGGCGGGGGTGTTATTTGATGAAGCAGCATTGATGCCGCGCGAATTTGTGGAGCAGGCGTTGGCCCGCTGCAGTGTCGAGGGGAGCCGCTTTTGGTTTAACTGTAATCCGGAAAGCCCGGGGCACTGGTTTTATCGGGAATGGATTCGGAATGCGAAAGATAGGAACGCGCTGCACCTGCACTTTATGATGGAGGACAACCCGGGGCTTTCCCCGAAAATGCGGGAGCGGTACCGAAATTTGTATACCGGTACATTTTATGAGCGCTATGTGCAGGGCAAATGGGTGGCGGCGCAAGGTTTAATTTATCCTTTCATGGAAGAGGAAGCAGCGGTGGATGTGCCGGAACTTTGTGAAGAATATGTGGTGAGCTGTGACTATGGAACACAGAACCCAAGTTCCTTTGGCCTTTGGGGCCGTAAGAAAAATGTGTGGTACCGAATAGACGAATACTACTATGATGGTCGAAAAAACGGTCCGCGTACAGATGAGGAGCATTATGAAGGGCTGGAAAAACTGTGCGGGGAAAAACGGATTTCACGTGTGATTGTCGATCCTTCTGCGGCGAGTTTTATGGAGACTATCCGGAGACATGGAAAATTTTCCGTGATGCCGGCGCGCAATGACGTACTGCAGGGGATTCGGCGGACGGCAATGGCCCTGAAAGAGGGAAAAGTGCGCATTTGCCGGAACTGCCGGGACTGCTGGCGGGAATTTTCTCTTTACCGATGGCAGGAGGACAAGGAAGCTCCCGTTAAAGAAAATGACCATGCAATGGATGACCTGCGGTATTTTGTTTCTTCTGTGCTGCAGACTCACGGTGCAACTTTTGCGGCAGCTTCCGCTGAGCGGGGTTGATAAGTCCCTATTTATGGAAGAACAAAATATGCTGGCTCAATGAGGACGGGAGGATAGAATGCTGAGAAGGAAAAAGCGAATACCACGCAGTGGTGTGCTGGCGGTGCAGACCGGAGGGGAAGAACTGCCGTTTGAGGCAGTCAGAAAATATGTTCCGTTGAATTCCGGCGAGCTGCGCCTTTATCGGCAGCTGCGGGAATCAGTGCCGATGATTGATGCGGCATTGGACAAACTGGTGCGGCTGGTTGGGAAATTCCATGTAGAATGCAGTGAACGGAGAACACAGGATCAACTGAACATGTTTTTGCACACCATTCCGGTGGGAGCAGGAAATGCGGGAATTCATGCATTTTTGACAACATACTTAAGTCAGCTGCTGACTTATGGAAATGCGGTTGGGGAAGCAGTGGTGCAAAATGGGGAACTCAAAGCGCTGTATAACGCCTCTTTGGAAGATGTGGAACTTCGGGTTCAGTCACCGCTGGAAATTGAAGTCTGCCGTCGATGTATAGGAGGCAGCAAACCTGTTCAATACCCGGAACTGGTGTTTCACACAGCACTGAACCCGAAGCCGGGCAGCGCAAAGGGCACCAGCATCCTGCAGGGGCTTTCATTTGTCAGTGATATTCTGATTAAAATTTATCATGCAATCGGCGTTAACTGGGAGCGTGCCGGAAATGTGCGGTTTGCGGTAACCTGCCGTCCGGGTGCAGAGGACAGTGCTTTTGCAGCAGAACATGCACAGCAGATGGCGGAAGAGTGGAGCAAAGCAATGCGGCCGGGAAGCAAAAGCGATTTTGTTGCGGTTGGGGATGTACATATCCAAGCAATCGGTGCGGACAACCAGATTTTAGACAGCGAGGTACCGGTGCGGCAGATGCTGGAACAAATTGTCGCGAAACTGGGGGTACCGCCGTTCCTGCTGGGACTTTCGTGGTCCAGTACGGAGCGCATGAGCAGCCAGCAGGCAGATATTCTGACCAGTGAACTGGAGGCTTACCGGAGACTGCTGAACCCGGTTATTGACCGGATTTGCTCTTTATGGATGCGGTTGCTTGGCTGTTCCATGCCATTTGACATTGTGTGGAATGATGTGACACTGCAGGATCAGACAGAACTGGCAAAGGCAGCGCTGAACAATGCGCAGGCAGAACTGATTCAGGTACAGACAGAAAAACTGCGAAAAGAGATTTAGGGAAAGGAGACTTTTAGTTTGCAAAGTGGATATGTCCTGAAAAGTGCGTTGGAACCGGAAAAAGAAGATTTGGCAAAAATCAACCGCTATACGCGCAGACCGTTTACCGCGGAAGAAGTGTACACCTTTAAAGTGGTGCTGTGTGACAATGAAGTGGACCGTGATGGGGAACGCTTTGCTTCGCAGGCACTTCAAAAGCTGGCGGAACTGTTTCGGGGGAAAAGCGGAATTTTCAACCACAGTATGGACGCAGCAACGCAAAGTGCCCGTATCTATGATACAAAGGTGGAAACGGACAACAGCAGGAAAACTTCCTGTGGAGAACCCTATACTCGGCTGGTAGCCAAAGCTTATATGCCGCGGACACAGGGAAACCAAGACCTTATTTTGGAAATTGACAGCGGCATCAAAAAAGAGGTGAGCGTGGGCTGCAGCGTGGGAAGCGCAGTCTGCTCCATCTGCGGCGCAGACCGGCGCAGAAAAGACTGCGGGCATGTCAACGGGCAGGTTTACCATGGACAAACCTGCTGCACGGTTTTAAGTGACCCACAGGATGCTTATGAATGGAGTTTTGTAGCAGTTCCGGCACAGCGGGAAGCTGGCGTGACGAAAAGCTGGAGTAAGGCAGCCGGCAAGTTCGAATCAGAAGATGCAGTTTGGGGAAGAAAATGGAAAGAAAAACTGACACAGGAAACAGCTAAATATTTTACGATTGCTTACCCGGGTATCGCAATAGAAACAGCTCGCAAAATGGCACAAGGGCTTTCTCCAGAGGAACTGGAGCAGGTAGAAAAAGGCCTGCGGGCAGAAGCAAACCGGCATGTACCGCTGGAACCACAGCTTGCTGTCAAAAAAGACAGTGTGGATGCGGACGAAGGGTTTCGAATTTGAATGATACTATTTGTTATAATCTTTTAAAGTATACTAGGAGGAATATTTTATGGAAACAGCCATGAATGGATATGCGGAAAATGCTGCAACTTTCGCTTGTACCGCTGAAACGGAACCGGGTATGCCGGTGATGGTGACAGACAGCGGAGCGGTGACAAAAGCCGAGGGAACTTTCTGCGGAGTTGTACTTTCCTGGCGGGACGGATTTGCGGCCGTGCAGCTAAACGGATATGTTTCGCTGCCTTACAGCGGGACAAAGCCCAATGTCGGTTATCAGGTCCTGACTGCTGATGCGGACGGAAACATCAAAGCAGAAGCAGCAGGGACCGCCGGACTGCAGCGCTTAGTTGTGGACGCAGACAGCACACATGTTGGATTTATTCTGTAAGGAGGGTGTTATCTATGGCATTTTATGAAAATCTGCATTTGGAAAAGGGTATGTACGGAACGGGGAAAAGCTTTTCACAGGTACTGGAATCGCTGGACAATTCGGAAGCTTACCGCGGAACGCCGCTGGAAGGGCTGGATGCCTATCAGCGCCAGCTCAAACGTTTTGACATCCATGTGAACGGTCGGGGAAGCGACCGGGTAGAAAAATTTTTTCAGACGGGCGACAGCGCGGCATTGTTTCCAGAGTATATCTGCCGCGCAGTGCGGCAGGGCATTGAGCAGGAAAATCTGCTGCCCAATCTGGTGGCGACCACCACACAGATAGAAGGAATGGACTATCGAACCATTACCAGCGCACCGCTGCAAGAGGAGAAAAAGCTGAAAATGGTTGCGGAAGGTACGGCCATTCCGCAGACGGTAGTACGCACGCAAGACCATCTGGTGCAGCTGCATAAACGCGGCCGCATGCTGGTGGCCAGTTATGAAGCGCTTCGGTTCCAGCATCTGGATCTTTTCACAGTTACCCTGCGGCAAATTGGCGCGTACATTGCCCGTGCGCAGATGGGGGATGCTGTCCAAGTCCTGCTTAACGGAGACGATGGTACCGATAAAGCGGAAATTGTCACGGCATCAGGGGCAATTACCTATCAAGACCTGTTACAAATTTGGGGAAAGCTTTCTCCTTACCGTTTAAACTGCCTGTTGGGAGGAACTGCGGCCGTGCAGACCATTCTTGCCTTGCCGGAAATGCGGGATGCACAGGCCGGTTTGAACTTTCAGGGTACGGGAAAGCTGGTAGCCCCGCTGGGTGCACAGCTGCTGCATATTCCGGACGTACCGAATGGACAGCTCATCGGTATTGACCATACCTGCGCATTGGAAATGGTGCAGGCAGGTGATGTGCAGACTGAATATGACAAACTGATTGACCGTCAGTTGGAACGCGCGACCATCAGCACCATTGCAGGGTTCACGAAAATATTCAGCGGCGCTGTGAAAGTTTTGGAGTATACGGCCTGATTTGAAAATAAAGGTGCAGCGATTCGCTTGTGGGTCAGGGGCGGGGTTTGTTTGGAAGGAGATTTATGAATACACAAAATGTGTTGGAAAAGCTGCGGCTGCTGCGGGATATGACGGACGAGGACGCACAGACCTATCTGCCGCTGGTACAGGATGCCGTACAAAGGCTGGAAGGGAAACGGATTCGAGCAGGCGGGGACAGCCTGTTAGAAACAGCAGCTGCTGCTTTGGTAAACTGGCAAATTTCCCTTACAGAGCCGGACGGCGACTTTACGGCGGGAGAAGTCCGTTTCACCGGAGGAAATACAAATCGGAATGCCAAAAGAATCTGGCTGGATGCACGGAATGCGGCGGCACCCTATCTGCATGATGAAGCATTTGCTTTCAGGAGTATTCCGTGAACCGGCAAATCTTGATTGCAGACCTGCTGAAACGCTATGGCAGTTCTGCAGTCTGCGAAGGAAAAGAAGCACCGGTGCTGATTCGGCCGATGAATCAAAGCAGCACAGAGGACGACCGCTATCTTTGTACGGCTCCATTCGATTTCTGCCCGAAAACAGGCGACAGGCTGCAATGCATGGAGCATGTTTATACAGTACTTCGCTGCGATGGTGTCTTTGCGGAAGGGCATCGGCTGTATACATGGGCAGTTTTGGAGTTACAGGACGGTTGGGGGAGGTGAATACTGTGAATCAGAATCTGCAGACAGCACAGGAGGAACTGAGCGAGAAGCTGGAATTGGAAAGCCTGCGCTATCCGAGAACACTGGAGGAAGAAACATGACAGGGCTCTATATGGGATACCGGAATTTTACATGGCCGCGGCTGCCGGACACACTTCGTATGGAGAACCAAAAATACACGCAGGTTTTACAGCAGCCGGAAAACGGGGAGACACTGCAGGACCTTGGAAAACAAGGCAGGGCGGTTTCCGGAAGCGGAACTTTTTTGGGA
>DHDR01000020.1:16454-21813 GCA_002399445.1 Ruminococcaceae bacterium UBA4871 | reverse complement strand
TGCAGCTTCAGGGAACGCCGCGTGCAGACCGGATTGCGTACTGCTTTACTTTTCGGGAAATCCAGTCTGCCAAGGAAGCGGACAACACCCTTTATCGGGCCGGAACCAATGAATGTCTGTGGAGTGCAGCGGCGGCGGCAGGAGTCTCACCGGACTGTCTGCTGGCAGCAAACCCCGGGGTGATTCGCTGGGCAAATGAGCTGCCGGAGGGAATGGAGCTGAAACTTTCATGAATTATTTCCTTTACGATGCAGCTGGTGGGAAATGGGAACTGCCAGCACCGTTGTGGGTTACCCTAAAAAAAGATGAGGATACGCCGGCAGACAGTCTGGCAGCAGAATTTCCACTCTCCGGTCTAGTTCCATCCGCAGCTTTCCTGCGCGCCGAAGAAGATGAGACAGTCTGGTTTGATGGCATACTGGATACGATGCGGAGCAGCTATGCTGCCAGCAATCTACTGGCAGTGTCGGCCCGAAGCCGTGCGGCGCTGCTGCTGGATAGTGAGGCTTTGCCGGCAATTTACGAAAATCCGAGCCTCGGATTTCTGTACCAGCAGCATGCAGCTCCGTATGGGTTCCATGGAATCAATGGAAATTCGGAACCATTTACAGGGGAATATGCAGTGGAAAAGGGCAGCAGCGAATGGCAGGCGCTGGATGGATTCTGCAGGGAGTTTTTGAAAGAACCGCTGCGAGAAGAAAATGGCCTTTTAACAGCGGAGCCGATTCCAGAGAGGGAACCGTTTTATTTAGGGGAAAATGGAATTCCCTGTCTGCAGGTTAGCCAAACGAAGAATTTGTGCAGGATGCTCTCTGAAACTTGGGCAATAGATGGAACTTGCTGGAAGCGAATGAACTGGGATGAGGGACTGGAAGAACACGGATTCCTTCGCAGAAAGCTGTGCAAAGTACCGGACGAAACCTTCAAAGTGGCCAGACGGCAGGCAGAAAGTATTTCTGTGCTGTGCGCTGGGTGGCCGCAGGTACAAATTTACCAGACCGCTTTTCTGCAGTTCCAAAAGAAATTGCAGAAAATGCAGATCAGCGGAATCCGGTATCAACTGTCCTCCCGAGGAAAAACAACACGTTTGATGCTGCGGCCCGAAATTACTTAAGAAAAGAAACGAGGGAAACGGAATGTGGATACTTAAGCAGCTCATGCAGGCAGGAAAGGCAAAAACCAATACGGAATTGAATGCTGTCAATAAAGACGGAACCATACAAGTGCCTGGGGAAGTTGTGCAGATGTGCAATCCATGGGGAATAGAATGGAAAGCTCCTCAGAATGCACAGGCGGTGCTGATGCAAACCAGCAGCGGGGGACTTTGCCTTGGCTGTACAGGAAAGCAGGCAGAGCTGCAGCCGGGAGAGCTGCGCCTTTTTTCACAAGGAGGAGCGGAAATCCGGCTGACAAATGCCGGAGAAGTGGTCATCAATGGAAAGGTGTTTGAAGCAGAAAGCGAGAAAGGCTGAAAATGGAGATTAAACTGAAAGACGGAGATTATGTGAAAGCTGTTGACGGAACGCTGGAAACAGTGTCAGGGGATGAGGAACTGCTGCAGGAAGCGAAAATGCGGTTATTTACCAAACGCGGCGCATTCTGCTATGCCCCTTCATTTGGCAGCAGACTTGCAGAACTTTCTCCGGATGCAGGGCAGCAGGCCTTTGTCTTTGCGCAGGAAGCATTGGCCCCGATGCTGCCCAATGTGCAAGTCTTATCTGCAGAAGCCGGAGAAAACGGGGTAACCGTACGGGTGCATGCGGGACAGACGGAACAAAAAATTTTGGTGCCGTATGCGGAAAACGGGGTGTGTAAATGATCGGATATGAAGAGTTGGTCCAGCGGATGAATAACGCCTATACGGAAAAAACGGGAATCGTGCCGGATGAAGCTTCTGACACAGGCATTCGTTTCCGTGTACTGGCGGGTGAAGTTTACAACTTGCTGGCGGATTTAGAATGGCTTCAGCAGTCGCTGACACCGCAGACGGCAGTCGGGGAGCAATTGGACAAGCTGGCTCAAAACGGCGGCTTGGAGCGGGTACAAGCCGCTCATGCAGCAGGCAGGATTAAATTTACAAATAACGGAAGCAGTATGTTCGGTACTGTTCTGCCAGCGGGAACACGTTGTACGACCGCAGGAACCCCTCCCGTACTTGTGGAGACATTAGAAGAAGCAGACTTGCCGACTTCTGCCGGAGGGAGCACAGAAGTGGCAGCACAAGCCGTGGAAACAGGACCGGGAGGAAATCTGCCGGCAGGTGCGGTAACCGCTTTGGTAAATCCCAATTCTTATATCCAATCCGTCACGAATACAGTGGCTTTTTCCGGCGGAAGATCTGTGGAAACAGATGATCAGCTGCGGGAACGCTTGCTGGAAAAGTATAAACAGCAAAGCAACGGCGCCAATCCGGCTTTTTATTGGCAGCTGGCGCTTCAGCAGGACGGTGTCGCTTCTGCCTCTGTGGAAGCGGCTGCACCGGCAAAAGGAGAAGTGACAGTTTGGCTGGCCGGGAAAGGCGCTGCTGCATCAGACAGCACAGTTCAGAATGTGCAGAAAGTTATGGAAGAAAAACGGGAACTGAATGTGAAGGTACATGTCTATCCAGCTAAAACAGCATCGGTTTCTGTTTCCGTAGCAGTTGCATCAAGAGATGGTACCAGCCCGGACACGGTAAAAACTGCTGTACAAGAAACAATCCGAAACGATTTCCAATCCTTGAAAGTGGGAGAAACCGTCACGGAAACACAACTGTGTGCGCAAATTTATGGTACAGGTCTTATCAATGAGGCAAAACTGGAGACAGGCATTTCGTTTCCAGATAAATCACCGGATACACTAGTGGTCTTAAATGGAGAACCGGAGGTGTCCTTTTTATGAGGCCTTTGGAGAGCATGCGTTTACGCATGCAGCCTTTAAAACTTTATAATTTGACGAAATCGGGCAGTCTGGTCGATGCGGAACTCAGCGCCTGCGCAGAGGTGTTGAATCTTGCATATGATAGACTGCTGGAAATGGAGAGAGAACTGTACTTTTCCAGTGCACAAAGTTGGGGATTGGAAGCAAAATGTGCGGCTATGGGGATTGCGGATGGAGGCAACCTGAAACGCGCAGCTGGGCTGGAACTGCTGCGGGAAGGGACCGGACAATGTACCAGAACGGATTTTATCCGGCTTGCGGACGCACTGGGAATCAGCGGACTGCTGTATGAATGCTTTGAACAAAAGCAGACCGTGTTTTGTCCCGACACACCGCCGGCAGACTGTGCGTTTATTCAAAAAATTCTGCGCAGGATGCTGCCGGCTCAGCTGGAAGCTGTTTTGGATTTGCGCGGTTCAGCTGCGGCATGGGAAATGCGGGATTCACAGAATGCCTCATGGTCGGCGCTGGATGCAAAGGATAAAACATGGGGAGAAATGGAGCAGAATGTCATCTCCTTTTAGTTTTCAACAAACTTTGAATAAGCAGATTTTTACAATGCAAATTCCAAATATTACTGGGATATCTGTGCAGATAGTTTGCATGGAAACAGGCAAAATACAGGAGGAAGAAAAATGCCGGCAAGCCAAAAAACGACCCACGGATTGAATCTGTGGACTGCGGAAGACCATCCTCTTCGGCAGGATTTCGTCAGTGATAATCAGACAATAGACGACGTTTTCAGTGCGCATGTTGCGGATACGTCCTTGCACAAAACACCGGAAGATCAAACACCTATGGTGACTGGCACCTATTGCGGAGACGGGCAGGCAGATCGAACAATTGCGCTGGGGTTTAACCCGCGGGCAGTTCAGGTTTTTGCCTGTGGGTCTCAGCTGCTGCAGGTTGATGGAAGTGGTAATTTAGCTTTGTATATGGGGATTACCGCAACAGGACTTTCGGGCAGCGCGCTGAAACTTCAAAACGATCAAGGGTTTCATGTAGGAAATGATACCGCAAACAGCTATGTATATTCTCTGTTAAACCAGTCCGGCAAAAATTATGGCTATATTGCTTTCCGTTAATTGCAAATACACTTGGATTGCAGTAGAATAAAGTTTGCCGAAAGAAGCAGAAAAATGATAGGTGGAGGGAACAAGAATGTATGAGAATACAGAACACCTGCCGCGGGCGCTGCTGGTGGAGTGCGATACTGGAGAATATGATGCGGAAGCTTCTCTGGCGGAACTCTATGAACTGGTGCGCAGTGCAGGTGCTGAACCGTTTGGTGCAGTAACCCAGAAACGGTCGGCACCGGATACGGCCTCCTGTGTGGGCACAGGCATGGTGAAACAGATTTCTGCTTTCTGTTCCGAATATGGGATTGAACTGCTGATTTTTGATCGAGAACTGACACCAACTCAAATAAGAAATTTGGAAGAGAGTACAGATGTCAGGGTAGTGGACCGGACCATGCTGATCCTTGACATTTTTGCTGCGAATGCCAGATCTAAAGAAGGCAAACTGCAGGTGGAGCTGGCGCAGCTGCGTTATCTGTTGCCGCGGCTGTCCGGACGCGGAAAGGTACTGTCCCGTTTGGGCGGCGGCATTGGTACCCGTGGCCCGGGCGAAACCAAATTGGAGACAGACCGGCGGCATATTCGGACGCGAATCCAATATTTACAGGCACAGTTGGAGGAAGTGGAAAAGCACCGTACACAGATTAACCGCCGCCGCAGAAAAAATGGTGTGGTGACGGTTGCGCTGGTGGGTTACACGAATGTGGGAAAAAGCACCTTAATGAATGCGCTGACAAATGCGGGTGTTTTGACGGAGAATCGATTATTTGCAACGCTGGACCCAACGGCACGCGCACTGAAGCTGCCGAATGGATTCACGGTGATGCTGATTGATACTGTCGGATTGGTGCGCAGACTGCCGCACCATCTGGTGCAGGCGTTCCACTCTACACTGGAGCAGGCGGCTGCCGCGGATATTCTGCTGAACATTTGTGATGCTTCCAGCTCGGAAGCACAGGTGCATCTGGATGTAACACGCAGACTGCTGGCGAAATTGGGCAGCAGGGGTACTGTAATTTCTGTCCTTAACAAGTGCGACCTTGTGCCGGGACTGGATGATGTTCCTCTTATTGGCGGAGGCATTCGGATTAGTGCAAAAACCGGTGAAGGTTTGCCGGAACTGCTGCAGGCCATTGAAAAAGCTCTTCCGGTTTCGGTTCGTCGGGTACATTTGCGTCTGCCATTTGCACAAACCGGTCTTGCGGCACGTATCCGGAAAGAGGGGACGCTTTTAAATGAAGAATATACAGCTAACGGACTTTCACTGGAAGCGTTTGTCGGGCCGTCCCTTTGGAACACCGTAAAACCGTATATAGAAAGCTGAAAACGATAAAATAGAAAAGGAGCTGCTGCAGAAAGCA
>DHDR01000020.1:0-16320 GCA_002399445.1 Ruminococcaceae bacterium UBA4871 | reverse complement strand
TGCTTTCTGCAGCAGCTCCTTTTGCTTTTTGAAAAATGACAGGTGACCTTATTATTTCTGTAAAGCTTTTACAACTTCTCCGACGAACAGGATATGATAGTCTTTATCTGCATACCATCTTTCGTCATCCGCTTTGTTTAAACCGGCAGGATCCATTGGCTGGCGGTAAAGTTTTCTGCACACCAGTGTCAGGGAAGCTTCCTTAAAAACCGGCACCGGTTCGTTGGGAACCAGCGTCAGACCAGCTTTGGCAATTTTTTCGTTTTCACCGCCGGAGTGACTCCCACAGTAGTTCAGCGCACTGCGGTATTTCTCTTCGAAAAAACTCAGGGTATATTCCTCGTTTTGCTCCAAAAAACGGAGTGTGTGACGCTGCGGACGAATCGTGATGGCAGAAACATTTTTTCCCCACATGACGCCGAAGCCGCCCCAAGAAGCAGTCATGGTACTGCATTTTGTGGGGGTGCCGGCACTGACCAGCATCCAGCCTTTCTTGATTTTTGTAAAAGGCATAAATGACAGGGACTCTGCTGCGATTTCTTGCATTTTTTCAGCCTCCATGTATTTAAAATTTACTTTTATTATATCATAAAAACGAATGAAGAAACAGGAATGGACGGTAGAATGCAGGCCTCAGTTTTTTAAAAAATATAAGGCCTATAAAGTAAATCAAATTAAATATAATTTTATGATAAATGCACAAATATGAATAAATATGCAAAAATGCTTGCTTTTCTATGCATAAGCGGTATAATAGAAGCAACGACAAAACAAAACGGAGGCTTAACAGATTATGGATAAAAAGAATATCAAAAAAGTTGTGTTGGCTTACTCTGGCGGGCTGGACACTTCCGTTATTATCCCGTGGCTGAAGGAAAATTATAACAATTGTGAAGTCATCGCTGTGGCGGCCGATGTTGGTCAGGGCAGCGGCGAACTGGACGGCTTGGAAGAAAAGGCAAAAAAAACCGGCGCCAGCAAGCTTTACATTGCAGACTTGAAGAAGCAGTTTGTTGAGGGCTACATCTGGGAGACACTCAAAGCGGACGCAGTTTATGAGAAAAAATATCTGCTGGGTACCAGTTTTGCGCGTCCGCTGATTGCAAAACGTTTGGTGGAAATCGCCAAAGCGGAGGGTGCCGATGCGATTTGCCATGGCTGCACCGGTAAGGGCAACGACCAGGTTCGCTTTGAATTGAGCATTGCAGCTTTTGCTCCGAATATGCCAATCATTGCTCCGTGGCGTGAATGGAATATCAAATCCCGTGATGAGGAAATTGATTATGCACAAGCTCACAATGTGCCGCTGAAAATTACCCGTGAGACCAATTACAGCAAGGATAAAAACCTGTGGCATCTGTCTCATGAGGGCCTTGACCTTGAAAATCCGGCAAATGAACCGCAGTACAACAAACCCGGATTTTTGGAGCTGGGGGTTTCACCGGAGCAGGCACCGGATAAGGCAGCTTATGTAACCATTCATTTTGAAAAAGGAATTCCGACTGCTCTGAATGGTCAGAAGCTGTGCGCAGTTGACTTGCTGAGCCAGTTGAACAAACTCGGCGGCGAAAATGGCATCGGAATCGCGGATATCGTGGAAAATCGTCTGGTCGGTATGAAGAGCCGTGGTGTGTATGAAACACCGGGCGGCACCATCCTGTATCATGCCCATAACAAGCTGGAAGAAATTTGTTTGGATAAAGATACCTATCATTACAAGCAGGGCGTGGGTGAAAAATTTGCAGAATTGGTCTATGACGGAAAATGGTTTACACCGCTGCGGGAAGCACTCTCTGCCTTTGTCGACAGCACTCAGGAAACGGTGACTGGCGATGTGAAACTGAAACTTTACAAAGGAAATATCATTGATGCAGGCGTAACCAGCCCGTATAGCCTTTATGAGGAAGATATTGCGACTTTCAGTGCAGACGAAGTTTACAATCAAAGCGATGCAACTGGATTTATTAATCTGTTTGGTCTGCCGATGAAGGTGCAGGCACTGAAGAAAAGAGAACTGAAGAAATAATCCTTTTTCATGTGAAAATTCATTTTGCAACCGGGCGGACGCTTGTCCGCCCATTTTGCGATACAAGCCATACAAAAGGAGAGAGTAAAAATGGCCGTCAAAACAGGCGTAATTGGTGCAACCGGCTATGCCGGAGCTGAGCTGGTACGCATTTTATCGGGGCACCCGCAGGCAGAACTTGCAGCAATCAGTTCCGTCAGTTTTCAGGGGCAGCCTTTGAGCGCGGTATATCCGGCTTACTATGGACTGTGCGATATGGTGTGCGGCACGGAGGACGAGGTGCTGCAGAAGAGTGATGTGGTGTTTGCTGCACTGCCTCACGGCCTTTCCCAGGAGATTGCCAAAAAATGCCATGATGCCGGAAAAGTTTTTATTGATTTGGGAGCCGATTTTCGCCTGAAACGTCTGCGTGAATACGAAGACTGGTATGGTGTCAAGGCAGTTTATCCCGAACTGCATGAAGAAGCAGTTTACGGTCTGCCGGAGTTGTTTCGTGACGACATTCGAGGGAAAAAATTGATTGCTAATCCGGGCTGCTATACCACAGCGGTTCCCTTGGCACTGGTACCTGCCCTGAAAGCAGGACTGATTGAAAAGGACGGCATTATTGCAGACTGTAAGTCCGGTGTGACCGGTTCGGGCCGCAAATGTACGCAGGATACGCATTATCCGGAACTCAATGAGGGAATGCATGCTTATAAGGTGGGCGGTCACCGGCATACGCCGGAAATTGAGCAGACTCTGCGGCAAGTTTGCGGTGAAGAAGTCAAGATCGTTTTCACACCGCATCTGCTGCCGGTAAACCGCGGCATCCTTGCTACCTGTTACGCACATTTAAAATCAGGTGTAACTCTGCAACAGCTGCAGGAAGCCTATGAAGAATTCTATCGCAAGGAATATTTTGTTCGTGTCCTGCCAATGGGTATGCGGGCAGATATTCACAATGTTCGGTACAGCAATTTCTGCGAAATCGAACTGCATACAGATGTGCGTACGCATATGCTGATTGCAGTTTCTGCGCTGGACAATATGGTAAAAGGCGCTGCCGGACAGGCAGTTCAGAATATGAATCTTGCCCTAGGCATTGAGGAGACAGCTGGCCTTACCATGTTTCCACCAGCATTTTAACGCGACATGAGGGAGAATCTTTCTGAATGGAGGAAACTATGGAATTTATTGATGGCGGAGTGACGGCCCCACAGGGGTTTCAGGCGGCTGCAATCTATGCGGGGATTAAAGCCTGTGCCAATATGACGAAAAAAGAAACTGCTGAATATACGAAAAAGCTCCGTTCCGGACAAATGAAACCAGAAAACAAGGATGATCTGGCTTTGATTTATGCAGATGTACCCTGCACGGCGGCAGGCGTTTTCACCAGTAATCTTGTGAAAGGTGCACCAATTACCGTTTGTCAAGAACACTTAAAAGATGGAAAAGCGCAGGCGATTCTTGCCAACAGCGGAAATGCCAACACCTGCAATGCGGATGGTGCAAAGAAGGCGGAAGCGATGGCGGATGCTGTCGCGGAGGCACTGCTGATTCGAGAAGAGGATGTGCTGGTTGCCAGTACCGGCGTGATTGGACAGCCGCTGCCGCTTGCCCCTATTCTTTCCGCAGTACCTGCCTTGGCAGCCAAACGGTCTACCAGTGGCAGCCTGCAGGCGGCAGAGGCAATTATGACGACGGATACTGTGCCCAAAAATATGGCTGTGGAACTGAAACTGGGCGGAAAGACTGTGCGAATCGGCGGCATTTCAAAGGGTTCTGGTATGATCCATCCCAATATGTGCACGATGCTTTGTTTCCTGACAACGGATGCGGCCATTACACCAAAAGCGCTGGACCGGGCACTCCGCCTTGCCGTTCAAGACAGTTTCAATATGCTGAGTGTTGACGAGGATATGAGTACAAATGACACCTGCGTGATTTTGGCGGATGGAAAAGCCGGTAATCCGGAAATTACCGAGACCAGCGAGGATTTTCAAAAATTTACAGAAGCACTGAAAGGCTTATGTATCCAACTTGCCCGTGCGATGGCAAAAGACGGCGAGGGTGCGGATAAACTGTTGGTTTGTTCGGTGAGTGGTGCAGCGGATGACCGGAATGCCCGGACCGTAGCAAAATCGGTGATTTGTTCTTCTTTGGTCAAAGCGGCTATGTTTGGTGCGGATGCAAACTGGGGACGTGTGTTGTGTGCAATCGGTTATTCCGGAGCAAAAGTAAACATCCATAAAGTAGATGTTGACTTTGTTTCTCCTGTGGGAAGCCTTGCTGTTTGTCGGGATGGAGCGGGGATTCCATTCGATGAAACTTTGGGAAAGAAAATTTTGGCAGAAGATGAAATTACCATTCAGGTAACTCTGCACGACGGCAGTTCTTCTGCAACTGCGTTCGGCTGTGATCTCACATATGATTATGTCAAGATCAATGGAGATTATCGGACATAATAACAAAAGCCGGAGAGAGAAAATCTACTTTATTTAAAGATGGGATAACAATGAAAATTTCAAATCAAGACAGGGCGCAGGTGCTTGTGCAGGCTTTGCCGTATATTCAAAAATATGCGGGAAAGACGATTGTTGTCAAATACGGCGGTAATGCCATGACAAATGATACCCTGAAGGACGCCGTTATACGGGATATTGTGTTGATGCAGCTGGTTGGTATTCACGTTGTGCTGGTGCATGGCGGTGGGCCGGAGATTTCTGCCATGCTGAAAAAAATCGGCAAGGAAAGCAAATTTATAAAAGGCATGCGTGTCACGGACCGTGAAACAATAGATGTGGTGCAAATGGTGCTGGCTGGAAAAGTCAATAAGGCACTTGTCCAGCTTTTGGAAGCAAACAATGGGCGCGCAGTCGGGCTTTGTGGGCTGGATGGCAATATGATTCGCGCCGAAAAAATGGTTTCCCAAGAAGATTTGGGCTTTGTCGGGCAAATTACGGAGGTGAATTCTTCTGTAATCCGTGATGCCGAGGAGAACGGATATGTGCCGGTGATTTCCACCATTGCGGGCGGCTGTCATGGAGAAGTTTACAACGTCAATGCAGATGTTGCGGCGGCGCAGATTGCAGCTTGTCTGCATGCGGAGAAACTGATTTTGATGACGGATGTTCGTGGTTTGCTGCGAGATAAAGATGATGCGAGTACAATTATTCCGGTTGTGCAGGTTTCGACTGTTCCAAAGCTGAAAAAAGAGGGAATCATTTCCGGCGGCATGATTCCAAAAATTGACTGCTGTGTGGAAGCTGTACGCCGCGGTGTGAAGCGTGCACATATTATTGATGGCCGAATTCCCCATTCGATTTTAATTGAGCTCTTTACAAACGAAGGAATTGGAACTATGTTTTATTAACGTGTTTTTCCTGTCCGCAGGGACAAAACAATTAATTTTCCAGTTTGTATAAAATACAGTTTGTATAATCCAGCGTTTCCCAAGAACGGCTAACATAAAGGAGGAAAATTTTATGCAGATCACTGCCATTCAGGAAAATGACAGCAAATATTTGATGCACGCATATGGAAGATTTCCGGCGGCATTGGTAAAGGGCGAAAATGCCACTGCATGGGACGCAGACGGGAAAAAGTATATTGACTTTACCGCCGGAATCGGCGTCAATTGTCTGGGGTACAGCGACCCCCAATGGGTGGCAGCTATTTCCGGACAAGCGGCACAGATTCAGCATCTTTCCAATTTGTATTACAGCCCCGTTACAATTCAGGCAGCTCAGCAGCTCTGTCAGGCTAGTGGGATGGCGCGCGTATTTTTTGGAAACAGCGGTGCAGAGGCAAATGAATGTGCAATTAAGATTGCCCGCAAATACAGTGAGGATAAGTATGGAAAAGACCGCTGCCAAATTGTGACTCTGCAGAATTCCTTTCACGGACGCACAATTACCACACTGGCTGCCACCGGACAGAATATGTTTCATAAAAAGTTTACCCCACTGACCGAAAGCTTTTTCTATGCGGAACCGAATATGAAGGGCGTGCGCGCCGTCGTTACGGAAAAAACTTGTGCAGTGCTGATTGAACTTGTGCAGGGTGAGGGCGGCGTTTGCCCGATGGAAAAAGAATTTGTACAGGAATTGGCGGAATTCTGCCAAAATCAAGATATTCTTTTGATGGTTGATGAAGTACAGACTGGTGTTGGCCGCACCGGCAGTTTCTTTTGCTATCAGCAATACGGAATTCAGCCGGATGTTGTGAGCGCTGCCAAAGGACTTGGCGGCGGACTGCCGGTAGGTGCCTGTCTTGTGAATCAAAAATGTGAAAATGTGTTTGCCCCCGGAGATCACGGCAGCACTTTCGGTGGAAATCCGGTCGTGTGTGCCGGTGTTTCCACTGTGATTTCCAGAGTCGCACAGCAGCAGTTTTTGCTGAATGTGCAGAAAAAGGGAGCTTATCTGTGGGAACGGTTAGAATCCATGCCGGAAATCCAAAGTGTACGCGGGCTTGGTATGATGTTGGGTGCCAAACCAGTCTCTGGTGAACCGGGCAAAATTGCAGCAGCCTGCGTAGATGCCGGTTTGTTAATATTGACTGCGAAGGATGTACTGCGGTTTTTGCCGCCGCTCACAATCAGCAGGGAAGAATTAGATGAGGGGCTGACTATCCTTAAAAAGGTGCTCAGCGGTGACTGTTGATTTTATCTTACAAAATTGCATACTTGAATTTCTTTGCTATAATAAACATAAATTATCCGATTTTTACAGACCCAAAATCATTCATGGAAGAGAGGCCTTTTTCTTATGAAACACTTACTGAAAATGCTTGACCTTTCCGGTCAGGAGATTACCGGAATTCTGGACCTTGCCGACCAGCTTAAATATGAGCTGAAACATGACATTCCGCATCCACGTCTGGCTGGAAAAACGCTGGGACTGATTTTTGAGAAAGCCAGTACCCGTACCCGTGTTTCCTTTGAAGTCGGGATGTACCAGCTTGGCGGTCTGCCCATTTTCCTGTCTGCCCGTGATATGCAGATTGGCCGCGGGGAGCCGGTGCAGGATACTGCACGTGTGCTGTCCCGTTACCTCAATGGCATTATGATTCGCACTTTTAAACAAAGTGAAGTGGAGGCACTTGCCAAAAGCGGTACGATTCCGATTATCAATGGTCTGACCGATTTTGCGCATCCGTGTCAGGTGCTGGCGGATTTAATGACAATCCGTGAAAAACGCGGTGATTTAGATGGGCTGAAGATGTGCTTTATTGGCGATGGCAATAATATGATGAATTCCCTTATCGTCGGCGGCCTGAAGATGAAAATGGAAGTGGCAGTGGCCTGTCCGTCAGCTTATCATCCAGCTGCAGAGGTGCTTGATTTTGCGCAGGCCTATCCGGCATTCAGTATGACAACTGATCCGCTAGAAGCAGCCGTAGGTGCAGATGTCGTTATTACAGATGTATGGGCTTCTATGGGTGAGGAAGGTGAGGCGGAAAAGCGCCGCGCTGCGTTTAAAGGTTACCAGATTAACGACAAAGTGATGGCGGCGGCCAAGCCTGACGCCATGGTTCTCCATTGTCTGCCGGCTCACCGCGGGGAAGAAATTACTGCAGAAGTATTTGAAAAACACTCCGATGAGATTTTTGAAGAGGCTGAAAACCGTCTGCATGCGCAAAAGGCAGTACTAGTAAAATTGCTTGGATAATAAGCAGACTGAGAATTTTTTGCGGCCCGGACATAAAAGGAACCGCTGTCGTGTGATTCTGCACGGCGGCGGTTCCTTTTATGTCGATAGCTTTGTTATGCATTAAAGCTGTTCATTCTTAATTATGATGTCGGAAATCATGGTGAACTTCTTTGAACATGGCAGAATGACTGGACTATACCACATAGAAGTCAAAATGCAGTAATTCCTGAGTATTCAGAGTGGAAAGAAATGTCTCACGTTTGGTTATTCCTACACCCAATTTGTACACAAGTATTGCCTATTGCAGATGTCAACGCATCTTTTTGGTAAAGGCATCTGTTTTCAATTATTTTGCTGTACGATTGATGAGACCTTCCTTTACAAGAAAGGAATGAGCCACATCAGATGGCTTTTTCTGCTGCTCGTCCACTTCATAATTTAGTTGTTGCATAATGCTGTTTGTTAAATGTGCTCCCAGTTCTTTCAGCAGTGGCGAAAGCTCTGGATACTTTTCCAATGTTTTTCCTCTAACGAGTGGAATAGCATAGTACGGTGGGAAGAAATGTTTGTCATCTTCTAAAGTTACCAGATTGAATTTTTTGAGCAGGCCGTCTGTAGAAAATGCATCTACTACGTCCGTTTCTCTATTTTCCAACGCTACATAGCGGGGAGATCCATCCAAACCGGTTGTTTTAGCAAATTGAAAATTATATTTTTTCATCAGACCGGGCAGGCCATCCTCACGGTTTAAAAATTCAAGTGTTGTCCCAATACGAAGCTGGCTGCCGACTTTAGCGAGATCACTCAAAGTTTTTAAATGATATTTTTGAGCCGTATCTTTCTTTACAGCCACTGTGTAGGTATTATTAAAATTCATTTGGTTCAATGTATCAATATCAAATTTCGACTTCAGTTCATTTTTGGTTGTGTTATAGACCTTAGAAACATCACTAATTGGTTTGTGCTTGAGAAGGTCGGCGTATGCAGTTCCGCTGTATTCAACATACAAATCAATGTCACCGGACTTGAGGGCGGAAAAACAAACTTGTGAGCCGCCAAGGTTTTCTTTGCAATGGACCGTAATATCCGTTTTATTTTGAATGTAATCCGAAACCATGTTGGATAAAATCATCTGTTCAGTAAAGTCTTTACTTCCGACTGTAATGGTCTTTGCGCTTTTCTGCTTTGTCGAAAATATATTAACTCCAAACACAAGGATTAATAAAATACAAAAAACACCCAATATGCCTTTCTGAAGTTTACGGGTACGCTGAATGCTGCGATGGGCACGCGGATTTGTTTTTTGCAGACTGATTGGAGTTACTAACTTTTCCACAAGACCGAGCAGGAAATCAATCAACAAAGCCAGTATACATGCCGGAATTGCGCCAGCAAGTATTTGATTAGTGTTTACAGTGCGAATGCCTGAAAATACCAGATATCCAAGACCACCTGCACCAATAAATGCTGCGATTGTCATTAAGCCTACAGCGGTAACTGCAGAAATCCGCACACCGGCCATAATAACAGGCAAAGCCAGCGGAATCTGCACCTTCGTGAGGACTTGAAATCTTGTCAATCCAATTCCGTGAGCTGCTTCTACCATTTGAGGATTAATGCTTTCAATGCCGGTTGCTGTGTTTTTAATAATCGGCAGTAAAGAATACAAAATTACGCAAATAATAGCCGGCAAAGTTCCAATTCCCAGAAAAGGAATTGCAAATCCTAACATAGCCATACTTGGAATTGCCTGAATAACACTTGCAACTCCAAGAACTGGTTTGGACAGCCGCTTAATATAGCAGATCAAGATTCCTAATGGAATGCCAATTAAAATGGCAATACCAACTGAAATAGCAGTCAAACGGATATGTTCCAGCGTAAGGGAAAAAATCTGCGCTTGGTTTTGTTGCATATAAGAGAGAAATCCTCCCATTAAATCGCCTCCGTTTCAAAAAATTGGCTGCTCATTGTAGCCACTAGACTGCTGCGGGTGATTAACCCCATTAAAGTATGGGATTTGTCCAGTACCGGTATGGTAGAAACATGGTTCTCGTTCATTAAGTGCAGAACATCCAGAATGGTGTCCTGCGGTGCAACATGCAGGACATTTTGTGTCATAATGCTGCGGGCTTTTACAGAACGGTCGGGTTCGGCTAGTGCCTGCTTTGCAGTTAAAATCCCTTGCAGAATACCATCCTTAACAACCATAAGACTGTCGACATTCCGGTTGCGCATTTGTTCAAGGCACCGGAACAGAGTCAGTTCCGGTGAACATCCTATCGGGTGCTCAATCATAATATCTTCCGCTTTGATAAAGTCAGGGGAACCCCAGATGCGCTTGTGACCCACAAATTGTGCAACAAATTCATTCGCTGGATTTTTCAGGATGTTTTCTGGTGTATCATACTGAACCAGCTGGCCGTGGTCCATAATGATAATACGGTCTGCCAATTTGATGGCTTCATCCATATCATGTGTAACAAAAACAATAGTTTTCTTGAGTTCTGCCTGTAGATCCAGAAGCTTATCTTGCAGTCCTTCGCGGGTAATTGGGTCCAAAGCAGAGAATGGTTCATCCATTAATATGATTTTTGGATCCGTGGCGAATGCACGGGCAACGCCAACTCTCTGCTGCTGTCCGCCTGAAAGTTCCTTGGGGTAGCGATCCAGAAAATTTTGCGGATCTAATCCTACCATTTTCATTAATGCCTGAGTATTTTTTTCAATTTCTGCCGGATCCTTTTTCTGGATGCGAGGAATCATTTCAATATTCTTTCGAACTGTCAGATGAGGAAAAAGACCTGTTTGCTGAATGGCATATCCCATATTGCGCCGCAACGCAATGACATCTTTATGTGCAATATTTTCTCCGTCAATTAAAATTTTTCCGGATGTAGGACTGATTAAGCGGTTAATCATTTTTAATGTGGTCGTTTTCCCACATCCGCTTGCTCCGATAATGGCAACAAAATCACCATCCTCGATTTTAAATGAAAGATCGGGAATTACGGTGTGCCCTTTGAACTTTTTACAAACGTGTTCAAATTCAATCAAGCTGTAACCTCCTTATTGGTAAAGTGACAATTCAATTATAGCATCAAGTTGTTACTTTAGTCAAATTAAAAGTCTCTACATCGTAAAAAATCCGGAATTTCATACCAAAAAAGGTAAGACAAATTCCGGATTTTTTTCAATTCCAATTAATTTTTTTGTTTGATGGGATACAAAAATCGATTTACACGTTCTGGACAATTACTGTCACCAATAAAATAGTAAATATCATGTTCCATCAGAACAGCATAAGGTCCGGGTGAAAGCAGGATTTTATCTTTTCGTCGGATTGCTACAATGGTTGCTGCTGTATAATGCCAAAAATTAATGTCACTGACAGAATAGTTTAGATAAGGAGTGCTGCTTTTAATTTCAACCTGATAAGGTGCAAAAGGATTTCCAGACCGAAGACGGTCTGTTTTGTCAATCAGATCAGAAAGGCATTTGTTAAAACGTTTATATTCATTTTGCTGGCGATATACACTTTGCAAAAGTTCTTCTTTAAGATCGTTGACAGTTCGGATATCACCGTACTGTTGCACAAACTTAACGGCTTTATCACACGATTTGATTGTTACTCCGCTGCCTTTTTCAACTTCCACAATTTGAAGGTCATTTAAAACGCAAATAGCCCGCCGTGCTGTTTCAGCTGAAACGCCGTATTGACTGGCCAATGCAGAACGGGCATAGATCTTTTCCCCCACATGATATTGACCCTGTGCAATCTTTGCTGCCAAATCGGCGGCGATCTGTTGGTATTTGGGGCTGGTGATTTTGAGTTTACTGTCCATAGCGATACGCTCCTACTAGGGATATTTTATTCAACACTTTATTATACTCTGTCCCATTAAAAACGCAATGGAGTTGTTTTCACTAAACAAAAGGCAGTGGCACATAGATATCATTAAGAATCCCAAAACCCTTATATTATAATGTTAAAGTTGAGAAAAATTCAGGCAATACCACACAAAAAACGAAGGTATTACCTGAATAGAATGCAATGAATCAACAAATGAGTTTGTTAAGATTGGGTTCAATAAGAATGGATAAAAATAAAATAAATTTTACGATTTGGTGTTCAGTTTTTGCATGGTATTGAAAAAACCGCCCAAAGCGTTAAGCTCAGGACGGTCTCTTTTTCTATTCAATTTTTAGCAGATGAATAATTTTTCGCTTATAGTTCAGAAAATCTTCCGAAAGCATAAATTCCCGTGTCCGCGGACGCGGGGCTGTTACCGGCAGCTCTGCAATAATGGTGCCCGGTTTTCCGGCCAAAATATAAATCCGGTCGGAAAGCAGGATTGCTTCATCAATGTCATGGGTAATAAACAAAGAGGAAAGCTTGATCTTTTGCATGACATCCAGATACCAAGAATGCATGGTGTCTTTTGTAATTGTGTCCAATGCAGAAAAAGGTTCATCAAGCAGGGCAACTCCTTCACTGCTCAGATAGGTGCGCAGCAGAGCTGCCCGCTGACGCATACCGCCGGAAAGCTGAGACGGCCATTTTTTCTGGGTCCCCTCCAAACCAAATTCTGCGAAGTGCAGACTGGCCTGCTGCCGCGCTTCTTTTTTGGGAACTCCGTGTAAGATTAACGGGAGCGCCGTATTGTCGACAATCGAACGATAAGGAAGCAGCAAATCTTTTTGCAGCATATAAGCAATATGACCGGCTTGTCCGGTGATTTCTTTTCCTTCCAGAAATACATGCCCGCGATCAGGCTGCATCAGTCCGGATATTATATTGAACAACGTCGTTTTTCCAGCGCCGCTGATTCCCAGCAGGCTCACAATTTCCTGATCATGAAGCTTAATATTGACATTTTCCAGCACCGGATTTTCATCATAACTTTTGGAAATCCCCTCTGCTGTCAGTTTTGTGTCCATTGCCGCTCCTTATTTTGCCAGATATGCATTAGAAAATCCGAAATTAGCCGGAATTTCTTTGCTGATAAGCTTATGCTCGTAGAGCCACTTATAAAAGGCATTCCAGCGGGAAGGATTGATGTATCCCCATTGGTTCACTTCAGCTTTATACTGGTTTTTCAGCCATTCCTGACTTTTTGTAATGAGCTTTTCACTGCTCTTTAGGTCCGGCACCTGCTGAATCAAGATTTTTGCCGCATCATCCGGCTTGGCAATTGCATATTCATAGCCTTTTTTGCAGGCCAAGAGGAATTTTTTTGCCGTTTCCGGTTCTTTCTTCAAAAAAGCATTATTGGCAATGATCACCGGCGTATAACAGTCAAATACCGGATCAATATCTTTGAATTTAAAGAAGTTAATGGGAACACCCTGTACTTTTGCGGCAATTCCATCCCATCCGTAATAGATCCAAGCTGTATCCGCATTTGTCTGAATCTGTACAACCGAGTTGTCTCCGGAAGGAACCATTTTCACTTTCGAATAATTGCCTCCGTCTTTATTGACAATATACTTTATCATACCCTTTTCCACTGGGGTGTCCCAAGTGGCATAGGAGTGATTTGTCATATCTTTTGGGCGGGTAATATTTTTACTCTTTACGGAAACAATGCCGGAAGTATTATGCTGGATAATGGCAGCTACGGCTGTAATAGGTAAAGGGGTGGAAGAAGTCAGCGCAGAAGCCATGTCGGTGTCCTGAAAACCGACACCAAACTGTGCATTGCCGGAACCGACCAGGGCGGCTGTACCAGAATCCGGTGGCTGTTCAATTTCCACATCCAGACCGGCATCCTTAAAATACCCCAGTGCCTGTGCAACATAAATACCCGTGTGATCCGTGTTGGGGGTGTAGTCCAGCACAAACTTGATTTTTTCCAGCTTTCCGGAAGAGACTTTACTGTTTCCAACGGAAGAGGCATTGGAAACAGCTGAAGTACCGCCGCAGGCTGTCATAGATACCGCCATGGCTGCTGCCAGCACTGCTCCTGTGATAGACTGGATAACTGTATTTTTTTTCATGAAAAATCTTTCTCCTTTTAGAATCTCCTCAATTTAAAATCCAAAGTAATCCTGTTAACAAACCGTTTTATGGGACCTTGGCAGTTTCGGCATCACTGGGATTCCTTTCCCAAGGCATACACAGATACTGAATCACGTCCACTAACTTCATTAACAGTAAGCTAATGACCGATACCAGAAGAATAACTGCAAACATACGGTCATATGCATAACTTTTCCGTACACGCGTCATGTAAACGCCGAGTCCGGAGTTTCCGCCCAGCCACTCGGCCACAACTGCTCCAATTACGGAGTAGGATACGCTGATACGCAGGCCGGAAAAAAAGTTATTGAGTGCACTCGGCATTTTTACATGGCAAAAAATCTGCCACTTGCTGCTGCCCATGGTGAGCATCAGGTTAATGACATCGGGGTCTGCGCTGCAGAATCCATTGAGCAGACCAACTGCAATGGGAAAATAGCAGGAAATAATCACCAGCACAATTTTCGGTGTCATATCATAACCAAGCCACAGTACCAGCAGCGGGGCTATTGCCACTGTTGGTACTGTCTGCGTAATAATCAGAATGGGATATAGGCTCTTTTTCACGAGACGGAATCGGTCCATCAAAAAAGCAGAGCCAAATGCCAAAAGGATGGCAATTAACATACCCCAGAAAGTTTCCTGCAGGGAAGTGGAAGCGTTTTCCATCAGAGACGGAAAATCCGAGATAAAGGCTTGTACCACTTGTACAGGGCTGGGCAGCATAAAGTTTGGGACTATACCCAGAGAAACGACTGCCTGCCAGACGACCAGAATCAGGATGATCAAAAAGGCGGGGGAGAGCTTATCGGTGATACTTGTCAACTTTTTGTGCAATCGTCAGCACCCCGCCTTCCGGCTTATAACTGATTTTTACATAAGAAGCGACCTGTGGGCAGCCAGCTTTGATGGCAATATACTGGCACTGCTTCACAATTTCCATAAGCTGCTCATAGTCACCTTCTAAGGTAGTCTCAAATGGACCGACATAATAGTTGACACCTGTACTTTTTATGTAGGCAATGACTTCATCCACAATACGGACGACTTCCTCGTCTGTGTCAACATGCGGCAGTACCTGAATGGCTACGCTTGCGGGAAATTCTTTCATTTTTTGTTCCTCCTAAAAATAAAATTGCTGAATGGATGTGGATACACATCCATGTGTTTCAGATGGTCCGATACAAAAAGCCGCCTGACATCCTGTGTCAGACGGCTGGTATGCAAATCGACTGCTCTGTTACCTCCGCCGGCATTGTCCGGATCAGGCAAAAGGGTCCAAAATTTCTCCTGTCTCAGCCAGACCCCGTAAGGTCAAGCGCCCCATTTGTAAATATGCCTACATTGTAACGCAGGCACCTCATTTTGTCAAACGTCTGTGAACGGTAAAAATGGTGATTGTTTTGACGGCTGCTGTTTATTGGGATATAATATATTCAAGTAAAGATAGCGATTCTTACTTTCCGATAACCAGACATTAAAACAGCATTTTGTTTGCTTAATATCATCCATATTCTACAGAAAGGCAGATATGAACTCAATTTATCAACCAATTATGGTTTCATTTCTAGAGTCAATTTTCATTCTGGGAGGTTTGATTCTATGTGGATTTTTACTGGGCTTTCTTGAAAAAGAAACCGACCGTAATCTGATGCAAAGCTTCGGACAAACAGGAGTCTTACTGACTTCGCTTCTGGGGACGCCGGTCCATGAAATTGGGCATGCGGCAATGGCTCTGTTGTTTGGCCATAAAATCACAAAAATCAAGCTGCTGCAGGTTAATCATCCGAACGGCGTTTTGGGCTATGTCGAGCATTCCTATAATCCTAAGAATTTTTATCAGAGAGTCGGTAACTTTTTTATCGCATTGGGGCCAATATTCAGCGGGACAGCCAGTTTATTTGCAGCCATGTACTTTCTCCTTCCCAAAACTTTCCGCCTTATGACCGGCAGTCTCTCAGGAGTACGACACCTTAAATTTTCCATACAAGACTTCGGCTTGTATCTTTGGAAGAATTTTAAAGCTCTATTTTCAAGTCTCTTTACCCTGACAAATTTTCACCATGTTTATTTTTGGATTTTTCTGGTTATTGCCGTCTCTATTTCCTCTCATATTGCACTCAGTTCAAAAGATCTGGAAGGCATGTGGGACGGTTTTCTGGTGGCATTTCTTGCGGTATTTGCAATTCATTTTTTAGTTTATGAATTTGGCAATCACGGCATTCCGGAAATTATGTTTTACTTGCAGTACGGTTCATTTTGGATCCTTTATTTGCTGTCTGTCAGTATCATGCTTTCTGTCATTGCCTGGCTCATCAGTTTCGTTCTCTCCATTTTTTGACAATCTCTGCACAAAATTACCGGATTTTACGTCGAAAAATCCGCAAATCCGGCTGCCGATGACTTTTCGACAGTTGATTTATCTGGCTCCTTTGTACGATATTGCCCTAACAAAATAAGCCATGAAGCATATTTAATATGCTTCATGGCTTATTTTTGTGATTCCTCATAATGACCTTTCAAGGATGACGTGCATAGTATGGAATGCAGTCGCAAAGAATCGAATCCTGCAAATAAATTTTCCGGTTATGCAAAAATTGAACTTGTGTAGGAAATGTTTTCTGTCGTCATATCCA
>DHDR01000006.1:24115-32612 GCA_002399445.1 Ruminococcaceae bacterium UBA4871 | reverse complement strand
TCTACTGACTTGACTATGGTTCACTTCATGTTAATCACTCCATTTGCATTTTATCATATTGCGACTAACTTTTCCATTGGTTCAGTTTTTGGGGTTCAGGTCAAGGGAACAATATGAAGTATTATTGCGTAAAACAACAAGATATTACAGACTGCGGCGCTGCGTGCCTCGCCACAATCTCCAAACAGTACGGTCGAAAAACTTCCATAGCAAAAATACGGGAAGTAGCTGGAACCGATAAACAAGGCACTAATGTTTTGGGAATGATAAAGGCCGCGGAAAGATTAGGTTTTACTGCAAAAGCTGTAAAGGGCACGGCGGATGCACTGTCCTCAGAGTTTCCCCTACCTTGCATTGCGCACGTTGTGGTGGACGGTAAGCTGCTGCATTTTGTGGTAATTCATAAGATCACAAAAAAGCAAATGATAATTGCTGATCCAGCCAAAGGAATTGTGAAAATGTCTCCAGAGGAGTTTCTCAAAGAATGGACGGGCATTCTCATATTCATGGTCCCTGATGTGAATTTTGAAAAGGGAGACGACACAAAAGGAACTTTTACCCGCTTTTTATATTTATTGAAGCCACAAAAGAAACTGCTTGCAAATATTTTTGTTGCTTCTTTACTAATTACGGTGTTAGGCATATTAACATCGTTTTACTTCCAGCTCCTAATGGATACCATTTTGCCAAACGATTTAAAGCAAACACTTATCGTCATATCCATTGGTATTATTGTACTTTATATTTTCAAGACAATTCTCAGTGCGTTTCGCTCACAACTGATGCTGTATCTTAGTCAACGTATTGATATTCCCTTAATTCTCGGCTTTTACCAACACCTAATGAAATTACCCATGAATTTTTTTGGCACCCGTAAAATTGGAGAAATTATTTCTCGTTTTGTCGATGCTTCCAAAATTCGTGACACTATTTCCAGTGCTGCCTTGACCATTATGATTGATACACTCATGGCGATTGCCGGAGGGGTTATGCTCTGCATTGAAAATGCCAGACTTTTCGGTATCACAGTAATTATTTTAGGTCTTTATGCAGCAATCGTATTTTCATTTAACAAACCAGTTAAAAAGATAAATGAAAAAATGATGGAAGAAAATGCACAATTAACGTCTTTTCTTGTGGAATCGCTGCAAGGAATCTGAAGCTGAATCTTTTACAGATCTTTATACCATTCCAAAGCCTGAAAACAAAAAGCCAAACGGCCTGCAGAAAGAAGAAAAAGATAATCACGATTTTCAGTAAAGGTTGAAATGTTGTCAATGGGGCTGTGAACGAAAAGTTCACAGCCCCTCTTATTCACCAAAATTTTACATGTAACGGCAGACTTCCATTAACGGACAAATTACCTTTCGCATCTGTGCAAATGGTTGCATAATGTGCAGGATTGTCATAGTCTTTTTCGTATCCGTCATCACTGTAATACGAATAGGAAGCTTCCGTTTGCACATTGGCCAGCAAAAGCAAGTTAGAAAAATCCACCTCTGGCACACTTTCTCCTCCCGTGGAAAGTGGGATAACACAATTGGGGCGAAGGAAAAAGACAATCTCATCCAACGCAACAGGAATAAAGTGGAATCCCTTTTCCATATTTTTTGTCTGCAGTTCCCCCGCCGAATGCATCCGAATCATCTTCATTGGCTCCGGAAGATAAACCATCCTGCCGGAAGCATTCTGCTGATAGACCGGTGCCACCATCAGTTCATTCCCCAAAAGCAGCTGATCCTGAACCTGAGCCGCAGCCTCATCTCCCGGATAAGCAAACGCCAGCGGCTTAAAATACATACCATCCTGCAGCGCAGCTTTCATATACTCGCTGTACAGATAGGGCAACAGGGCATACCGAATGCCGATTAAGTTCTTGAATACAGAGAGTTCCTTCGGGAAACGATAGGTTTCCTGATTTCTGGTGTTCATTGCGGAGTGGTTTCGCATCAGCGGTGTGAAAATGCCGAAGGCAAACCAGCGCAGCAGCAAATCCGGCGTAGTGTCTCCGCTAAAACCGCCAATATCCGCGCCGGAATACAAAAAGCCGCACATGCTGAGGGACGGCATCATCTGGATTTCCAGCAGCAGATGACTCCACCAAGAACAGTTGTCACCAGTCCAGATGCCACCGTAGCGATGCATCCCAACGGAAGAAGAACGGGAAAACAGCAGAATGCGTTCCTGCGGACGCAGCCGGTCAAACGCTTCCCCCGCCGCACGTGTCATATAGGAACCATAAAGGTTATGTACCTGATCGTGGCGGACGTGCCTTCCATGACAGTCCTGATAAAAGCTTCGATAGTCCTCTGGATTGTTGTCAAGTCCCAGCACCAGATCTTTGAAGCGATTTACTTTTTCTATATCAAGATTCTGGCCTTTCAGTTTTTCCAGTTCTGTAAGCATCGCTTTCAGGCCATCCTCAGAATAGAAAATTGCCGGCTCATTCATGTCATTCCAAAATCCGTCAACGCCTTGATCCAACAGGAACCGATATTTCTCGCCAAACCAATCCCGCACCTCCGGCCTGAGGAAATCCGGAAAATAAGCTTTTCCAGGCCAGACTGCACCAACAAACGGCGTACCGTCTTCCTTTTTACAAAAATAGCCTTTTTGAAGCCCTTCCTCACAGACGCTATAGCCCTTTTCCTGCTTCACACCTGCGTCAATAATGGGAACTAAGTGAATGTTCTGCCGCTTCATTTCCTGCACAAAATCAGCGAAATTGGGGAATTTCTGGATGTTTGTAGTAAAATCTTTGTAGTGGTCCATATAGTCAATATCCAGATAAACCATATCCAGCGGAATATGATTGACACGGTGCTGCCGAACAACGTCGCGCACTTCGTCCTCGGAACAATAGCTCCAGCGGCTCTGCCCATAGCCAAAGGCCCACTTCGGCGCAATATAGCTTCTTCCGATCAGCTGTCGGAACTGGTGAACGATGTCTTCCGGATTGCTGCCGTCTATCACATAAAGGTCTAAATCCGCATTTTCTGCTGAAATGTTCATCCGGTTAAGGTCTGTATAGCCGATGTCAAATGTCAGTTTGCCCGGATAATCGAAAAAGAGTCCGAATGCCCGCTGCTTTTCTGAAATCAGCAGAAAATTGTCAGCCGCATACAAGGAGTGCTTTCCTTCCGTATGCTGCGGATCATCGGTACAGTTGCTCTGATAAAGCCAGCCGCGTTTATTGATTCCGCGTACGGTCTCCCCCAATCCATATACGATGGCTGTCTGATCTAAAGCATAAGAAAAGCTCTGTCCATTTGCCTGCACGGCAAGAATTTTCAGGGTATTTCCCGGCCGTATCGGCAGCTGTTTTACAACAGCATCCGTTTCCAGCGGCCGCCCAAACTGATAGCGTGTTATCATAGTTTTATCCTCCTATATTTTGAACTCGAAATATGAATTGATTGGCAAGACTTAAAGCACACGGGCCGGACGTGCACAGCGCACATCCGGCTCCGCTGCAGTCTACTGCAGTTGGATTTTTATTTTACTTAATAGCACCGTCTGTAACGCCTTTGACAATATACTTCTGGCAGAAAAGGTAGAATACCACAATTGGGATAACACAAAGTATCAGTCCCGCTGATGCGAGATCCCAGCGCTTGGAGAACTGCCCAAAGAAAAGATATGTCTTTAATGGAATCGTCTGCCATCCCGGCTTATTAATCACAAGGGACGGTAGGAGATAGTCATTCCAAATCCACATGACATTCAGAATTGCAACGGTAATCATAATGGTTTTAAGCATCGGCACCACAATAATGAAAAAGAGCTGAAGGGAATTACAGCCGTCAATTGTGGCCGCTTCTTCCAGTTCCTCCGGTATGTTCTTGATGAATCCGTGGAACATGATGATGGACATACTGGTACCGAAGCCAACGTACATTACCACCAAACCAGGCCGGTTTACCATGTGCAGGGTACTGCTCAAATTCATCAGAGGCAGCATCACACACTGGAAGGGAACCAGCATGGCAGCCGCAAACAAAATGAAGATTGCCGAACTCATTTTCGTCTTATAACGCACCAGCACCCATGCCGCCATCGCGGAAACCAGCAGGATCAGCACCGTGGAAATCACGGTAATGAGCAGTGAATTCATGAAAGAATGCAGATAATCCAGTGCCTCAAACGCCTGCGGATAATTCGCCGGCGTAAAGGTTTTTGCATCCGGAAGCCCCAGCACATTTAGGAAAATTCCCCGCTGATTCTTAAAGGAATTTAGCAGCAGAATGAAAATTGGGAACAAAAACAGTAACCCGAGAGCAATCCCGACAATCACAAGCACCGTTTTTTTGACCATGTTTTTCCGATGCATTTCTGTCTTTGTCGAAACAATTCCTTCATTTCCCATTACATTTCAACCTCCTTCCGCTTTGTAAGAATCAACTGTGTAATCCCGATTGCCGCCACCACAATTAAAAAAATAATTGCCTTTGCCTGCGCGACACCCAGACGGTTTTCCGAAAATGCTGTGTTATAAATATTCAGCGCAAGCATTTCCGTGGAACGGTACGGCCCGCCGGCCGTCAACGCCAAGTTTTGGTCAAACATTTTAAAGGAATTGGAAATGGTCATGAACAGGCCGATTGTAAAAGCCGGCATCATCAGTGGCAGCGTGATATGTACCAGCATACTGCCGGCGCCAGCACCATCCATGCGGGCTGCTTCCAAAATAGAATCGGGAATCTGTTGGATCTGCGCAATATAAATGATCATCATGTAACCAGAAAGCTGCCAGACGGTCAGGATCAAAAGCCCCCAGAAACCGGTCTGTGGGTCTGAAAGCCATCCCTGCAAGAAATTCCAACCGGTCGCCTTTGCAATCGCCGTAAAAATGGAAGTGAAAATGAACTGCCATGCAAAGCCTAACAGCAGGCCGCCGATCAGGTTTGGCATGAAGAAAATTCCTCGCAGGGCCGTGGCGCCTGGGAATTTCTGGGTCACAAACATTGCCAGAGCAAAGCCAACGGCATTGACTAAAACAACCGCAAGCAGGGCAAATAACGCCGTAAATCCAAACGCATGCAGAAAAATCGAATCGTGAAAAATCGTTATGAAATTTTGCCCACCAATAAACCGTGCATTTTCCGAAATTCCATTCCAGTCTGTAAAAGCATACCAGAATCCCATCAGAGTGGGAATCAGGACAATCAATATAAAAGCAGCCAGTGCAGGCGCCAGAAACAGCCAAAACCTTGCTTTGCTTTTCCGCATTGGGAATTCCCCTTTCCGTCATTATCCCATAAACTATCGAATGAATCGAAATGCATTCATTCGGCACAGGAGCCGTTGCAAATCCTTAGGAGGCACGCATAGACTTCCACTGGTCTTTGCAGGCCTTGACAACCTGATCCCAGTTTTCCTGACCACTCAAATATTTCTGTACATGAGCGCCTGCAACTTTTCCTGACCAGCTTGCCGGTGCCCCAGCATAGACCCAGCCGGGCATCGTTTTCTTCTCTTTAACTGCCTGCATCACACGCTTGTTCAGCGGATCCGAGGGTTGGAGGCTTCCATAGTTGTCAAACGCGACTGCAAACTTGGCGTCATTGATGATGATTTTTTTGCCCTCATCCGACTGATACATAAAGTTGAGGAAATCCTTGGCAGCTGCTTTTTGCTCCGCATCAGCGGTTTTGTTCACTGCCCAATACATCGGCACTCCCACCGGCCAGCGCCCATCCGAAAATCCCGGAACCGGATACGGCAGCAGGTCCAGTTTCTGCAGCACGCTGTTATCGACATTCGCCACGGACGGGGCAATCCAATTGCCTTGCTGGATGGCGGCTACGCGCTCAATTGCCAGACCGCCTTCCAGAGAAGGGCTGTAATCAATCGAGTTCAACTGTCCCTTGTCGTTTGCATACTTGGTATAGCTGGCCTGAAAATCGACCATCTGTTTGTATGCATTCGCCGCTTTTAAAGGCAGCTCCTTTGCTTGAAAAGCCTCCTTTGCGCTCTTAAAATCCTGTGCGAGCGCAGGACCGACATCATGGTCGCCAATTACCCAAGTTTCCTTGGCTGGATATGCCATCACTGCTTCCAGCTGTGGATATTTAGCTTTCATTTCCCCTTTGGCAATCTTTTCTTTGAGGGTGTCAAACCCCTTTTTCATCCCATCGTATGTAAGCATGGACTGATAAGAAACACCGGCATCCTCAAACATTTTCCGGTTAATGACAAAACCGTAGCCTTCCAGATCAAACGGCATCCCCAGCACTTTTTTCCCGTCCGTTACATCCATCAAAGAATCTGCCGGAAGATGCGAAATCCACTTCTGATCGGAAAGGTCCTCTAATTTGCTGTTCCAGTCTTTCACATCCTGCGGGCCGCCAATATTAAAGATTGTCGGCGGGTCCGACTGCATTTTCGTTTTCAGGGCTGCATTATAGTCGGAGCCGCCGCCGACCGTTTCCATGTTTATCTTCACATTCGGATGCTTCTGTTCATACGCATTAATCACTTTCTGAAATGCATCTTTGGCCTCCACTTTAAATTGGAAAATACTGAGTTTGACATTTTTTGATGCCGATGTAGTGCTGGAGTTATCACTTCCGCATCCGGCCAGTGCCGTTGCACAAAGCGTGCCTGCCATCACTATGGACAACAATTTTTTCCCTTTCATTGTTTAAGCATCTCCTTTTCCTCCCAACAAAATTAAAAAATCAGCACAGCGGCAAGGCAGGGGTATTATTGCTTTTCCGCAAAAGTTTTTTATATTTACTGATTTTATAGTGCTATTATATATCATCTGCTCTTCAATTGCAATACTTTTGCGCATAAGTTTTTTTGTTTTTTGTATTGTTTGTATTAATAGAAATGATTGTTCATTAAAATTAATGATCCTATTTCTCTGATCATTCTTCCGGTTGGTTCCTCCGCCGCTGGAACCTTTCGGACCCACTTTCATACAGAGGTGGGTAAGATTTGTTTTTTCCCAGCAGATACGTTATACTATAAAAAAGTATTATTGAAAGTGTTGAAAGGAATTTGCTATGATGGTGACGATTAAACAAATGGCGGAAATAATTGGCGTAAGCCCGACTACTGTTTCCAATGTAATCCACGGAAACACCAAAGAAGTATCTGCCGTAACCGTTGAAAAAGTCAGGCAAGTCCTTCAGAAGTATCACTATATTCCAAACATGACCGCCCGTAATCTGGCCAGCAACACAACCCATATTATTGGAATCATTCTTTGCTTTGCAAAAGGCAGCAGTGCCGAAGCATTGAAGGACCCTTTCAATGGGGAACTGGTTGGTACCATTGCCTCCACACTCAAGGAACGGCAGCTTTACAGCATGCTCCACATTACAAATGACGAAAATGAAGCGATCGAGTTGGCCCTGTCTTGGAATGTAGATGGTTTGATTATCTGCAACATGCATGAAGATTCCTGGTCGAGGATTGAAAAAGCCACCCATAAACCAATCGTTTTTATTGATACATATTTTGATGGGAAGCGGAAAAATTACGCAAATATTGGCCTGCAGGACCGAAAAGGCGGCTATGAAATGACCTCCTACCTAATTGCGCATGGTCATCGGCAAATCGCCTATGTTTCCGACAACTTGGTCGATGTAGACCTCGAGCGTTTTTTAGGATATAAGGCAGCACTGGAAGAACACCACATCCCTTATCAGGAAAATTGGTATATCCCTTGTTCCCATTCTGACCCTGCTTTGGCACCAGCAGAACTGCTGAGCAGGCGCCAAGAATTTACCGCCGCCTTTTTCGCATCCGATTATTACGCCATGCTTGCCATAAACTATCTGCAGGACCACGGGGTACGAATACCGGAGGATCTTTCTGTGGGCGGCTTTGACGACAATATTCTCGCAAAAAATTCTCGGCCAGCGCTCACAACCATACACCAGTCACCCACCGAAAAGGGACAAAAAGCGGTTTCGCTCCTGATTGACATCATGCAGGGCCACCCGCCGAAACAGCAGAATATCCATCTTCCGGTGCGACTGGTAGAACGCGGCAGTGTCCAAACTGTTCACAATGCGTAAAATCAAAATAAGGCTTAGAAAGGAAGTTTGAGATGAAAGGGAAAAAATTATCGAGTCTTTCCGGTCAGGAAGGATCTCTCGTGTGGGTGGAATTTGAAAACCCGGACATGGCAACCTGCGAAAACTGCGGTGCCTGCGGCTCTGCACGTGCGGCAAACTCCGTTTATAAAGACGGCGTGTACCGTGTGAAAGGGCGCTTCCTTGTTTCACCGGAAGACAGCGATATTTACTTTCATGAGTTTACCCCACGTATTGTCGGAATTTACGAATGGAAAAAAGATTAAGCAAAAAGACGCGGTCGAAAAATTGGACGATACCCGAAAAAACGGACAGTGATAAAAGGGACCTCCTGTTGTAGAATTAAACTACGACAGGAGGTCCCTTTTCATGGCAAGGAAATATACAAAAGTAAGGAACTGTATTCACAAGCGAAAAATATGATAAAATTGTCATATGAAAAAAGATAA
>DHDR01000006.1:0-23805 GCA_002399445.1 Ruminococcaceae bacterium UBA4871 | reverse complement strand
TGCTTGCAGTCATCGTCCATGCGACGAATCTTTACGATACGAAGTCGGGCATTGAGCCTATCGTTCAAATCTCACATTTACATACTCTGTTGAAACGCTTGTGAATACAGCTTCTTATATATATGCGAGTTTTCTGCTGCTCCTGCCTGCCAGTATAGCGGCGATCTGGGCAGCTGTTTGCTGCCTTAACAGCGTACATCTCGACAAAGCAGGCACAAAGTGCACACACATCGGTACGCTTCCAAACGCACTCGGTAAGCCTCATCAGATGCTTTTACGCTTTGTAGAACTGCAGCTGGATACTCCCGCACAGTTGCATGCAATTTACTTTCTTCCATCATGTCTTCCAACAGGCATCGCCTGCACGGTGGTCGGTCAAGTGAGTTTATTTTACAACTTGTCCTTTCCTGCCGCTGTGAACATTTCTTTGTGGGGAATCATCTACAAAGCCGCGCATTTCGCAAGTGCAAAAGCAAGGCGGTGCCCTTCCCTGCTTGGAAAAAGCACCGCCTCTATAAAAGAAGAATAGATAGGACAACCGTGTAAACGATCAGTCTTGCCAATCGACTGTTACGGTTGCAGCACCACTGCTGGGAGTCACGGTCGTGTGGTTGTTCCCGCTTTCCCATACAACATTGCCGCTGCTGTCTTTTTTAATGAACTTGTAATCAATTTTTGTTCCTGCCGGCACATTGACATCATAGAACCACGTCGGGTAGCTGCCAATGCTCGCTGTGTTATTAAATAGCGGGCCAACTGCCTTGGCAGCGTTCCAGTTGCCAAGTTCCTCCACACTGCCAACCAGATAAACATTGGTGCCATAGTTGGTTGTAGCATTATTGACTTTGAAACGTACCGGGACCTGTGTACCGGTCATCACTTCATAACCGGCGTATGCATTGCTCTTAGCACCATCTGCTGTGGTCACCTGGATGCTGTAAATGCCAGGTGTCACAGACGGAACGGCAACCGTAATGCAGCTGTCATTCCATGTCCTTACCTGTGCCTGCTTCATACCAAAAGTAACGTTGCCCGCTGTGCTGCCAAAACCGCGGCCGCTAATCGTCACGGTGTTGCCTGCAATGCCAATCATTGGGTCAACATTGCCAATCTGCGGCGCAGAAACCTGCGGTTTGGTGTACTGCCAGACCGCGGAAGCACCCGCCCCAAGGGTAAAGGCCGGAACCGCACCGGAACTTGAAACAGAAATGCTGTTTCCGCCAAGCAGGCCGCCCATCACATCGTTGTAAGAACCGGCCGGCAGGTCAGTCCGCAAGCCGGAAACACTGCAGGCTGCGCCTTCGTTGCGGTTGACTGCGGTGAGTACCACATTGCCATCAAATTCACGCTCATAAATATACACGTCGTTGCTAAGCCAGCACTGCTTGGAAGTACCATAAGCCAAAGCCGGGTTGCTCTTGCGCAGCGGGGCAAGCTTGCTAATGACTTTATAAGCTCTGGAACCGGTATTAAAAGACGGCATATCTCCGCGGTTATACGGGTCGCTGCTGCCGGTCGCGTACTGCTCAGAACCATAATATACAGTTGGCACACCGCTGGAAGTAAGCAGGACAACATAAGCATTTTCCAAATCACGCCCGTTGTTGTTGGAAAGTGTCATGAAGCGGCTCATGTCATGGTTATCGATAAAGGTAACCTGATCGTTTACTTCGCGGTAATCCGAACTGGTAGCACTTACAACACTGTCCAAATCTTTCATGGTACTGTTGTCACTGCCAAGTGTATTACGAACGGCGTTGGCAAAGCGGAAATTCAAAAGACTCATGCCGCTGTTGTTCGCAAAGCTGTCCATCTGAGAGTCTGAGGATGTACCACCGTTAAACCATTCGCCAAAAACGAATACTGGCTTATGGGTATAAATATTGCTCAGCCAGTTTTTCTGCCAGCCTGGCTCCATGTGTTTGACTGCGTCCACACGAAGACCGTCAACACCCAAACTCAGCCACTTGTTCACTGCATCTTTCATATATGTGTCCACCGTAGTGTTCATATGGTTTAAATCTGCCAAACCATACAGGCTGTGATAAATGCAGTTTTCATAAGTACTGAAGTTGCTCCAGCTTTCGTGGTTGAAAATATTTTGCGTATCAGACTTAAATCCGCTGATTAGCTGACCATCACGGTAAAGCCGCCCATCATCCGGGAACACCATATTCCCATCTTCTGCTGTTGAAGTATGATTCGGAGCAAAGTCAATCACAATTTTGATACCCTTAGAATGTGCTGTGCTGACCATGGTCTGGAAATCACGGATTGAGCCAAAATACGGATTGGTACGGAAGAAATCCTTTGCCCAGTAACCATGATATGCGGCACAGTTGTTGGAAGGATCCACCGTCTCTATATTTTCTACTGGCGAGGAAATCCACAGGGCTGTAACGCCCATGTTGGTGAAATAATTATTATTCAATTCCTTTGTAATGCCGGCCCAGTCTCCGCCATGATACTTTTGCAGATTGTTCTTATCAAAAATTGCCCCAGTCGGGTTGTTGCTGGGGTCCCCATCCAAAAAGCGGTCGGTAACAATCTGATAAATGACATCTGTTGAGAAATTGGCTGCATTGGAAACGCTGGTGTCTTTGACACCAGCCGGAACCGATTGTACAGCAGCGTGCACCACCGGCATTCCTGCGCTGACGAAGGTCCCCGCCGAAACAACAAACACAGCAAGAACAGCTGCCAAAAAACGAGAATACTTTTTACCGGGCCGTACATTTTTGTGATACATAGAATAACTCCTCCTGTTATTTTCTGCAGGTGATTCCGGAGCTAATTTTCTGCTTGGTCAAACCAACCTGCAGATGCATCCACTAAATGGCCTTAAAACGTTTTTTTCCATTTCTCCTGTACAAAGCAGCACTTCATAATCTTCCTGCAGGGAAACAGACTTTTCTGTGTCGGTATTGTTCAGCATTGTGACCAGTCTGCTTCCCCTGCAGTCTCTAATCAGGTAAACCACACCTTCTTTCGCATACATACGGATTGTTCCGTACTGCAGCGCTTTTTCGCTCTTTCTAAGAGCAATGACCTGCTGATAAAAACGGAACAAATCCTGATCCCAGTTTTTACGGTTCCAGTCAAACGTTCTTCTACAATCCGGATCACCACCCCCTTCCATACCAATTTCACTTCCATAATAAATGCAGGGCATTCCCACATAACTGAACAAAAGCAGTACGGCCATACGCAGCAGCCGCTTATCCCCGCCGCACCACGTCAGAAAGCGAACGGTATCATGGCTGTCGAGCAGGTTCAGCATGGCAAAGTCCACCTGCTCGGAGTTACGCATCAGATAGCTGGAAAGGTCGCCTGCAAACTGCTCGGCATCTACTTCCCGCTGGGCAAAAAACTGGATGCAGGATTTGGTAAACGAATAATTCATCACACTGTCAAACTGATCCCCCTGCAGCCATGGATAGGCATTGTGCCAGTTTTCTCCAATAATCAGTGCTTCCGGATTAATTGCTTTAACGGTTTTTCGGAAGTCGCGCCAAAAGCCGTGGTTTACTTCGTCAGACACATCCAGACGCCAGCCATCAATTCCCGTGTCCCGTGTCCACATGGAAACGGTATCCAGCAGATACTTTTCCAGTTCCGGATTCTCTGTGTTTAATTTCGGCATGCTCGGACTTGTGCCGAAAACATGGTAATTTAAGCGGGAAGAGTCCAGCGGCTTGGTGTAATCGTGTGCTTCTTCTTCGGTAAAGCGCCCTACCGGAAAGCTGTCAATGTGGAACCAATCTTTATAGGGAGACTGCTCCCCACGCTCCAGAACATCCTGAAACGGTGCAAATGACCAGCAGCTGTGGTTAAAGACACCGTCCAGCACCACACGGATGCCTGCTGCGTGTGCCTGCTGCACCAGTTTGCAAAGCAGCTCTTTGCTGCCAAACATCTCGTCAACTTTTCGGTAATCGGTCGTGTCGTATTTGTGGTTGCTGGGAGACTGAAAAATCGGCGTCAAATAAATCCCGCTTACCCCAAGTTCCTGCAGATACGGCAGCTTATCCAGCACACCCTGCAGGTCGCCGCCGTAAAAGCTTTGCGGTTTGGGCGTCTTACCCCACGGCTCGAGCGGTTCGGGGTCATTAGTTTTGTCACCGTTACAGAAGCGTTCCACAAAAATCTGATAAAAAATAGTGGAATGTACCCAGTCCGGTATGCGGTGCAAGTCGGTCTTATTAATATAAGGATACTGAAAATAATGGAAATAGGCGTTCTGATCATCAAAAGCAGCAGAAAAACCGGATTCGGAATAAATCAGCGTATCCGTACCGTCGCTGACTTCAAAATAGTACCCCAGACGCGAATCATCTGTATGGTATCGGTACTGATAGTAGTCAAAAAGGCAATCAGAAGCAACTTTTTCCATGTCATAACTTTTCTTATCCTGCCAGCGGTGCTTTTGTGAAATCACCACACGAACCGCTGTGCAGTCGTCCTTGGCTGTGCGCAAACGGATGTCTAAATCTTTTTCTGTGTATGCATATGCATAATTACTTTTTGGAATATGACAAATACCCTGGAGATTCAAAACTTCCTCCTTCGTTGCCACGGCAGCAGAAAGAATGCAGCCGCAGCCCAACTGTAAAATTTATTCTGCTTTCAGAAAAGAATCCCAATTGCTCTTTGCTTTCTTCGCAGCCGCCTGTGGTGTCATCTTACCGTCAAACACAGCCGGACCAATGTTTGCTGCAATTGTCCAGAAATAACTGACGCGCTTGGCAGTCGGCATTGGCATAGACTCATTGAAGCACTTAACAATTGCGCTGAGCTGTTCGTCCTGCGCCAGACCCTTGACCTGTGAAATATCTTTGCGGGCAGTAATGCACGAAGCATCAGAATACAGCAGCTCCGCACCCTCATTGGACACCAGATACTGAGCAAAAAGCTGTGCGGCATTCGGATACTTTGTGTAAGCGGAAACCTGCGCATTCTGCACAAAGGCAAAGGAAGTCTCTTTCTTGCCGTCATAAGTTGGCAGAGAGGTAACACCGAAGTCTGCCTTGGCGTCGCGGAATGTCTTGACATTCCAAGGGCCGCTGATGAGGTATGCGGTCTTTCCGGTCACGAACTGATTGGTCAGGAAATCCCAGTTGGCAAGGTCACCGGACGCTGCCGGCATCAAATCATGATACTTTTTGAGCACTTCCAGTCCCTTTTCAAATTCCGGCTTGTCAAATCCGGCGTTTTCATTATCTGTTCCGTTTTCGCCGAATGGCTTGTATCCATAGACACTCAGCATTGGGTACATGGTGGCACCCTCGCTGACATTAGAAAGGAACCAGAACTTGTTTTGTCCTGCATTGTTAAAGTCCTTGGAATCCTTGAGCAGCTGCTCAAAACTGGCTGCCGGCGCACCCTTTACAAGCTTTTTGTTGTAAAACATCACATAAGTTTCAACGGATACCGGCACACCATAAACACCGCCGTTCATGGTAACGGTCTTCATGGCAACGTCACTGACATCCTTTTTTAATTGTGAAGCAATGCCGTCATTGAATTTGAGCAGCAAACCCGCGCGCTGATTTTCTATTGTTTTGTCATACGGGCTCATAAAAACATCCGGTCCTTTTCCGGAAGCGGCCTCCAAATTCGCCTTGTTTTGGTCGTAAACACTGCCGTCCTCCGCAGTGACTTTAACGCCGTACTTTTCCTCGAACTTCTTCGCAACTGCCTTTGCAAATTTAATTTGAGTGGCGCTGCTTGTACGGAAAGTCAGCTTGGCGCCGCTTTCCGGTTTGAGCTCACCGGCTGCAGAGGCAGCCGTACTGCCCGCAGCAGAAGCGGTCTTTGCATTTTTCGGCAGTTCACGGCAGCCTGCCATGGAACCGACCATCAACGCACTGAGTGTAAAGGCAAGCATCCTTTTCAATTTCATAATCAGAACCTCCTTATAATTCTTCGTTTTAGCCTTTATTTGCGCCTGCTGCAATCCCCTGCACCAGATACTTCTGGAAGACAATGAAAAGAATTGTAATCGGCACGGCAATGATAACTGCTCCGGCGGCAAACATGGTAAAATTCGTGTTCTCACGCCCGGTAATCAGGCCATACAGCCCAACAGCAAGTGTCTTGCTGGTATCACTGGAAAGCAGCATATTGGGCAGAATATAATCCATCCACGGCATCATAAACTGGGATACCGCACAATAGGTAATAATTGGTTTAGAAAGTGGAAGAATAATTTTACGAAACGTCATAAAATAGGAACATCCATCGATGTATGCCGCCTCATCCACTTCTTTCGGCAAGCCGTCCAAGTACCCTTTTACCAGCCAGACATTGTACGGAATGGCACCGGCAACATAGATGATCGTCAGCGCGACAGGTTTATCCAGCAAGCCAAAGTTTAAAAACAGCGTGTAAAGTGCCGTCATNNTCCACTTCTTTCGGCAAGCCGTCCAAGTATCCTTTTACCAGCCAAACATTGTACGGAATGGCACCGGCAACATAGATGATCGTCAGCGCGACAGGTTTATCCAGCAAGCCAAAGTTTAAAAACAGCGTGTAAAGTGCCGTCATGGAAAGGAACGTAGGAAACATGGAGAGCAGCAAAATGGCCATCAGGCTTGTTTTCTTGCCCTTGAATTTGAACCGAGACATAATCCATGCAGTAACGAGGACCAGTGCCACACTAAAAATTGTATTGAGTACCGCAATCGTCAAAGAATTCATAAACCACTGCCTGTAATTGGTTTCTGTAAACAGGCGGCTAAAATTTTTCAGCGTCAGTGATTTCGGAACCAATGAGGAAGTTGCAAGGCCATTGCCTGGGTTGAATGCAGAAAGCACGATCCAGACAATCGGTATCAGCACCAGCAGTGCCATAACCACCAATTCCAAATGTACAAAAAAGGAATTCACTTTATTTTTCATGTCTCACATCTCCTTAAACGCATTGGTCCGACGGAAGTTCCATATAGACACAGCAGCAATAAATGCAAAAATAAGGATATTCATAACAGCTGCCATGCTGTACATATGCTGATTCAATGTCAGTTTGTAAATCCAGGAGATGAGGATATCTGTATCGCCTGCGAACTGATAAGAAGGATTGGTCGGGCCACCGTTTGTCAGGAAGTAAATTGCACCGAAGGCATTGAAATTTGCTGCAAAGTTCATAACAATCAGCGGCGCAGTAGCCCTCGTCAGCAGCGGCAGCTTAATGTACGAAAATACCTGCATTTTATTTGCACCGTCAATTTCCGCCGCTTCATAAAGGCTGGCATCCTGATTCGACATAATGCCAAGCAGCATCACCATAAACTGCGGAAAGCCCATCCATAAATTCACCAGGATGACAGAGACTTTTGCAATGGTCGGGTCTGTCAAAAACGGGATACGGTCTTTTATCAAGTGAATGTTCATCAGGAACTGATTGAGCGGGCCAAACTGACCATTGAGCAGGTTACGGAACACCAGCAAAGTGATCATGCCGGGAATGGCCCATGGCAATATGTAAATCGTCTGGAAAATTCCACGGTGTTTCACATGGCGGCTGTTAAGGATAAGTGCCTGAAACAGCCCAAGAAAGTAAGTGGAAAAAGTTGCGCAGACTGCCCAAACAACCGTCCAAATCAAAACGCCGAAGAAAGTCTGTGACCAAATCGGTACATTAAACAGCTTAAAGAAATTTTTCAGCCCCACCCAGCTGACCAGCTGTCCAGGTGGCATATGGTTGGCGTCATAATTTGTAAATGCGGTCAGAACAGAAAATACGATTGGCATGAAAACGACCAGCGCAATGATAATGCCAATCGGAAGCAGGACCAGATACGGAAACGCTTTGCGGCGCTTAATCCGGCTGGGCACAGCTGCAATTGTTCCCGTTTCATCCAGCTGCCGCCCCAGCTTATAAGCGTCCCGGATGTTCCAGACATAGATACCCACGAACACCAGCAACGCCATCAACGTAAGAATACCGTTTATGAGCAGCAGCGTGGAGTGGTCTCCGCCTACACCGGGCGTTGTGCCCAGCGTAAACAGTCCCCATAACCCTTTCGTAAAATAGCCGCCGTAAGTACCAATGTCAAAGTGAGCGATCTCACCGGCAAACCAGTTGAACCAATAGCCGGAAAGCAATTCAATTGCCAACAGCAGTACCTGCGCCGCAAAGAACAAAAGCCCCCGGATTTTCTTTTTCGCAATGAAGAACTGTCCACTTCCCCAAAAGATGCAGGAAAGGATGACAGAGCTGACTTTTTTCTTCATTTTTCGACCTCCCTAAATATCATCCCACAACTTGTAATTTGAAATTGCCATTCATTTTTGCCAGTGCTATAATAAGCACATAAGTATAGAAAAGAGAGCGTTGTATATGGGAAATTGCAAAATCACCATGCGGGATATCGCTAAGGACTGCGGTATCTCTGTTGCTACGGTCTCCTATGTTTTAAATCATTCTGAGAAGGAGAAGATCAGCCATGAAACCCGGCTGAAAGTAATGGAATCTGCCACGCGGCTTCACTATGAACCGCGTGCTGTACGTGCCGCCAGCAAAACCCGAAGCGGCCTAATTGGTGTTATCATTAATCTGAAAGAAACAAACACCGCCGGAAAAAAGATACTTTATTATGACCTTGCCGCAGAACTCAGCAATCAGCTGCGCACCATGGGTTATGAAACGATCTTGATTACCACCAAAAACCTTTCTCAAGATATGGGTATTGTGAAAAAGCACAGCCTTGACGCGGTCTTTATGATTGACACCGACAACCGAACGGTTCGTAAAATCACGGAAGGCTATTATGTACCAATTCTGTTTATAGACTGCATTGTAAATGACCCTTTATTCTGTGAAATCCGCCCAGATTACACTGCTCTGTTCACACAGGCAAAAAGCCTGCTGGAAACTGAGCAGCCTTTCCTGCTGATGGAGGACTTTTGCTGTCAGTACCAGATGGAGCAGTTTTCCCAGTACTTTTTGACAAAAGACATCTTTATCAACTCTGCCGGGTCCAATCTGTCCAGTTTTCTGCAAGGGCATGCAAACCGGAAAGGGATTGTTCTGGGTGACGTGCTCGGAATGCAGGCACAGGCACTGTTCCCCTGCAAAGACCTTTGCATCTGTGCCGCACTTGGTAATCCAGGGCTGTTCTCTCCCAGCTCACCGGTACTTCACATACCAAATCGAACCAAAGCAGCTGTTGCCGCGGAGGTTCTGCAGGATATGCTCTCGCTGGATTATCAGGCCAGCAGTACCAACTGCGTTCTGCTGGAAAGTGAACAGCTGTAAATCATCTTTTTGCAAAAGCCGAGGGCTGCAGCATTTGCTGCGCCCTCGGCTTTTGCAGCTGCGGCTAAAGTGTTTTTATGCCTTTACTTTTTTACGGATGAGGATTGTACCCATACCAGCCAAAGCAAGCAGTGCAGTGGTGGTAACAAGGATCGGTGCATTTTCGTTTGCGTCACCGGTTTTCGGGGACGCATCTGCAGTTGCTGCGGACGCAGTGGAAGGAGTCGTGGCAGCTGCTGCTGCCTTACTGCTTGTTGCATCCTTTGAAGAAGTGGTTGCTGCAGCAGGCTTTGGGAAACCGGCCTGTGCCTCTGTGTAAACTGTGATGGCAGTGCCAGCCGGTGTTAAACCATTGTCGTTAGATTTTGCAGCGCCGCCCGGTACAAACCAATAAGCGTCTTTGTCGGCTGCCAAATTTTTCGGTGTATGGTCTGCAGTCTGGTGGGGTTTGGGCTGTGCATTGTCGTTAAAAATTACGTTAAATGGAGCACCCGCCGTATACTTAACTTCATACCAGTTGTCCGCACCTGCTACCTTAGCCATTTTCTGGCCGGGCCATGCAGCGGTGCCCTTAATGTTGCCGGAGCCTGCCCATAAGTAAGCGTAAACACTGCTCCAGTTCTGTGTGTTCTGGAAGTAAACGGTTACTTCCTTGCCTGCTGCTGACGCGGGAGTGGCAGCCATCGCAATTGCGGAAGACATCATTATGGCCATTGCCATAATGCCCGCTACCAACTTTTTGGACCTTTTCATTTCTAATCTCCTTCCAAATCAATGAATGTTTTATTCCCAACAGGTCAAGTGAATTGTAATAGCGTTCATTTGACCTTTTTGGCCACAATTACAAGCCGCCCGTTTTTCACAAATTGATAGCATGTGGAAAGGGTCAGCAGTTGTTCTCCGTAGGAAGCAGTGAGCCCCGTATCATAGTCTGCACGTTTTTTCACATTCTTGATGTAAGTGTCAAAATGGTTTTTTGTTTCAATATCTGCATACTGATAATATTTAAAGGCTTTGCTGTCTGTTCGGTAAATTTTAGAACGAAACTCAGCAATGACCTGATAGTCTCCTGTACCGTTCTGTGTATCAAAGTGAATGATTGGATGCTTCTTACAAAAGCTTTTGTCAAGATACCCCAGAAGCCCGGCAAATGCGGTGCCGTCCCGCATATTATGGCCATATACCAGATAGTTTTTGCTTTTCTTCAGGTCTGACTTGACATCCAAAAACGGAAGCCCACGGCTTTCTGCCTGCTTCGCAAGGTTTCGGTGAAGGTAATACTCCGGCTCTTTCGGCGTCTGCATCACCGGGTAATTCACCGCCGTACCTTCAATTTGTATCCAAGCCTTAATATCGCTGTTCTTGGCCTGCAACTGTGGAAACGCCCGTACTGCTGAGGAAACCGCCGAAGATGCAGAGGAAGCTGCCGCACTTTTCACTTGGCTGCTGGGTAGAGGTGTGCTGGAGGAAGGGACCTGCGAAGAAGACAATGCAGATGCCCGCAGGGCTGCCATCTGTGCCTCATTCTCTGCAGCATTAACGCGATAGACAATGAGCCACGTCACACTTGCTGCGAAGATGATGAAAAAAAACAGAAGCAGCAATTTTTCCTTAAATGAGAATTTCTTTTTCTTACCGTGAGACCTATACATTATGTATTTCCATTTCTGCCATCGCTTTCAAATCTTTTGTACGAGTAAAATATAGCACTTGCTTTTTTCTTTGTCAAGCGTTTTGCATAATTAAATTTGAAAATTTGCGCTGTAAATATGCAAATTACACTAAAATTTAACTTAACTCAATTTTTGTTAAGTCAATGGGCTTTGTGAAAATATAGATTTAGTGCACCTTTCACTGCATCTTGCAGAACTTGTTAAGCACTTGAAAAAACTAGACGATAAATTTAAAAAATAATTCGTATTTCTGTATTGGCTGCATGCGGATTCGGTGCGCGACAAAATTCGTTTTCTTTCGGCAGAGGAATCCGTGTCAGTACAGGCATTCTTTTCTTTCCAATATTAGTCCGCTTCATTTCAGCACTTCTGACCGCCTTGATAAATCTTATGTTCATTGATAAGAAAAAGCATATTCTACTAAAGAATATAATTTGATATGAGGTGATAACTTGACAATCGTGTATGAAGAATAGGCAAAAGTGTTTTAAAGTATTCTGCGATGAAAAGCAATTAAAAAGACTTGAGTTGCTGTGCGGCGGCGAAAAATGTGCCTGTGTTTTATTGGAACAATTAGACTTAGGACAATCCGGGCTCTCCTACCACCTGAAGATTTTGGTAGAATCCGGCATTGTGGAAAGTCGGCAGGAAGGCAAATGGACACATTACAAAATCAGCAGAAAAGGCAGTGCTTATGCCGGAGCACTTAAGTATCTCTGATTTGACACAGATAGTCAAATCCTTTCCCAGTGCGGATATAGCTGATATCACTGGAGAAAACCTGAAAGGGTCTGTTAATTTCAAGCCCTTTGGTCAGATTTTGACAGGCATCAGAATGTGCATCCCGGCTGTCTGTGAGAGAACGCTGCCTACGCCATAAATGGCAGGATTTCAGGCTTTCCTGAGCCATAATCTCTTTTACGACAGGATAAGAAATGGAATATCCACTGCGCCGAATGACTCCACCGATACAGCATGTTGCTGCTGATTCCCAGACTTTCCGCAACTTGCGTTACTGTTCGTTCACTGCTGTAACTCATCCGAACCGCGCGCTTCTTGAATTCTTCATCATATTTTCGACATGTTTCCGACATCATGATAAGTTCCTTTTTTCTATTGCATTTTCTCTTATCACTTTGTCCTCTATTTTCACACCGGCCCTTTTCTTCCTGCATCTTCGCGTGTTATTACTACCATATGCTGCCATATTCTGTCCCAAAGGCTACTATTCCGAGCGCGGCGATAGAAACTATGAACTATCGAATCAGGTGGAAAGTCATGCGGTAAATGACGCCATTGACAGCCTGTTTTGACGAAGGACAATACAGCATCTGTCAGATCACGTTTTGACTATTTATATTTTCGCAAACCCGAATTTTGAAAATGCTGTACAAAACTGAGACAATGATCATATTCATTCAATTGTTCGTACATTTGTTCGTGCATTCGTGCAAAAAATATACGCCCACTTTGACGGAAATTACACCATCAAAGTGGGCGCACATACAATTTGGTTGCGGAGGTCCGCAACTTGTCCCGCTTAAATTTCGCATTCCGCGTCCGCTCCGCAAAACAGCATATATATGAAGTGAAAATTGTAATTTGGCATGGATGATGAACACAAAAATTAAGAAAGGAAGAGATAGAAATGGAAAAAGTCGAAAAAGCATTCCTTGTATCGCACAAGATCTGAAAATTATTCCGCTGAATTTATCTATTTCTCTGGAAGTAAAACGCAAATTGGAAGCAATTTGTGCACCTTTTAGTGTGCAATTATATTATACATAAGAAATGCATAAATGGCCGGTAATCCCGGCGGGAGGTAACAAAATGAATGTAGTAGTTGAAACTGGCAGATTAGTAGCTGACCCTGAATTGCGGCACACAACAAGTGACATTGCTGTCACAGGCATCCGTATTGCAGTCAATCGCCCTTGGCGCAAAGACCAGGAACAGAAAGCTGATTTTCTGGATGTAACCGCTTGGCGCGGCACAGCAGAATTTATTTGCAGGAATTTCTCTAAAGGAGATATGATTGAAGTACATGGTGCTCTACGCGTCGCTGACGATTATACAGACCATGATGGCAATAAACGATATGGTAGACCATATATTCTCGCCAATGATGTAGGTTTCTGTGGCAGTAAATCAAATGCTAAAAAAGATACCACGTCTTCTTCCCCAAAATCCGTCTCTGGTGACACAGGTGATTTCCAAGCATTGCCAGACGATGATGATCTTCCGTTCTAAAGCCGGAACCAGTTCCTATTTTAGGCGAAACGCCCTTATGGGAGTTCTGTGAGACCTGCCTCTTGCTGCTATTCCCTCTGCGCTACCTAATAGTGAAACAAAAGAGCATAAAAAATGACCTCCGCGGATGGAAAACGGAGGTCATTTTTATCATCTGAAACTTCGGAAATTTCTTTTTGTAGTTGTTTTCTTTTTGTAGTTGTTTTCTTTTTGTTGGGAAATTCTATTGAAAGAAAATTTTGACTGTCCGGTACGGTCAATCGTCATTACAATATAGGCATCATAAGGCTTTCCAGAACTGCTGATTTTAACCGTGTAGGATTGTCCACAAGAAGAACCAGTATTTAAAACAGCACCTGTGTCTGCCGCCATATTTCTAACGATGCCTAAAATCTTTCGATGAAATCGTCAAACTTGTCTGCAATATCAAAGGTAATCTGTTCGCCTAATGCGGCAAAGTGACGGCGGCCGCATTCGATTTTTCCGGATTCTGTCTGACGCAGGTCCTCCTTCAGCGTACTGCCTTTTGTTTCAAGAATAAAATACAGCTTCTTTTCGCCATCCTGCTCAATCAAAATTGCCCAGTCTGGATTGTAGCTCCCAAGCGGAGTGGATATTTTAAACCAGCTCGGCAATTTTGCATAGAGTTTCACGGCGTTGTTTGCCTCAAAACGCTCGGCAAAAGTTTTTTCATTAGCGCTGTCATAAACCACATAATGATATGCTGATTTCTTACTGGCAATCATGTTGTGCTCCAAGTACCCGGTAAGTTCTTCCGTTTCAAACAGTTCCTGCGCGTAGTATTCATCATCGCCCAGACGCGTGTATTTAATGCCGTCAACCAGCAAGCTGCGCATTTGCCGTTTCATAATTGCCGATACTTCTTCCATATACCGCTGAGGATTTTTATAGAAAATATTGAGTGTTTTGCTGCGCACCAGAATATCTGCAATGGTGCGCCGGGTTAGATTTGTGGCATTCTGCAGGTAGGTCACAATATCCGGCAGCGGCTGCCGAATTGTTTGAACATACATACCACGGTGCTTATGCTCTTTCGTCAGCACGCCGCCCTCAGTAACATTCAGGGACGCTTCTGTGAAAATCAGCTTAGCAGGCTGGATGGTACCCATGGTGCGCCGCATTTCATCGCAGCATTTTTCAATTAATTTGTTGCTGTCAAAATCCACCGAGTAAGTTGTTTTGTACTTAATGCGATCCCATAAATCCTTAAAATCCGGGCTGAGAAGGACTTCTTTGTTCGGAGTAACCACACGTTTATTATTTGCAGGACGAATTTTCAAGCTGCCGCATACCCTTTTGCAAATTGCAGTAATCGCAGGCTTGCTGGCAATAACATCTTCCGGGACTTCCAGCAGGTCATCGCGCAGAGCTTTTCGCAGCTTGTCCTGTACACGACCGGTTTTATCAATGTAGCCTTTTTTAGTAAAGAGATGATAGATATCACCGGATTTTTCCTCACCCAGATAGGCCGTTGTTCCATCCGCATGCTTGACCGAGATGTTGGCAAAAGAATATGTCTCCAGAATACCGAAACGAATTCCCTCGTCTTCCTCGTATTCGTGCTGAAGTCCGGCAGCAAATTCGATGTAACTTTCATTTGCCATGACGGTTAAGGTGTTGATGGAATTGCCATATTGGCGTTCCCCGTTCTGGTTGACGCAAAGGCGCAGGCCGCGGCCAATTTCCTGCCGCTTTTTGACCTCACTATGTGTTTCGTTCAGAGTGCAGATTTGAAACACGTTCGGGTTGTCCCATCCTTCACGCAGAGCAGAATGCGAAAAGATAAACCGCAGTTTGGAATCAAAGGAAAGAAGCTGCTCCTTGTCTTTCATAATCAGATTATATGCATTTTCGTCCGCCGCCGTTGTTCCGCTGGTATCTTTCATAATTCCTTTTTTGTCCTGAGAAAAATAGCCGTTATGTACTTTGCTCACGTCGGCACCCAAGTCTCGCAGATTACCCGCCAATTTGCGGTATTTGGGGAGTTGAATCAATTCTTTGTAGTTCTTTTCAAAAAGTTTCGCATAAATGCCCTTGTGTGGATTGCCGTCTTTATCGTAATAGCGGTAATTTGCCACGCGGTCGATGAAAAACAGGCTCAGGACTTTGATACCCTGCGGGTTCAGAACCAGTTCTTTGTCAAGATGCTCCTGAATCGTGCGGCGAATCTGCTGATCCTTTACAGTCAGGTCATCCACGTCGCCAACCGCTTTTCCAAGGCGCAGAACTGTGGGTTTGGCGGTAAAACTGACGTATTCGTTTCCCGGTTCGCAGTAAATTTCATCCACAATGTAATTCTCGTAAACATCGTGCCCTTTTGAAAGTTTGTACAAATCATCATTTTGGCGGACTGTTACGGTCTTGCGCGTGGCAACGCCTTTTACCAGAACATCCATTTCAATTCTTGCCGTAATCGGGCTTTTTTTGTTATCTACGGATTTCAGTTTGAAATACGCCATATTATGGTTGTCTTCCGAAGCAAAGCTGGCCACTTCAATTTGTTTGACAAGCCCCATATCGAAGCTGTCCACTGCGTCCAGCTTGTAAATCAGGTTATGCTTTTCCACATGCGTGGCGGAATAGCGGAAGATACAAAGAGGATGCAGGGAAGCAATGGCTTCTTTGGATTTTGGTGTGGTATCCACGCTCTGCGGCTCGTCAATAATAACGAACGGGTTCGTTTCCTGAATCAGTTCAATCGGTTTGGAACCATTCAGTTTATCATCGGTGCGGTGAATAATGTTGGCTTTCTTCTCCAGCTCTTTTCGATCCAGTCCCGTAATTAAATTGCCGTTTTCATCGGTGTCGCTGAATGATTTTCGGAAAGCGCCGATGTTAATAACCATAATTGAAATGGTATCATTCACGGCAAAACTGCGCACCTGTTCCAGCTTGCTGGAATCATAGATAAAATAGTCGTACACCACGTTGTCATATAAGTTCTTGAAGTGTTCCTGCGTGATTTGCAGGGTCTTGTACACGCCCTCTTTAATGGCGATACCCGGCACAACAATAATGAATTTTGTAAATCCATACGCTTTATTCAGCTCAAAAATCGAGCGCAGGTAAACATACGTTTTGCCCGTTCCGGTTTCCATCTCTATATCAAAGTCCAGCTTGCCGCCTTTGAGCGACTTGCTCTGCGGAAGGCCGTTGCGCAGCTGAACTGCCTGCAAATTTTTCAGAATTTCTTCCTTACTCAGCCTCAGGCAGTTGCCAACACCGATTCCGCCGGCAAGATTGATTTGGCCGTATAAATCCGGCACTGTAAAATTATATTGCTTTCTTGGCTGGCCGCGGAACAAGCCCACAGCCGAAGAAACGGCCTGCTGCTGGTACGATAAATTTGCGTCAAATTGAAGTTTCATGCTGATCCCCTCACACCGTTGTAAATGCGTCTTCTTCAAGCCCGGCGGACTTGAGAATTTCGTGGACATTCACTTTGTCGCTGTCCGAAGCAAAGCCGTTGTCGCGGAAAACGACCTTCCACGTCTCCGGCGCAAGCTGCTTATACAGTTCTGCAATCCCACGCGCCACATCCGGTGTGATGTCATTCTCAAGACACAGCATCAGTGCACCCAGCGCTACCACATACACTTTCTTTCCGGCAACCACTTTTTCTTCCACCGGCCAGGTAAGGTCAAAGCCCATTTTCAGCAAAATCTCGTACACGACATCCTGCTCGGTGCGGCCGGGTATATAATTTTCAACGGCTGCCTGCAAGTCATGCGCCAGCTTCTCCGCACTGAAATTCAACTGCTCGGAGCCGTCCACAAAATCTGCGGTCATTCCGGCTTCTGTGTTCCATTTCTTCAGGTTGGAAGAATCCAGCTTAAACACCTGAAAGCCAATGTCCGGTACCTTTTTCGGCACCTCATCCAATTTCAACTGCGTGTTTTGCTCTTCTACTTCCGTTTTTATTTTTTCACCGGCGCGGCGGATACGCTCCTTGCCGATTTCGCAGATGTTTTTATAACCGGCTTTCGCCGCTTCACTGTCTTTGGGGCAGGGCTCCGGAAGCTGCACCATGATAAAGCGGCGGCTGCCGCCGTCCTCGGCGTTTAGCTGCATCGCGGCGTGGGCTGTTGTGGCGGAGCCTGAGAAAAAGTCAAGAACAACTGCATTATTATCTTTAATTGTGTCAAAAAGCGTTTTTAAGTATTTAACAGATTTGGGGTAGCTAAATAACTTTTCACTTTCAAATAAAGAATCAATATCACTCTTTCCCTCAATACTTCCACCAAAGTCCATAGTCATACTTCTTGGCTTTTTGCCGCTCAAGTTTAAGTATTGTTTAAATTGTACTGACCAGCCATCACCACTTTTGGGAACTATTCGTACCAGTCCTTCCTTAAGTTCCTGTTCATATCTTTCCTTTCCATGAATCCAACCATAATTCATTATAGTACCATCAGGTGCAACAATATCATAATGTATTGGATGTTTTAAACCTGGCCGTGCAAATGTATCCCAAAAGAATCTCCCATTTGCATCTTCTTCTTTATATCTTTTTATGTAATCTTCATCATGCGAAATATACATCTCACTTGTGAAATTGATGTCCTTTGCATAAACAACGCAATATTCATGTTCCTTCACAATGAATTTTGTATCACTACCTCCACCTACTTTTGATTGTTTAATGTATATACCAATGTAATTCTGCTCTCCGAATACTTCATCACAGATTTTTTTCATGCTGGCAGCCTCATTGTCGTCAATGCTGATAAAAATCACGCCGTCGTCTGTGAGTAAATTTCTTGCTAACCTCAACCGAGGATACATCATATTCAGCCAGTCAGTATGGTAGCGCCCGTTGGCCTCGCTGTTTGTGCTGACTGCGTGGCCTTCGTCGTTCACCTGTCCGGTAATTTCCTTGTAATTCTCAATGCTATCGGTGAAATTGTCCGGGTAAACAAAATCATTGCCCGTGTTGTACGGCGGGTCAATGTAAATCATCTTGACTTTGCCGTGGTAGCTTTTCTGCAGAAGTTTCAGCACTTCCAGGTTGTCGCCCTCAATATAAAGGTTCTTTGTGCTGCCCCAGTTTTTGCTTTCTTCCGGGCAGGGGCGCAGAGTTCCTGCGCTGGGTGTCTGCGAAAGGCGGAGTGCGCGGCCCTTGCCGTTCCAGCTGAAATTGTAACGTTCCTTTTCATCGTCCACATATTCGCCCAGATCCTGTTTGAGCTTGCTAAAGTCGATTTTACCTTCCTCAAAGATATCCGGGAAAATGGCTTTCAGCTTTTTAATTTTTTCTTTCGCTAAATCAGGGGTTTTCCCGTTCAGTGTTGTCATTTATAACACTCCAATTTTTCATTTGCAGTTCTTTTATTTTCATGCTGAGTTCCGCTTTCCGGCTGAACTGAGTTTCTTTTTTCAGCTCCGCGCGAAGGTCGGCAATCTGCTTCTCTTTCAATGCCTTTGCTGCAAGCGCGGCGCGGGCCTGCTCGCCGGACAGTTCTTGCATATTNNAAATCATAGAAATTTGTAAACCGACATTTGCGGATATCCAGTGCCTGCCACAAGAAAGAGTTTTGGAGTTGCCTAACGGAACGCTGAAACATACCCCATTAACCCCATTCCGACAGGCGGATGCTGATTTGAAGCCATATGAGGGCCACCACCCGCGCAAAATGAAAGGCCAGCCAGTACCAACTTATTTGTACCATTTTTACGGGTTTGAACGGGCTTGAAAAATCATCTGAGTCGCTATCCGCATGGGGCAAAGAATGGAATCACAAAAATATATAAAAAAATAACCTCCGTTGGAAAGCGGAGGTTATTTTTATCATCTAAAACTTCGGAAATTTCGTTTTGTAGTGGTTTTCTTTTTGTTGGGAAATTCTATTGAAAACTGCGGTCTGCCATTTTGGATCGTCATTTTAAAGTATGCATCATATTTTTTACCGGCTTTGCTGGTTAAATTCCTTTCAAGGCAGCGGTGGTACGGACCAAGCAGTGTTTTCGCTGCAGCCTTGGTCACCTTTTTGCCGAAATGCTTAAAGAATCCGTTTTCTTTCCAGATAGCAAACTTACAGCCATTCTTATACCCTGAGCAAGCAAAGGATAATTTCGTTTCGTATACCGGTTTGCCACAGAGAGGACACTTCCCTATTTCTTCCCGATCCGCCGCATGGTCGACATGGACAGCAGAATAATCGTCCTGCAGATGCTTGCGAATGGATGCAAGTACAGAATTGGTCATATCAGATATTTGCGCGTTCCCGGACTTAATATCCTCTTGGATTGTCCACCAAAGGGCCGTTAGGTCCGGCTTTTTAATGTCATCCGGCAGTAAATCATAGAATTGGCGTCCATACTGTGTAGATACCAGATGCTTGCCGTCATCTTGTATGTACCCGCGCTTAATTAATGTTTCAATAATACTGTCACGAGTTGCTGGGGTGCCGATAGATCCATTCTCCCCTTTCTTATCCTTGTCTTTCGCCTGCAGAGCAGCTTTCGCTTGTGGATCTGTCACATACTTTGCAACCTGCGTCATGTCCATAATCAGAGTTGCCTGTGTGTACCGCTTGGGCGGCGCAGTGAATTTTTCTGCAATTCGATAGTTGCCGAGCTGCACGGAATAGTTCCCAGCCGGTACGTCACTCAAAGCAGCAGCCTTGAACGACTTTGCAGGGTAGTAGGCAGAAAAGCCTCGTTCAAGGATGCGGATAGAAGCTGCCTGAAAAGAACCCTTGGCAGGCACTTCGGCATCTGCTTTCGTTTCCTCCAGTGCAATGGGCGGCAGAAACTGTACCAGATACCGCTTCGCAATTTCGATGTACACTTTCTGCTGTTCATCTGAGAGGGCTGATAAATCAAACTGAGCGTTTGTTGGGATAATTGCGTGATGTGCTGTCACGTTCGCATCGTTGAAACATTTTGAATGAATACTGTAATCCAACGACAGCTGTATTCCAAGTCGCCGCATAATACCCTGCAGCAGCTGCGGCGCGGCATCATACTGCTCGGCATTCAGGTACTGACAGTCACTGCGGTTATAGGTAATTGCATGGAACTTGTCGCGCAGTTCCTGCGTAATCTCCAATGTTCGCGATACAGATAAATTGTACTTTTCATTCATATATGCCTGCAATTTAACAAGGTTAAACGGCAGTGGCGGCGCTTCCTTTTTCTGCTGTTTTGTCACATGAACAGACGCTGGAGCGGGAATATCTGCAATTACACTGGCAAAGAAAGCACGGTCGGTAATGTGCCCACCATCATTCAGAAACTGTTTGTCCGGTTTAAAGGTCAGGTTTATCGCTGCCCCGCTTAACACAGCAGAAGCGGTCAGTTCAAAGTATTTCTGCTTCACATGGTTTTCAATCTGCCGGTCACGGTTGACAACCAGTCCCAGTGTTGGTGTCTGCACACGACCAACAGACAGACCTTTCACGTTCAAGGTCAGACCAAAGAAACGGCTGTAATTATATCCAAAGGTTTTATCGCACAGTGCGCGGGCATGTGCTGCTTCGCCAATTGACCGGAAGTTTTCGTTTGGCTGCAGCTGATAAAAGGCTTTTTGAATTTCGGAGGGTGTATTGTCATTGATAAAAACGCGCAGCACCGGTTTTGTGTTATGAAAATGGTCCAGAATTTCATCAATCAGATACTGTCCCTCATCATCCGGATCACCGGCATGAATAATGCTATCGGCCTGTTGGATAAGTTGTCCGATTTGTGCAAGTCGGTCCGCTTTACCGTCAATGGCAACGGACGGCCACGGGTCAAAATACATGGGCAGGTCTGCAAGGTTCCACTTCTTATATTTGGAGTCCAGCTTTTCCGGCTCTTCCAGTTCCATTAGGTGACCAAAGGCCCAGACCACCGTATATTCACTTCCGGTCATAGTTCCGCCCGCTGCTGGGGAAAGGTTGAGCGCCGCACCAATAGCACGACCAAGTTCTGGCTTTTCTGCAATAATTAGTTTCATGGTTTTATCTCCTTATAATTGTAAGTTTCATAGAGCAAATGTTTTCTGAAAATAAGTTTTATACAGTCAAAACGTCAATCATTTCGGTTAAAGTTTGAATCTCTCATAGCTTCGCAGTAATTCCAAGTCTTTGAAATGAGTTGCGTGCAATGAGACGGACACTTAATATGCTGCAGATACCAACCATACTCGCTGCACCCGTGCAAATTTTCTAAATATCCGTACAACCATTGGGCTTTTTCTGCATCTCGATACATACCCAGTTCAACCACAAACTATATTGGATGTTTACCTCCTCACAGCTATTATAAAAATAATCGCATATTTTCATTTATTGCGTCTATTGTATTTACATTATGCATATAATACAGTATAATAATATGTATAAAGGAGTGTGATTGTATGAGTAGTACCAGTATGAATATCCGTATGGACAGTGAGGTTAAAAAGCAAGCGCAGGAAATTTTCTCTGAACTAGGAATGGATACAACCACTGCAGTGAATATTTTTTTACGGCAAGTTATTCGCACGCATAGCATTCCATTCCCATTACAACTCGATACTCCAAATAGCGTTACAAAAGCTGCCATCGACGATGCCATAAGTGGCCAAAATCTTCATGGTCCATTTATGAGTGTTGACGCACTGATGGAGGATTTAAATGCTGAAGATTGAATATCAGTCACAATTTAAAAAAGATTATAAAATTGCCAAAAAACGCGGCCTAAATCTTTCCCTATTGAATAAAGTCATTACTATGTTGGCAAATGAGCAACCCCTGCCGGAACGTTACCGAGTTCATGTTTTGAATAACTCAAAGCACTACCAAAATGTATTTGAATGCCACATCCTTTCTGATTGGCTCCTCGTTTATCAAATAAAATCAGACATTTTAACATTAGTGCTGGTCCGTACCGGCACACACGCCGATTTATTTTAACAACCTGAAAAGGACAGCTGAACTTTAAAAGCTCAGTTGTCCTTCTTTTTCAATTCGTTATAAGCAACCGGATTTTTCTTTAAAAGACGCTGCGTAATTTCAAAAACATCATCTTCCTCATTCTGCTCTCTTTCTGCCTGCTGAAATGGAACAAGCAAGTAGCGTTGTTTGTTATTTTTCATAATAATAGCTGACCCATCCTTATCAACCCGTTTGACCACCTGTGAAAAGTTCTGATTTGCATACTCTTTTAAGTTGTGGAAATGTCTCTGATAACGTTTTTTCTGCTCCGCATTTCTTCATGATAGTACATCTGTAATGCAAGTCAGCCACAAACTATATTGAATTTTCATGTTTGCCTCCCTATTTTGCAACTATATAGTAGTTGCAATTTCAAATGAATTGCAGTATACTTATAGATGGTGATTCGGCTATAATGAAGATACGGCTCCAAACGGTTCCCGCGTCCGCTTCATTTCAAAAAATAATTCTGTGATAACTTTTCACAAGCCGCATCCGCAGCCAACACTAAAACGATACGTTCTGGACATTGTAATTGACACTTTAAGAAAGGATGGTCTGATACAGTGAAAAATTATTTAGAGTACAAAGGCTATAGAGGAACCGTTGCCTATTCTGCCGAAGATGATTGCCTTTTTGGTCAGGTCATTGGAATAGCAGATTCTATCAGTTACGAGGGAACTGATATTACAGGTCTAAAACAGGATTTTAAAGCCTCTGTTGATGACTACCTGGATCTATGCGCGCGCATTCATAAAGAACCTCAAAAATCCTATAAAGGCTCCTTCAATATTAGGATTACTCCGGAACTTCACCGTAAGTTGGATTTGATTGCGCAGTCCAGCAATCAAACACTAAACGCCGTTGTAACCGAAGCACTTACTGGATATGTACAGCAGCAGCTATAAACTTAAAGAAGGACAGCTGAACTTTAAAAACTCAGCTGTCCTTCTTTTTCAATTCGTTATAAACAACCTGATTTTTCTTTAAAAGACGCTGCGTAATTTCAAAAACATCATCTTCTTCATTCTGTTCTCTTTCTGCCTGCTGAAATGGAACAAGCAAGTAGCGTGGTTTGTTATTTTTCATAATAATAGCCGATCCATCCTTATCAACCCGTTTGGCCACCTGTGAAAAGTTCTGATTTGCATCAGAAATGGGTACTAAATTATTTGTACTTATTTTCATTTTGCACACCTCTTTTATTAGGTTAAATTTGTCCTACTTTTCCGGCTCTTTTGACAGTTATTTCCTTTTCATACTTATCTTGTTTTATGGGCTTTTGTATCCAACGCAGCTGTTACTATCCAATGGCCAACATTTTTACTGTCCTGCATGGTAAGACTCATCATACGGTTGGATGTATTGGTTGGGATGCTGTCCCCAGCAACAGACAGGGTGTAGTACATCAGGACATTTGCTTTCCCGGAAGCCAGCTTCTTTGTGTATATGCGTTTTACGGTGGCATAGGAATACATCTTTATAACGGGATGATACTCAGCCATACGCGGCGCTACACAGCCCTTGATGGGACGGTACGTTACGTCAGGTTCAGAACTTGCTGGCTTTTGAGAACTGGACGCTGCCGCCGGTTTACTGGAAGCGGACTTACTGGACGGGGAGGATGCTGGTTTTGAAACAGATGGTACCGATGACGGTTGTGCAGAAGATGTTCTGGGATTTTCAGAGGGAGCAGCGGAAG
>DHDR01000030.1:37177-39135 GCA_002399445.1 Ruminococcaceae bacterium UBA4871 | reverse complement strand
TTCATGTTTACTTTACAATGCCACTTTATATGATTTTAATTTAGGCCTATTTGAAAAATTGAGAGACACGTACCATTGCCACAAAATCATAACCGCCGCAGAACAAACAAATACTACACACTTAAAAAGAAGCATCTGATTTATCGTAACATACAGCGGTCCTCCGAACCTCATTTTATCTTTATTTATTATTTGCATTTGTTATCTACGCATACATTGTTGAGAAAAATCGACGTTTAAAAGCACATTGACAGCTACTTTTGAATCACGTATTTTCCTATCTTTCAAATCTGCTTTATTTCACACATTAAAGCGGAAAAGTACAACATCACCATCTTGCATAACATAGTCTTTTCCTTCACTGCGGACAAGACCTTTTTCCTTTGCAGCATTCATATTGCCGCAGGCCATCAAATCATCAAAGGCAACCACTTCTGCGCGGATAAAACCACGCTCAAAGTCAGAGTGGATTTTACCAGCTGCCTGCGGCGCCTTGGTGCCCTTTTTAATGGTCCATGCACGGACTTCCGGTTCTCCAGCCGTTAAAAAGCTGATTAGCCCCAATAAAGAATAGGATGCTTGAATCAAGCGGTCTAATCCGGATTCCTCCAACCCCAAATCCGAAAGGAACAGTTCCTTTTCATCCGGTTCCATACCGGCAATTTCCGCCTCTGTTTCGGCGCAAATCGGTAATACACCGGCATGCTCCTTTGCCGCAATCTCTTTCACGACTTTCAAATATGCATTATCATCAATGCCATTTTTAAAATCCTCATCACTCATATTGGCAGCATACAAAATCGGCTTGTTCGTCAAAAGGTTGACACTGGAAAGCAAAGCCGCTTCCTCTTCTGTACACTCCACACTGCGGGCGGGTTGACCATTATTTAAAGCTTCTTTTACCCGCAGGAAAAAGTCCTGTTCAACTTGATATTTTTTATCAGCTTTGATCATTTTCTTGGTTTTTTCAATACGGCGGTCCAATACTTCCAAGTCAGAAAGGATTAATTCCACATTGATGGTATCAATATCGCGGGCAGGGTCAATACTGCCCTCCACATGAACAATATCATCATTGACAAAGCAGCGCACCACATGGATAATGGCATCCACTTCACGAATATTTGCAAGGAATTTGTTACCCAGTCCTTCTCCTTTGCTGGCACCCTTCACCAAACCCGCAATATCGACAAATTCAATGCTTGCCGGGGTATACTTCTGCGGATGGTACATTTCAGCCAGCTTGTCCAGACGCTTGTCCGGTACAGCAACAATGCCGACATTCGGCTCTATTGTGCAAAAAGGATAATTGGCGCTTTGTGCGCCTGCATTGGTAATTGCATTAAAAAGGGTGCTTTTGCCGACATTCGGCAATCCGACGATGCCTAGTTTCATTCCGTTCTTTCCTTCTTTTCCGGAGGGAACCACAACGCCGCTGAATCCAATCGAAGCAGTTCCGTCCCAAGAGTCTGTTATATATGAAAAGTATACCATTCCCGCACATAAAACGCAAGGTTCTGGAAACTTTTCTGGAAAGGAAATGAGAAGCCAGAGAAAATGGTATTTTGCACGTAACTTTTTACGGGCGCTGTGTGAATTCCCGCCTGTTCAGTTACAAAGGCCTCACATGATATTTGTTTTGGAAGTCTTCATTTGACATGGTAAAAAGCAGAATCGCTTCCGCAATGGAAATTGCATAGACAATCCCCCAAATCCACCCAGTCCATCCCAGCGTAATAAGCAGGAACAGGGAAACAATTCCCCATCCCCACTGGCCTACATAAAATTTATGAATGCCAAACGGGCCAAGGAGCAAACAGAGAACCGCCGCCGCAATACGGCTGCGCAAAGGCGTCATACTGCCTGGTTCAAAATAGCCATCAAAGTAGCCAAACGGACGGCCGACTTGTCCGAATGGATACTGTGGCATATGACGATGCGGCTGCCCGTAAGTGTAA
>DHDR01000030.1:0-37019 GCA_002399445.1 Ruminococcaceae bacterium UBA4871 | reverse complement strand
GTTGGAGTGTCATTGCCCTGCGGCTGCCCGTAAGTGTAAGAGGGCGGCTGGCTCCCCGTTGGAGTGTCATTGCCCTGCGGCTGCCCGTAAGTGTAAGAGGGTGGCTGGCTGCCCATCGGAGCGCCATTGCTCTGCGGCTGCCCGTAAGTGTAAGAGGGCGGCTGGTTCCCCGCCGGAGCATCATTGCTCTGCGGCTGCCCGTAAGTGTAAGAGGGCGGCTGGTTCCCCGCCGGAGCGTCATTGCTCTGCGGCTTGCTGTCATCCTGAGCAGTTGCAGAAGTGCCCGATATCTGACCATTTTCCTGTGGCTTGGGTCCCTGTACAGTCGGTCCCTGCTGCATCAGCAACATCCCGCATTGCCTGCAGTAAGAAGCATCTTCCGGATTAGAAACGCCGCATTTGGGGCAGATTTTTCTGGTTCCCATATTGAATCGACTCCTTTCAAATCTATTTGGGTGCATGACATATATTCAGTTTGTTGTCCATAAAGTGCAAAAATCTAAGGGATTATTCTTTTTTCTACTGGTTTTTTATTCTTATTTTGTTATAATATCAGTAAAATAAAGTGTAAAATTAATTTTAACATTTTTATGGGGGAATTTCAAATGGAGAAAAAAATTATTCTTAAACAAAAAGTAACGGAAGATATGCTGGCAATCCGCATGGGCAGCGGCAGCCTTCGTGTGCTGGCCACACCAGCCATATGTGCATTGTTTGAAAAAGCCTCTGCGAAACTCGCTCAGCAGTATCTTTCAGAGGGACAGACAACTGTCGGCTGTTCCATCAATGTGGACCATTCCGCACCCACACCGCTTGGCATGACAGTTACGGTAACAGCAGAACTGACTGGCCATGAGGGCCGCAGCTTTTCCTTTGAACTCATGGCAGAAGATGATTCCGGTGTATGTGCATCCGGCACCCACACACGTGTTGCTGTTGGCAGTGAACGCTTCCAGCAAAAAGCAGATGCCAAACTTTCTAAGTAAACAATAAAAAGAGCGCTGTCTAAAATGGAACTTCCTCTATTAGGCAGCGCTTTTGTCTGCTATTTTACAGTACAGACAAAAATCCGATAGGTTTTCCCGCCGATAGAGATATAAATACCAGTGGATCCGTTCCTTAAGCAGCGGTAGCGGAAATAATAGGCTTTCCGTCCATTCGACTGCTGAATGGAACCTGCATAGCCGGTGGACAGAATATTACTGTCGCCAACGGTAAAGGAAGGTACCGTTGTGCTGCTTTTGGGAAGAATGCAAAACGTATAAGTCTGACCCGCATGCATGGTCACATTCATTGTGGTGTCACTCACAAATGGCTGACCTTGTAAGGAAACCGTGAACAGACGCTGTGTTTTTCCGCTGTAAGTAGCATAGACACCCGTTGACTGACTGATGCGTCCACATCCATAAACAGCCAGCTGCATTTGACCGCTGGAAGAATTCCAGTCTTTCAGCACATGCATTTGTGCAGTGGAACCATTCCCGCAGGTAAGCCGCGGCGGGGTACTGCTGGTAACGGTAAAGACCTGTTCGGAACCTAACGGCAAACCCACTTGACCGGTACAGCTTGTCCTAATGTCAGGGGCATTGGCAAAAGCCTTAATGGTGGCATTCCCTGTTTCCATTCCTCGTTCAGGCTGCAGCCTTTCCGCGCCGCCTTGGTCTTTCCAAGCACCTCCATCATAGCGATAATAGCTCTGTCCTGCAGAACAGGCAACATCCACCCCATAATTTTGCACTGCCAGTGGCTTTCCTGCTTCCAAGAGGACGCAGTACTGTGTCTGCCCTGCATCATCTGCATAGCTGACCTGTTCAACAATAGAAAAAGTATCTCCTTTATTCAGCAGAATCCCCTGACTGCCAAGATCTTTCGTATAATATCCTGCATCCGTATAGTGGCACGTCAGTGAAGCCATGTGGCCGCCACTGGTGGGATTTCCCGCTGACGGATGCACATAAATATCAATGGCAGCGGAAGAATTGGCTTCCGGAACTTGCACAGAAACAGCCTGCAGCTTCATATCGCTGCGTGCTGTAAAAGTATTGGCAAAACGGGCAGGCGTGTCAAGACTCCACTGGGAAGCACCCATCCCTGTCCCGTCATACTGGTAAATATCCGAATAAGTGTGCTTTGTCTGCGCACCTGCATAGGAAGTGTTTTCCATGCTGAAAAAGGTTGGCTCACTCAAAGACAAGTCATAATAAGAAAGATAAAAATACCCGTCCTGACCGACAGCCCCTTCGCTGCTTTTTCCGGATTCCCAGCTTTTACTGGTTCCCCAACTGTTTTTAACCAGCCATGCGCCGTCTCCCTGTGGCTCAGTAACAAAATTATTGCGTGAATAATGGTCATCCCAGCCCACTAGGCTGACTTCATGGTTGGGATAGTAAAGTGTTTTATCATTGCAGTAATATCCGCAGGTATCATTCTTATAAAAACGGTCCTGCTCTGCTGTATCTTCCGGAGAATGGTAGCCAACACTGACAGCGCCGCGGTTTTGAATACATTCTTTAACAACGTCACGTGCTCCTGAACTGTATGTAATATTCCCGGGCAGTCCATTGTTCCCTAAATCATAAACGACAGGTTCCGGCAGATAGTCCGCATCCTGCAAATGTACACGAGAAACCGTTTGCAGCGAAGAATTTGTAACGTTGGTTAACACACCGTTTTGATCGACAGTATAGGGCAGGTCTTTTTCGGCTGCCGCTCCATACCATCGGGCCAGTGTAGGCACGGATATGGCCCGTGAACCGCCAATATCAAATACATTCTGTGCAAGGAACGTATCACCTCCGGCATATTGGCTGACCGTACCACTGTTTTTCCCATGAAAAGCAAACCATACCAGATGCTTTTCAGAAAGATTGACTGCATTCCCGGCCGTTTCAACGGAAGAAAAGTCCCTGCCCATCGCTTTCATCATAGTAAGCAGGCTGCTTTCCGCCGAACTCAGGGCACCAAAAGCCCAGCATGTCCCATTGTGCAGCTGATCTTTAACGGGTGTCACACGGTCTTCCGTGCGCAGGTCATAACTCGCCGGCAGTGTTTCTTCTGATCTGCGCAGCTGACTGGAAATGCGGGCTGTATCTCTATGGTCTCCAGCCATTTGCAAATAACCGTTATGCTCTTGCAAAACGGCATTTTCTGTAAAGTGAGAATCCGTACTGGCTGCTTTCGCCGGAACATTTGTAGTCAATATGACAGCCAGTGCTGTCAACAGTGCAGCGTAACTGCGGAAATGTTTCATCCCAATCTTCCCTTCCTGCGGCGGTAAATAATTTGCAGAATTCACCAGCCTGTTTCCTTTTCCTGCAATCCTATGGAGTCATTATAAATCCAGTACATCTGCAGGTCAAGGTCAAAAAAGGCCGCAGTAGGAGTTAATTCCCTGCTGTGGTCTTTTCCATATCCAAGATTACGCTGTCACATTACAATAGAACACACGGTAAGCCTGCCCGTCGACTGTTACATAAACACCTGCGCACCCGGGTGTTTTACAAACAAATTTGAAATAATAAGCGGTTGTCCCGTCTGCCTGACGTTTCTTTCCTGCAGCGTTAATATCTAAAATAGTACTGTTCCCGGAATTACTGGTAGGTGTCTTACTGCTGTCACGGGGAACGATTTGGTAACAATACGTGTTGCCGACTTTTTTTACGAAATTAACCGTCGTATCACTGACAAATGGTGGATTTATGAGAGAAACTGTACACAGCTGCGTCGTTTCCCCATCTGCTGTCATGCTGATATCCACATTTTGTCCTGCACCGCCAAGTCCATAAACTTCAACTTCCGCAACACCAGTCGCTGCATCACGTTTTATCATGCGTACCTGTGCTGCTTTTTGATTGCTGCTTGTGAAAACAGGGACCGACTGACTCTTGACATTAAAGACATAGCAGCTGCCAATGGCCAGTTGTTTCGTTGCACGAACGCCTTGAAAGGTTTCAGGAGCTACGCTGTTGTTTTGGACAGTGAATGCTTTGATGGTCGCATTGCCAACCGTACTGCCGTCTCCATTAAACGACTGTTCCCCTGCCATATCCATCCACGAACCATTGCGCACAGACATATAACTCTGGCCGGCACTGCAGGAAACATTCACACTGGCTGTACCGGCTCTTTGTCCCGTCTCATACAGCATGGCATACCGCTGCGAACCATTGCGTACGAAAGAGGACGTCTCAACAACTGCAAAAGTGCTGCCTTTCGGTAAATCGCACGCCTGATTTCCAAGATCGACCGTATAGTAACCGGCATTGTCAAAATACCGCGTCAGGGACGCAACATGGGAACCGCTGGTTGGATTTCCCGATTCCGGATTCTTATAAACATCAATGGTAACTTTGCTTCCTCCGCTGATTGTATAAGCAGAAACAGCTTTCAGAGTACTGTTGCTGCGCGCAGTAAAGACATTGGCAAAACTTGCAGGCTGGTTCATTGTGTACCAGCCTCCGCCCAATCCCACACCGTCATATTGGTAAATGTCATGATACTCATGAGAAGTATTAGAAGGACTGTACGTGATAGGTTCCATTTCAAAGGAAGTCGGTTCATCAAACGAAAGGTCATAATAGGAAAGATAAAAATATCCGTCCGCTCCGACTCTGCTTGAGGATCCGGTCCCCCAGCTGTTTTTGACAATCCACGCCCCATCTTTCGGCGGACGGCATCCAGCATTGAAATTTCTGCGGGAGTAATGATCATCCCACCCCACAATTGTGATTTCATGGTTGGAATCGAAATGTCCGAAAGAATAATACGCACTGGTGGCACTGTTAAAAAACCGTGCATTTTCAGTCGAACTGACGGGGGAATAATAACCTGCACTGACCGCGCCGTCTTCTTTCACAGCGTTTTTGATAGCCGTGAGAGCCGCTGTATCAATAACTCCATCCTGCACAGGTTCTGGTAAATAGACTGCATTTTCTAAATGCGCACGCGAAACTGTCTGCAGAGAAGGATTGGCTCCATACGCTAACAGGCCATTCGAGTCTGTCTGATAGGGAAGATCTTTTTCATCAGCACAGCCGTACCAGCGGGCCAGTGTTGGAACAGAAATAAAGCGGGAACCGCCTGCAGAAGCAGGTGTGCGGGTGGTGGAAAACGTGTCATTGCCCGCAAATTGGCTGACATCCCCGTTATTTCTGCCATTAAAAGCAAACCAAACAAGCTGACGTTCAGAAAGGTCAACTGTTCTGCCCGCCTGCGCTGCCGTTGAAAAACGCGTGCCATTCGCAGCCATATGCGTTAATAAACTGGATTCGGCGGATGAAATTGCTCCGAAAGCCCAGCAGGTCCCATTTGCACCCTGTGACTTCACATTGGTAACACGAGCCGTCCCGTTATCACTGCGCAAATCGAATTTTGCAGGCAGCACTGCTGCGGAACGCCGCAGCGATGAACGCTGTGCCTCTAAATCCGCATGATTCACCTTCAGTGAAACATTACCGTTACTGGTTTGCAGCTGTGCAACTTTTTCAGGAGCTTTTCCGGAAATATCCGCTGCCGAAGCCGGAAAAGTGAGGAATGAAGATATGAAAACGACTGCTGCGGTAAAAGCAACTAAACTCTTTCGATTGATTTTCTTCATAACAACATCCCTCCGTTTGCAGTCATTTTAAATGGTTAAATTCTCATTTTTGTGTTTTCCTCCGCTGACGGAGCTGCCGGAAAAATTCCTGCAAAACCGCTGCGCACTCTTCCTGCATCAGCCCCTGTTCAATTTGGGGGTGATGATTAAATGGAAAATTAAACAAATTGATAACAGAACCACAGGAACCGGCCTTCGGATCTTTTGCTCCAAAAACCACCCGTGGAATTCTTGCATTGAGAATAGCACCTGCGCACATCGGGCACGGCTCTAATGTTACATATAAAGTACACTGCCAGAGCCGCCACCCTCCAAGCACGCGGCATCCTTCGCTGATTGCTTCCAGTTCCGCATGGCAAAGGGCATTTTTTCCGGTTTCCCGGCGGTTGTGTCCCTCTGCAATAATTCTGCCCTCTTTCGTGAGGACCGCACCAATTGGGACCTCGCCTTCCGCGGCGGCTTGCCGTGCCAGCTCCAGCGCTCTGCCCATACACTGCTCATCCGTCATGACCGCACCAACACAATCACGCTGAGTATCGCCCCATATGCCAGCATCGCAATTCCACCGAAAGAAGTAACCAAACCGCGCACACGAGCCGCTAAAGTAGATGCCATACGGCGATACGGGATTTTTAAGTTTGCAAAAGATTTTGTCCCTTTTGTAAACAGCCGGAACACAATCAACAATGCTGCTGCCCCATAAAACACGGTAAAGTACGTCAAAAAGTAAATATTGGATACATGAGAACCGAAGTTCTGCGTAATCACCGTCCCCAATGTTGCAAAACCATTGTTAAGCATGTGCAACACCATACCCGGCAGCAGGCTTTGCGTCCGAATACGCAGGTACCCGAAAATGAGCCCTACTAAAGTGGCAAAAACGAACTGCCCGACATTGCCATGATACAGGCCAAACAGCAAAGCGGAAGTCACAATGGCAAACCAGTCACCCCACCGCTGCAGGCACCCGATGACCACACCCCGAAAAAGGATTTCCTCCACCAACGGCGGAATCACCGTTCCATAAATCAGGTAGAACACCTGCGTACCAATGGAGTGGTTAAGCGGCATATCCGGAATATTTCCGGAAAATCCAAAAGCCTGCTGCAGCATCCGCACCAACTCGGTCGGATAATTGCTTGCCAACGTGAGTGCCATCCCAACCGCACCCAGCAAAAGCAGATCGCCATTTGTTAATCCAACCGTCTGCGGCTTTTGAAACGGAAGAAGCTGGTCGGCTGGTTCCCGTCCTGCCAGTGCATAAGCAATAGGAATCAATGCAAGAAACAGGTAGCTGATACAAGATGAAAGATATTCCAGCAGTATACTGTTGCTGCCGCCGAGAGCGCCGTTGAGCTGAAGCACAAGATTCAGAACAATCTGAATTCCATACATCAGCGCAATAGAAGCAAAGACCAAACCGCCGGCAAAATTGACACTGCGCCGGGCACCCTTCCGTTCTTCTCTGGCACACTGCTGAAGCTGCAGACTGTTTTGCGTGGTCAAGTTAGAAACTATCATTTTTCCCTCTTTCCACTTTTATCTGCTACCTGATGCTATTATAGTCTGTAGGGCTGTGAATAGCAAGAGGCTGCTGAGAAAAAAGTTTAATTTATTTAAATTTATTGGATAAATCGAATTTTATATAACTCTTCTAATTTTCATAAGTAGAGAAAGATTTATAGTTTTTAAAAATTTTCTGTTCATATTCCTTATAAAATATACGAATATTCAATTTAAAATCGTTATTTCACAAAAATAGGGCTTATTCTCATGAAAAACAAATTTATATATATTCATTGTTATATCGTAAGTATTATTTTCTATTCTATAAATCCGTCCATTGTTTCTGTGCGGGAGCACAAGAAAGTCCCCTTTTAATTGAAAAACGAAACGGTTATGAAGGCGGCATCTTCTTATGCCCTCATCTACACCCAAAACGGTATAAAAATATGCTCTCTTTCCATTAAGATTCCCCTTTCTCAAACAAGCATTTACTGTCACAAATGTTTTTTTTCTTTGATTCAGTATAACATACCATTTTAAAAAAATGGCAAAATGCTTTTCGCTCATAAAAAAGAAAGGGACCCACCTCAAAAATCAAAGCAGTCCCTTCTATACATTCTTATCATTAAGTTTTATTTCAATTCTGCAATTGTCACGCCGCTTTCGCCTTCGCCATAAGTGCCCAAACGATAACTTTTCACACTGGGATGATGCTTGAGATGTTCCTGCACTGCTTTGCGCAAAACACCTGTCCCTTTCCCATGAATAATTGTTACCTGTGTTAAGTTGCTGCGCACTGCATGGTCCAAAAATAAATCTACATTGGCCAATGCCTCATCCGATGTCTGACCGCGGAGATCTAATTCTGCAGAAGCAGCCGCATTTGAAAACTGCCGTGTGACAGTACGCGTGCGGCGGCGTTGTGCCTTTTGTTTTTCGGCCGTTGTAATAAGCTGCAAATTGGAAATTTCCGTGCGGGTTTTCATGACACCCGCCTGCACCAGCGCATGTTTTTCATCTGCATCCAGTCCCAAAATAACAGCCGGTTTGTCAAGGTCTACCATTTTAACGGTGTCTCCTACACGCAGGGCGCGCGGCAAACGGTAACCGGCATTGTTCCGGCGTCTGTTAACGGGATCTGCTGTGTTTTCCAATTGGCGAAGTCCGGCCTTGAGCTTTGCTTTTTGTTCTGCCGTCAACTGCTTGTTTTTCTGTTTTTTCAGTTCCTCCAGCTCATTCAGCAGTAAATCTGCCTGCCCGCGTGTGCGTGAAACCAGCAGACTTGCCTGTTCACGTGCATTCTCCATCTCTTTCCGGGTATTCCGCTGAATTTCCTCTTGTTGTCTGCGGGCATCTTCCAAAACACGCCGTGCCTCTGCCTGACTGCGGCGGGCATCCTCCCGCTCATCTTCCAGCGCGCGGCGGCTTTCCTCCAGTTGACCCACAACATTTTCAAATCGTGAATTTTCATTGGAAACCAACGACTCCGCATATTTGACAACGGACTCCTCCATCCCCAATCGACGGGAAATGGCAAACGCGTTGCTGCGGCCCGGCACACCGATAAGCAAGCGATAAGTCGGCTGTAAAGTTGCCACATCAAATTCACAGGAGCCATTCTCCACACCCGACGTATCCAACGCATAGGCTTTCAATTCCGCATAATGGGTAGTTGCCGCAATGCGTGCACCCTGCTGCCGCAATTGTTCCAAAATAGATGTTGCTAACGCCGCACCTTCCACCGGATCTGTTCCGGCGCCCAGCTCATCCAGCAGCACAAGACTTTTTTCATCAGCCTGCTTCAAAATTCGGACGATATTTGTCATATGTGCGGAAAAAGTGGAAAGGTTCTGTTCAATGGACTGTTCGTCACCGATATCCGCAAGAACATGGTGAAAAACAGAAAGGCTGCTGTTATCAGAAACCGGAACCAACAGCCCACATTCTGCCATTAACGTAAGCAAACCAATTGTTTTAAGTGTGACCGTTTTTCCGCCGGTATTCGGGCCGGTTATGACAAGGGTATCAAAATCAGTTCCCAGCCGCACATCAACCGGCACCACTTTTTTCCGGTCAATTAACGGATGACGCGCGCGTTTCAGATCAATTTTCCCGCGATCATTCATCTGCGGCAAAGTCGCTTTCATTTTATAGCCAAGGTTTGCCTTTGCAAAAATCAAATCAAGCTCAGCAGTTACCGTACAGCTGTTGATAATACTGCTTGCAAAAGTTCCCGTTTCTGCAGAAAGTTCCTGCAGAATTCGGTCAATCTCATTCTTTTCCTGATTCTGCAGGACACGCACTTCATTGTTTGCCTCGACAGCAGCCATTGGTTCAACAAAAACAGTCGCGCCGCTTCCGGAAGAATCATGCACCAGACCGGGCACTTCACTCCGATATTCCGCCTTCACCGGTACAACGAAACGCCCGTCCCGCTGCGTAATAATCGGATCCTGCAAAAATTTTTGATAATAGCCGGAGTGCACCATTGTATCCAGCTTTTCCCGTGCACGCATCGAAGCCGACCGAATTTTCCTGCGGATGGACGCCAATGCAGGAGAAGCGTTGTCGTTCATTTCCTCTTCGGAATCAATAGAATCGAAAATTTTCTCTTCCAGATATTTATTCGTAACAATCCGGTCAAATCGGTCGTCCAGCACCGTCTTGAGACCGGCGCTTTTACTGCGCCAGTCTGTCACCGCCCGCAGACAGCGCAGCACACCTGCCACCCGCAGCAGCTCTCCCATATTAAGTACACCGCCGGATTCCGCACGGCGCAGCGGGTTGGTAACATCCTGCAGGCCTCCAAAAGATGGAGAACCGAATTTTGCTATCAGCCTATAGGCATCCCACGTTTCCTGCAGCAGATTCTGGACATCCTCCAAATCATCTGCAGGGCGCAGTTCCTCTGCCATTCTTGCGGCTGCATCACTGGCCGTTTCCTGTGACAGCAGCTTTAAAATCTTATCCAGCTCCAATGCGTGGAGATGGTGTTCTGTTCTTTGATCCATATTTCCCTCTTTTTTGATTCTCTTCTCTAAATAATCTGATTCCTCAAATACAGCAAGGCAGATTCTCTGCTCTCACATTTCATGTAAAGAATGATAAAAATCCAGTGTTTTAAAACTGCGGTCAACCTGTGCCAGCAAGTAAGACTCACTCACGCGGGCAAGCTCCTGCTGTCCTGTCTTCCCCAGCGTAAAAGAGAAAAGTTTTGGCAAATCGGCATAAATCGTATGCCGCAATGCCGTTAAAGCACCCATATGTATGGGAATTCCGCCGTGCTGCCGATGTTCCTGATTGCAGCTGCCGCACAGCAAATTCCCCTGCAGCGGGAAGAAGTACATCACGCTGTCCTCATATTTCCGGCACTGAGCACAGCCGATTAAGTCCGGCATATACCCGGCAAAACTCAGCATCCGCATTTCCCCCGCTGCTTTAATGACTGGCAGCGGCCTGTCACCTTTGCACAGTCTGCCAAATGCACGAAGCAGCAACTGCAAAAAGTCCGCTGCTTTTTCATTGTCTTCCCGCGGTGCCAGCACACCAGCTAATTCACAAAAATATTGGGCCAGTGCCAGACGGCCAATATCCTGCCGAAGGGCGAAAAAAACTTCTATTGGCTGTGCATCGTCAATCATGTACTTATCTCTGCCACAGTAAAGCAGCAAATGACTGTAACAAAAAAGCTGCGTTGCCGAAACAAGCCGACTTTTCGCAGCACGACTATTGCGGGCAAAAGCATGTACCACTCCACAATCTTTTGTCAGCAAGGTCACCAGCCGATCATTTTCTCCGGCATTACGTACCCGGATGGCAATCCCCTCTGTCTTTATCTGCATCCGGTCTTTCCTCCTGCGCCTTAGTCTCGGCCCTGCACTGGGCATACTGCAGATAATCCTGTACACTGCCTGACTGCGCAAAATACGACCAAGCTGTTTTTTCATCCATCATCGGCACGCTCCTTCCTGTGCGCTCTGGTTTTCAAACACACTTAAGGTTCTTTACCAGTATGCACACAATCCGGTACCGCTATGAGTGGTAAATAAAAGAATTTTCGACACGTTTCTGCTTGCTTTTCTTTGATTTTGTGGTAAGAGAAAGTCTTTTTCGGCAACAGCCCGTCCTGTTATCTGCAGATTTTAAAACTATTGAAAATCGTAAAATTCTTTATTTTTGTAAATCTTTTGCGTCAAATCCAAAGCTGCGCAGAGCCGCTTCCCGGTTTCTCCAGTTTGGTTTCGCCACAACCTGCAGCTGTAAATTTACAGGAATCCCGTAAAAGCGTTCCAAATCCATTCGTGCCTGTGTCCCGATCTTTTTCAGCATGGAACCGCCTTTGCCAATAATAATTCCTTTGTGGCTGTCCCGCTCACAGTAAATATCTGCTTCAATATCTATACAGGAACTGTCTTTCCGCTCCTGCAGACGATGAACCACAACGGCGATGCCATGCGGCACTTCCTGACTCAGCAGACGCAGCATCTTTTCACGCACAAATTCACCCGCCAGCACACGCTCCGGCTGGTCGGTCAATGTATCCGCCGGAAACAAATGTCCACCCGGCTTGGAAAGCTTCTTCAGTTCTGCTTTCAGTTCCTCCACACCCGCACCCGTACGCGCGCTGACAGGAACAACTGCCGAAAATTCGTATGCTTTGCTCAGTGCTGCCATCTGTGGGGCCAACCGAGATTTGACTTTGAGTAAATCAATTTTATTGATACACAGCACCGCCGGCAAATGCAATTCCCGAAATTTTGCAATAAGATCGCGGTCCGCCGCGGAAATCTCTGTACCCGCCTCCACCACCAGCAGGGCAGCATCCACGCCCGCGATAGAGGAGGTTACACTTTTTACCATATATTCATCCAAACGGTCATGCGGCTTCAGCAGACCGGGTGTATCTAAAAAGACCAATTGGTCGGCACCTTCCGTCAGCACGCCCATAATGCGGGTGCGTGTGGTCTGCGGTTTTCTGCTCACGATTGCCACTTTTTGGCCAAGCATTCGATTCATCAGGGAGCTTTTCCCGACATTCGGCCTGCCTACAATCGCCAGAAAGGCAGATTGTTCTTCCAATTTCACGTTTGGCATATAAACCCTCATTATTTTAAAAATACCATGTTCCCCCGCTGCCTTTATCCCGTAATTTCTGCAGGCCGGTAAAACAAGGTTCAAGTATCTGTCGGATGTTTCCGCTGCCAAAGGGAACGCAGACGGTCACGAATCCGCAGCGGCCCCATTGCAACATAAAAAACTGCCAGAATCACCGATAAAGCCAGCAGCACCAGCGTCCACGGACGCGCTGTTAACCATTGCCATCCGGCTGCAATATAACCGGGCTGTGCAAAAAGGCACACCCCGACTCCCGCTGCAAAGAGAGCATTAATCTGCACGCCGCCTGCAGCCATATCTTTAACACTGCGGATGCCCCCGTTAAAAGTAGCATGGTTCAAATCGCACTGTGTTTCTGCAACTGTGTTAAAAAGCTCTGCAGCTATCACAGAACCAAGTGTCAGGAAAAGCACCGCATAACCTAACCTTCCCAAATGAAAAAATGGAGAAAAAAGCAGTGTATAGAATGCTGCCACCGTGTGAAACCGCATATTTCTTTCCGTATTGATACAGTATAAAATGCCCCGCATGGCATATTTCAGACTTTTGATAAAACGCATAGAGTGCTCTCAGTTTTCCTTTGGTTTATTGTCCCGTATGCGAAACAATTTATTCGTCATCCTCCAACACATAGCTGCTGCTGCTTGGCAGGCCAAGTTCCGCCATGACCTGCTCTTCCTTCTCACGCATATGCACACGCTGGATACCGCCTTCCTCATGGTCATATCCCAGCAGATGCAGCATACTGTGCGCCGTCAGATAGCCAACTTCCCGCTCCAGGCTGTGGCCATAGCGTTCTGCCTGTTCCGTTGCTTTCTCCATCGAAATGACAATATCACCAAGGATTTTTGCGCCGGTATCGTGGTCAATATCATAGACACCGTTCTCTCCCATTGGGAAACTGAGCACATCAGTAGGAACATCTTTATCACGGTATTGCTTATTTAACTGATGAATCTGCTCATTATCCACAAAAGTTACGCTGATTTCTGCGGAGCTGTTGAACTTCTCCATCCGCAGCACAGCATTGCAGCAGCGGCGGACCAGCATACGCAGGCCTGTAGGAATTTTTACAGCTTTTTGTCTATTTTCTATCATGACTCGAATCTTTTCCATGATTTTTCTTAGCCTCCTCATATTTTTCATATGCCTTAACAATCTCTTGTACCAATTTGTGCCTTACAACATCTCGGGCCGTAAATTCCACCTGCGCAATATCCTCTACACCACGCAAAATCCGCATGACCTGTTTCAGCCCGCTGTGCTTACCATCTGGTAAATCAATTTGCGTAATATCTCCGGTGATAACCATGCGACTGTTGAATCCTAAACGCGTCAAGAACATTTTCATCTGCTCCGGAGTTGTATTCTGCGCTTCATCTAAAATAATAAAGCTGTCATCTAACGTTCGCCCACGCATATAGGCAAGCGGTGCCACCTCAATGCTGCCCCGCTCCACATAACGCTGATAAGTTTCCGGCCCAAGCATATCAAAAAGCGCATCATGCAGCGGCCGCAAATAAGGGTCCACTTTCTGCTGTAAATCTCCCGGCAGAAAACCGAGCTTTTCCCCAGCCTCCACGGCAGGCCGTGTCAGAATGATGCGGCTGACTTGCTGAGCGCGAAAAGCGGTAACTGCCATGGCGACCGCCAGATAGGTTTTCCCGGTGCCTGCCGGGCCAACACCGATTGTAATTGTATTCTTGCGGATCGCATTGCAGTAGTGTTTCTGGCCCAGTGTTCTGGGCTTGATCGGCTTTCCTTTGCTGGTAATACAGATGCAGTCCCCGGCAAGCGCCTGAACTTTTTCTTCAGCCCCTTCATTGACCAGGCTGATGCAGTAGCGGACATTCTGCTGGGTAAGCGTTTCCCCGCGGCTCAAAAGAGCCAGCAGGCTGTTCACTGCCCGCACAGCATGTTCCACATCTTCCGGTTCTCCGGATACTTTAATCTCACCATCGCGGGAAATCACTGACACATGGTATTCGTTTTCAATCAGTCGGATATTCTCATCAAAGCTTCCAAAAAGGGCTGATGCCTGGTCCATATGGTCCATGCTGATTCTCTGTTCAATCAAAGGCTTCACCTTACACTGCTTTAAAATATAATGCACTTATTTATCTGCGGATACTGCCAAAAACATGAGTCTGCGCAAAGGCAATCCGGCAGGATAATTTTCCTATATATTGTTATCATATCACAGAAAGCAAGCATAGTCACTAGGTTTTCAAAAGTTATTGAGGCTATTTACACAAAAATTAATTCTTTTTCTGCTATTCTTGAAAGTTTCCGCTATCCTGCTGCGCTATCCTCCAGCAGAACCGGAAAAGCCGCCGTTTACTGCGAAATCTTCACTTCTTCTGCAATATTTTCACGGCATTTGATTTGCCGGGTCACGGTTATACCCGTTGGACTGGTTTTGACACTGTCTTTTCTTTTGATGATTTCTGCCTTTGGAAAATCTGCCTTTTCACGGTTCTCCAGCATCCGCATTGCCTCCTGTTTCATTTCCTGATGGTTTCGGCGGTGGATAATCCGTTGAATTGGCGTTAGCGTTTCCCGCATTACAGACAAGGGAATTTCTTTTCCGCACAAACGCACTGTCGTCAACTCCCCTGCACGCTTTAGCGTTCCCTGCGGGGGAAGCTGAACCGATAAGGGAATCTGAATCCCAAAAATCCGGAGAGAACGTCTTTCTACTGAGTCGCTGCAAGTCTTCCACTGTGTCAGATGATTGGGTACTGACACCTGAAATGTGTGTGTTGTTTCCGCCATAACCGTTCCGGCAGCATGGTACAGCTGCATAAATTTCTCGTCTTTATTTTCCACCGCAGCAGAAACAAGGAGCTGACCCTTGACAACGCCGTCCCCCTTTTTGACAACAGCAGTCCCCGCACCGACATGTATCTCTGTCACTTTTCCGTTTTGCGAAGCCCGCAGTTCATACCATCCTTTCTGGTCTGCCACCGGCGGAGCGGTATCTTTTTCTGTCAGCTGCACATCCACATCGGAACCATGGTTATTGATGCTGATCCAGCTAATCTGCGGATATTTTTTCATGATTTTCAGTTGAATTTCTTTTGCGGAAAAATTACCCTTCCATATGCCCGGCGCCACCCCCTGTGCTGCCAAAGCTGTGCGCAGGGCAGGCTCCTGAATCCTTTTGCATCCGTTGATTTCCACCGTCCAAAAAAATTGGCCCAGCCCAAACAGGACAATCCAGAACAGAGCGAATGCCGCCACAAGGCCCGGCCTGCCCCGTAAATGTGCAAGTTTCAGCGGCAAGCCCCTGCGTTTCAAAATATGCAAACGCACTTTTGCACGTTTTGCCGGCCTGCGCAGCAGCTTATATTGACCGGCCCGCACACAGGCCGTCATTCCTTTCTCCCCCGGTTTGACCTGCCAGAGAATGATGCCGAACCGTGCGCAGCTATTGAGGAAACGTTCCCCGCCTTTTGGTGTTACAACCCGGAAACGCACCCAACCGGTCAGCCAGTGCATGACGCTCATTTTTGTCACCCCTTGTCGTCCGACTGTTTCAGTTCCGGAAGCAAACTATTTCGTGCTGCATAAGCAATATCCGTAATGTACCCGGATATAATTAAGGAGCGTGCTTCCAGACTGTGCAGGGAAAGCCCCCGTCCGGTAAAGCGCAGCACCCCGCGTCCGTAACGGATGCATACTACCTCCTGTGTATAGACCAGCACACCACCGCAGCCATCTACGGTTGCCTCCCGGTTCCCAGCCAATTCCAGTTTTGCGCCGGACTGCGCCAACAGGGATGGTTCATCCGGAAATTTCATGGCCTGCATCTCCTTTTCAACCGTTTCCCGAAATTCTGTTGAAAACCTGTCTGCATGAAACAGTTTTTCTGAAATTCCGGTGTATTCCAAAAATATTCCCACTTGCGCGCGCATATGCATATGGGACGGGAGGAGGATGTTTCATGTCTAAAAAAATTGCAGGTGCGGCCGCACTGCTGATGGCGGCTGTCCTGCTGATATTTCCCCATCTGGCTTCCGAAGGAGCTTCCGCCGGTATTACAACCTGCCTGAGTGTGTTAATTCCATCTTTATATCCCTTTTTAGTCATTACAGTCTTTTTAATAAAAAGCGGAATTTCTTCTGCAATCGGGCAACGCATTGGGCGGCCTTTTGCAAAGCTCTTTGCGCTCCCTCCGGCAGCAGCACCGGCTATTTTAATGGGGATGATCGGCGGCTACCCAACCGGTTCCCGCGGTGCACAGGCACTTTATGAAAGCGGTGAATTGACTGAAGAACAAGCAGAACGTCTGGTCTTTTTTTCCGTTAACGGCGGACCGGCTTTCATCTGCACTGCTGTCGGGCTTGGATTCCTCGGCAGCGTGCGGGCCGGCCGGTTTCTGCTTCTGATCCATTTGCTTTCCGGGCTAGTAGTCGGAATTCTCCTCGGCCTGCCCCATCATCACGATGATGCACCTCCCCGCCACCGGATAAAATGGCCGTCTGCCGGAAAATCCCTGTTAATTGCCGCGCGCGACGGCGCCTCCTCCATGCTGCTGATGTGCTGCTTTGTGATTCTGTTCAGCACTTTTTTATGCATTCTGCAGAAATTCCTTTCCGGCAGAACACTGGCCGCAGTTGCCAGCATTTGTGAAGTTACACTCGGCTGCCGAACACTTTCCGGTATTCAGGCACCTCTGTGGTGTTTTTCGCTGGTTTTGGGCTGGGGTGGACTGTGTGTACATTTACAGGTCCTTCAGGGACTGTCTTTTCACGTGCGAACCGGACGTTTCTTTTTCTGCCGTGCCTTACAGGGCGCCATTGCTGCTGCAGCGACCTTGCCGTTTCAGCAAAGTTTTACACCAAAGCCGCCGCTTCCACCCATAGTTGATGTTTTTGGCAGCCTTGCACAGAGTCAGCCGGAGCTTTCCAGCGGAATTGCTGCCGGAGCTGCCCTCATTATCCTCTGTATTGCTTTGCTGATTGACACTGGAAACCAGCATCATTCTGTAGTATAATATAGAAAACAGAGGGGATATTACAAACCGTCTGTTTATTGCAAGGAGGAGTTCCGCAAAAATGCGTAAAAATGAATTTTTTGGAAATCAGATCCCGCCGCAGTGTGATTACTGCGCACATGCCGCCAATGCTTCAAACGGCATTTCCTGTCTTCTGGGACAAGCAATCCCTGAATCCGGTGTCTGCCGCCATTTCCGATACGATCCACTCCGCCGCGTGCCTATGGTACAGCCTCCTGTTCCGAAACCGGATTCGGAAGAATTCAAACTTTAAAAAACGTCTGCGTCCCGTATGTTGTCAGGACCGCAGGCGTTTCATTTTTTATCCTAATGATATCTTTAATCGCTGCCTTCATATGGACCATATCCGCTGATGACATAAACCGGGTTCTGGGCTTGCATCAGCTTATGGCCACCGGAAGGGTGGGATTTCGCCACACTGACCTGTGCAATATCGACATCTGTTAGTCGGAAATGTTCTACGCACTGGACTGCCTGCACAACTGTCTCCAGGGAAATTGCATTCAGGACAATACGCACACAAGGGTTTTTTTGCAAAATCTCTCTTAGAATTTCCGGAAGATTTCCGGTGCTGCCGCCAATAAAAACACAGTCCGGCTGCGGCAGGCCCCGAAGCACATTCGGTGCCTCTCCCTCTACTGGCTTTATATTATAAGCTTTGAATTTCTCACGGTTCTCCGCTGTCAGATGCAGTGCACTGCGGTTTTTATCAATAGCATACACCATACCCTTTGGCGCCTGCAGTGCACATTCGACACTGACAGAGCCGGTTCCGCAGCCGATATCGTACACAATGCTGTCCGGCTGCAGACAGAGTTTCCCCACACTGACCGCACGCACTTCACTTCTGGTAATGGGAATTCCCGTGTGAAAAAACTCATTATCCGGAATACAGGTACGCACCTGTGCCCGCACAGGCTTCGGATTTTGAATCAAAAGTACACATTGCGGGCTGAACTTTTGCAGGGACAGTTCCGCTGCACAATCAGTCAAAATGCGTTCACGAGCGGTTCCCAGTGCCTCTCCCACCGTCACCTGCAGCGTACCCAAACCGACGCTGCATAACTGTCCACAGACATCCTGTGCCGTGCCATACCTGCCAGTTTGCAGGAATGTCCTCTCGTTTGTCCGCACAGCACCTATCATTTCTTCTAAGGATGTATTACCTGCCAGCAGCTTTGCATTTTGCCAGCTGCAGCCGATTTGCGCACAAAAATAGGGGATTGCCCCAACCCCGGCAACCGTCGTTATCGTGCAAAAGTTCTGCAGAACGCTTCGCATTTCTTCTGCTTCCGCTCCGAAACCGGCGTCACCAATAAACAGGACCGCCGCTTCTCGGATGTCCTGCCTGTCTTCCAAATATTCCCGAATTTTTTCCGGCTTTGTCTGTTCCACCTTTGGGCAAACAGGGGAAAGAACAGCCAATAAATCCTTTTCGCCAAAAACACAGTCACAACGTGCCAATATCTCTGCGGCCTCCCTTGTCAGCCCCTGAGTTCCGCCGATACCGGTACCAATTACATAAACTTTCCTCTTCATTTCAGGTTAACTCCGTCATGCATGATACAATATCAAAATTTAAGGTCCGCCGCAAAACCGCGGCAAAATAGCCATTGAGAATATTGTACTACAAAGCTTAGAAAATAGAAAGACCATTCCGGTAATGAATAAAATCAGGCTTGATGCTTCTGGGCACTTTTGCTATACTAAAATGAGAAAGCGGCGGCATTGCCGCCGTTTGTGATTTTTCACAGGAAAGCAGGTCTTTTGATTGACACCAGCCGAACGCAGGGACGCTGTCCTGCAGGATCTGGCGAACAGCAAGGTCCCTCAGAGTGCTTCGGCACTGGCCAAAAAGTACCAAGTCAGCCGACAGGTTATTGTTGGTGACATTGCACTGCTGCGGGCGGCGCAGACGCATATAGCCGCCACGCCGCGCGGTTATATTCTAGAACATCCGCAGCCGGCCGGACTGACACGCACGATTGCATGCTGTCACACCGGTCTGGAACCGCTTAGGCAGGAACTTTACACCGTTACCGACAACGGCTGTGCCGTTCTGGATGTAATCGTTTCCCACCGGGTTTATGGCCAGCTTATCGGGAAACTCCACATTTTTTCGCGTTATGATGCCGATGCATTTATCCAGAAAGTGACAGAAAGTAACTCTGCCCCACTTTCCGTTTTGACGGACGGCGTTCACCTGCACACCCTGCTGTGTCCAGATGAAGACGCCTTCCGCCGTGTCAAGGAACAGCTTGCAAAGCTCGGCATTCTTTACCGGGGCGGAGAGACTACCCATTAAACCTCATACAAATACAAAAAGAGCGCGGTTTCGGTTGTTTACCAACTGAAGCCGCGCTCTTTTACCGTTCATGAAGAAACAGTGTTCCCCATTTCATTCATAAAAAGATTGTACAAAACGGTCAGCGCCGGGCGGAAAACTGCTTCATTGAAATTAAACTGGGGATTATGCAAAGGAAAATTTTCTTCCCCCTGCCTTTGTGCAAAAAACACCATCCGCAGCCCTTCCGCTTTCTGAAAATAGTAAGCGGCATTGTCTCCGGCCAAGTAAAGTTTGTTTCCTAAAACACATTTGTCCCCAAAAACTTTCCTGCCTTCCCGCATACCCGCTTTCACAAGATTGGGTGCATTGTAAATCGGCGGGACACTAGATGCCAGCCGGACCGTAACCTTTGTATGGGTTTGCCGCTCAACCATTTCCATCCGTTTCTGCAGGCAGTCATAAACCTTATGAAACGCATCCGCCCCAGCAGCCCGAAGAGTTCCTGTCAACTTCACTGAATCTGCGACAATATTATGTCCGATTCCACCGTGAATGGTGCCGATTCCCACTACATACGGCTGGTCTGAAACAAAACCAGCATTGATGCCTTCAACTTCGCGCACAACTCTTTCGGAAGCGGAAATGGCATCAATTCCGGCTTCCCGGCTGCACCAGTGGGCAGCTTTCCCTTGAATCGAGATTTCCAGCCTGCCAACCATTGCCGTGGAAATTCCACGCTGGATTTCCATCCCAAGCGGTTCTGAATTTGTATAATGAAAAACTAAAATTCGATCAACTTTTGGATTTTCCATCGCATGTGCCGCAAGCATGGACTTTGCCCCTCTGCCGATTTCTTCTGACGGTTCAAACAGAAATTTGACATTGCATTTTAGCTGGTCCGCATGCCGCTTCAGCAGTTGCGCCAGCCCAAGGGCAGTTGCCGCAATGCCGTCATGCCCGCAGGCATGCATAACACCGGCATTTCTGGACTGATAAGGCACACCAGTCTTTTCCGGAATCGGCAGAGCGTCGATTTCCGCCCGAAGCGCGGCAGTCGGATACAGCGGATTCACTTCCAACAGGCTAACCACGCCCGTCTGAGCCACGATTTTTGCGGGGATTCCAATTTTATGAAGGCAACCCTGAAGATAGTGTGCCGTTTGATACTCTTTTCCGCTCACTTCCGGATACATGTGAAGGTGCTGCCTGATTCCCACTACCTCCGGCAAAAGTTCTGTAATTTCCGGATCCATCGGATCCATTTCGAATCACCTGTCTCTTTTAGTCAGATACTCTCATGGAATGTGCGGGCAACGACCTCTTCCTGCTGTTCGCGGGACAGCCGGATAAAGTTGACCGCATAGCCGGAAACCCGAATCGTCAGCGTCGGGTATTTCTCCGGATGGTCCATAGCGTCTACTAACGTTTCACGGTTCATTACATTGACATTCAGATGATGTGCTCCTTGGCTGAAATAGCCGTTTAGCAGAGAAACCAAGTTGGTGACCCGCTGTTCTGCATCCGGACCGAGCGCTGCCGGAACAATGGAAAAAGTATTGGAAATACCATCTTGGCAGACATCCCGGTAAGGGATTTTTGCCACACTGTTGAGGGAAGCCAGCGCACCAGAGTGGTCACGTCCGTGCATCGGATTTGCGCCGGGTGCCAGCGGCTGCCCTTTCTTGCGGCCGTCCGGCGTAGTGCCGGTCTTTTTCCCATACATGACATTGCTCGTAATCGTCAGCGCAGAAAGTGTATGTTTCGCTCCGCGGTAAAGCGGATGCTTCTTCAGTTCACTGATAAAGTACTCCACGATATCGACAGCAAGGTCATCCGCACGGTCATCATCATTGCCGTACTGCGGGAATTTCCCTTCTGTGCGGAAATCAACCGCTATCCCTTTTTCATCGCGGACCGGATACACTTTTGCATATCGAATGGCAGAAAGCGAATCGGCAGCAGCGGAGAGTCCGGCTATTCCAAAGGCCATCAGGCGCTCCACACGAGTATCATGCAGGGCCATCTGGCTTGCTTCATAGGCATACTTATCATGCATATAATGGATAATATTGTTGGCATCCGTATACAGTTGTGCGACATATTGCATCACTTTCCGGTAATTGTCCCAGACTTTTTCATAATCCAGCACTTCATCTGTCATCGGTTCAATACCCGGAACCACCTGCATACCCATGCGTTCATCTACGCCGCCGTTTATAGCCAGCAGCAGGCTTTTTGCCAGATTGCACCGCGCACCGAAGAACTGCATCTGCTTCCCGACCTTCATGGCGGAAACGCAGCAGGCAATTGCATAATCGTCACCGTAAATCGGCCGCATAATATCATCATTTTCATATTGAATAGAATCCGTTGCGATGGAAATTTTAGCACAGTAACGTTTGAATGCCTCCGGCAAATGTTCGCTCCACAGTACCGTCAAGTTCGGTTCCGGCGCAGTGCCCAGATTGATCAGGGTATGCAGGTACCGGAAAGAGTTTTTCGTAACCATGGGACGGCCGTTGACCCCGACGCCGCCAATAGATTCCGTAACCCATGTCGGATCGCCGCCGAACAACTCATCGTATTCCGGCGTGCGCAGGTGGCGCACCAGCCGCAGTTTAATAATAAACTGATCGATGAGCTCCTGTGCGCCCTGTTCGGTCAGCGTCCCATTTTCCAAATCGCGCTGAATATAGATATCCAGAAAAGTGGAGGTGCGTCCCAGACTGGTTGCGGCACCGTTGTTTTCCTTGACACCAGCAAGATAACCCATATAGACCGCCTGCACAGCTTCCTGTGCGGTTTCTGCCGGTTTGGTAATATCCACCTCATAGGAAGCAGCCATTTCAGCAATTTCTTTCAGGGCACGAATCTGCTCGCTGACCTCTTCGCTCAGGCGGATGCGCTCTTCATCCATCGGGCCATCCAGTTCACCAAAGTCTTTTTTCTTCTGTTCAATTAAATAATCTGTCCCATAAAGGGCAATCCGCCGATAATCACCGATAATCCGTCCGCGGCCGTAAGCGTCCGGCAGGCCGGTGAGCAGGCCTACGTGCCGTGCCGTGCGCACACGTTTCGGATAAGCGTCAAAAACGCCCTGATTGTGTGTTTTGCGATATGCGCTGAAATGCCGGTCAATTTCCGGATCCAGCTGATAGCCATACTGTTCCAGACTTTGTTTTGCCATGCGCATGCCGCCGTAAAGGTTCACCATACGCTTGAGCGGTGCATCGGTCTGCAGCCCGACAATCACTTCATTTTCACGGTCGATATAGCCCGGCTCAAAATTGTTAATACCGGAAATGCGGTGTGTCTCCACATCCAGTACACCGCCTTTTTTCAGTTCCTGCTGCAGCAGATCTTTGCATTTATTCCAAACTTTCATTGTTTTTTCGCTTGGTCCGGCCAGAAAACTCTCATCGCCCTCATAAAGCGTATAATTTTTCTGAATAAAGCTGCGTACATCAATTTCTCTCTGCCAGCGTCCTTCTGTAAATCCGTTCCATGCACTTGTCATTGTATACCTCCAAATTGGGTTTTATTTCAGCTTTTCATTTAGTATTCCTGTTGTTTGAGAAGGAAAAGAATCGTGAGGCAAAACTCTTTTATGAAAAATATTTTTCCTGCCACATCCGTGTCTTTTTCGTATCCATTGCCGGCACCCCCTTCAGCCGGTAAGGGAGCCCCATCACTTCATACTTATGCACACCCAGCAGATGATACGGCAGAAGTTCCACTTTCTGCACATTCGGCACATAGGTGCGGATAAATGTCTGCAGCGCTTCCATATAAGCTTCCCCGTCTGTCAAACCCGGCACCACAACCTGCCGCACCCAGACCGGCGTACCGGCTTTCTGCACGGCCTGCAGAAATCTTTTGGTTTCTTCCCAACCGCGTCCGGTCATTTTTCGGTAATTTTCCTCGGTAATCTGCTTCACATCATACAGAATCAGATCGGTGTACTGCAGGATTTTCTCATAGCTGCCTTTTCCGCATCCGGCCGTGTCCAGACAGGTATGAATGCCCGCTTCCCGGCAGCGCCTCAGTGTTTCCAACAGAAATTCCGGCTGCAGCAGCGGCTCCCCACCGGAAAACGTGACGCCGCCGTCATTTGCAAAGTATGGCTTATACCGAACAATCTTTTTGACCAGATCTTTCGGGGAAACTTCCTCTGCAGACGGGCTGTTCGTTTCCCATGTGTCCGGATTGTGACAAAACAGGCACCGCAGGGCACACCCCTGCAGAAAAACGACCACCCGGATGCCAGGCCCATCCACCATTCCCATGGTTTCTACCGAATGAATTTTTCCGAATACCAAATTATTGCCTCCTTTTCTGTTCCGGAGGTACGTACAAAAAAATGCCGCACCATCCGGGTTTTCGCCCAGACGGTCGGCATTTCTTCACCATACTTCATGTGGTATTCTCCACTTCCGTCAGTTGTATGGCTGCTATAGGCTTAGAATAACGGATAAAAGGAAACTTGTCAAGCAAAAGTTTTCAACCGTTTCCTGTAATTCAGTTGAAAATATTGGTCTTGCTCATCCGTTCTGCAGCTTCCTGCAAAGCTGCCTTCTCCTGCACCAGTGCCATTCGGACATGGCCCTTCCCACTTGGCCCAAATGCTCTGCCGGGCGTGACTAGAACGCCAGCCTGCTGAATCAGGTCCAGTGTAAAGCGTTTATCGTCCATTCCATATTTTTCGGGAATCGGTGCCCAGACAAACATTGTGGCAGCCGGTTTTTCAAAATGCCAGCCGAGCTTTTCAAACTGTTCCCACAAAAAATCCCGGCGTTTCTCATAGGCCGCACAGGTCCGCTGCACACAAGATTGTTCCCCTGTAATTGCTTCCACAGCGGCCCGCTGAATCGGCAGGAACATGCCGTAATCCAAATTGGATTTCAGCTTTTTAAGCATGGAAACAACCTGTTGATTTCCTACACAGAAACCAACCCGCGCACCGGCCATACCGTAGGTTTTGCTCAAAGAATTGAATTCCACACCGACATCTATGGCACCCGGGAAGCGCAGAAAACTGCCGCAGGTCTTACCGTCAAAAACCAGCTCGCTGTATGCATTGTCATGCAGCACAATAATGTTATACTTTTGGGCAAAAGCAATCAGTTTTTCATAAAACCAGTCCGGCGCGACCGCCGTGGTAGGATTGTTCGGATAAGAAACGATCATGAGTTTAGCGGCTTTTGCCTCTTCTTCCGGAATAGCATCAAAGTCGATGAGATAATGGTTCTCTTTTTTCATCGGCATCCAGCAAAGGCGTGCACCGGCAAGCATCGGTCCGCAGCTGAAAGCCGGATAGCAGGGGTCTGGAACCAGTACGGTATCACCCGGGTCGACAATTGAAAGCGCAATGTGTGTCAAGCCTTCCTGAGACCCCAGCAGGGACTCAATCTGCGTTTCCGGATTCAGCTGAACACCGTACCGGCGCTGATACCACTGGGCAACCGCCTGCTGCAGTTTTGCCGTGTCGTTGATGGCATAAATATACTGCTTTGGGTCCTCTGCCGCCGCAGCCAGCGCATGTCGAATCCGGTTTTCCGGCGGAATATTCGGTGTTCCAACACTCAAGTCAATGACGGTGGTGCCCTGCTTTTCTTTTTCCTTTTTTAGTGTCAGCAATTCCGAAAATATGCCTTCCCGGAACTGTTCCATTCTCTTTGCAAACTGCATGTTAACGACTCCTATTCTGCGCTCCAAAGTATCATTTTTTTGAATTCTTTGTTAAATTGTACGCTGCACGTAGGAATTCGTCAACTTATTCCGGAAAGTTGTGTAAAAAAAGCCGCACTCCAAAAAATGCGGCTTTTTACAGGCCTAAATACGTTTCAGGGCATCTTTCATAGATTTGACATAATCATAAACATATTTTCCAGCATTCGTCCCATATTTGGCAATTAGCTTCACAATGGCGCTGCCTACAATGACGCCGTCTGCAGTCCTGCCGATTTTTTCCGCCTGTTCCGGCGTACTGATACCAAAACCGACCGCCGCAGGAGTATCCGTACTTTCCCGCACAATTTTCAGGATTGCACTGAGGTCTGTTTCAATTTTTGTCCGCACTCCCGTCACACCGAGGGAGGACACCACATACAGAAACCCTTCCGATTCTTTGGCAATCATGCGGATGCGTTCCTGAGAAGTCGGCGCAATCATAGAAATGACCTGAATGCCGTTTTTTGCAGCAACTTCTGTAATTTCGCCTTTCTCTTCAAAGGGCAGATCCGGCACAATAATACCGTCAATACCGCTTTCCCGACAGTTGGCAAAAAATTTCTCGTTGCCATAGCTGAAAACCGGATTATAGTAAGTCATAAATACCAGCGGAACGTCTGTTTTACGGCGCAGATCCGCAGCCATCCTAAAAACCCCGTCAGTTGTGGTGCCGGCGGAAAGCGAGCGCAGATCTGCCTCCTGAATGACCGGTCCCTCTGCAATCGGGTCGGAAAACGGGATGCCGATTTCAATCAGGTCACAGCCGGCCCGGGCCATTTCCAGCGCAAACTCTTCTGTTTTTTCCAGGGAAGGATCCCCCGCTGTGAGGAACCCAATAAATGCTTTCCCATGTTCAAATGCCTTTCCTATTCTGTTCATTCTGTAACGTTCCTCCCCCTGTAACGTGCCATTGCCGCCACGTCTTTATCGCCCCGTCCGGAAAGGCAGATAATCATGCTTTGGTCTTTCCGCATGGTTGGGGCCAGTTTTCTCGCATAGGCCACTGCATGTGCACTCTCAATTGCACAGATAATTCCTTCTGTACGGGCAAGGTACTCAAAGGCGTCCACTGCTTCATCATCGGTGATGGGCACATACTGCGCACGGCCGGTTTCGTAAAGATAGGCATGTTCCGGCCCGATTCCCGGATAATCCAAGCCGGCGGAAATCGAATAGACCGGCGCAATCTGGCCATATTTGTTCTGGCAGAAATAGGACTTCATGCCATGAAAAACGCCGTATTTTCCGGTGGCAATCGTTGCTGCCGTCTGCGCGGTATTCACACCGCGTCCGGCCGCTTCGCAGCCAATGAGTTTAACTTCTTTATCAGGTATAAAATTGTAAAACATCCCCATCGCATTGCTTCCGCCGCCGACACAGGCAAGCACCGCATCCGGCAGCTTGCCCTCTGTCTTCAGAATCTGTTCCCTTGCTTCTTTGCTGATGATACTTTGAAAGTCGCGCACCATCATGGGATAAGGGTGCGGTCCCATAACCGAACCTATTACATAGGCGGTGTCGTCCACACGGGTGGTCCAGTTCCGCATGGCTTCATTAACCGCATCCTTCAGTGTGCCTGTTCCTGTCGTGACCGGATGTACCTTTGCACCCAGCAGCTCCATGCGGTAAACATTCAGCGCCTGCCGTTCGGTATCTTTCACGCCCATAAAGACTTCGCATTCCATGTCAAGCAATGCCGCTCCGGTTGCAGCCGCAACGCCGTGCTGGCCCGCGCCAGTCTCTGCAATAATGCGTGTTTTTCCCATTTTTTTTGCAAGCAGTGTCTGCCCAAGCACGTTATTGATTTTATGGGAGCCCGTATGGTTCAGATCCTCGCGCTTAAGGTAAATTTTCGCACCGCCGAGGTCTTTTGTCATTTTCTCTGCATAATAAAGCAGGGACGGACGGTTTGCATAATTACAGAAAAGGTCATGCAGTTCTTTCCTGAACTGCGGGTCTTTTTTATAATATTCGTAGGCGTCTTCCAGCCGGTGCAGCTCATGCATCAGCGTTTCCGGAACATACTGCCCGCCGAATTCGCCATATCTTCCTTTAGCCATTTCGTATCCTCCTGATTATCGTAAAGATCTTATTTCTGTCTTTCTTTCCGTCAGTTTCGACACCGCTGGAAACATCCATCCCCCAAGGATGCAGCTTCCGCACCGCTTCCTGTACATTTTCCGGTGTCAACCCGCCTGCAAGAAACCACGGGCGGTCAATCGGCGGTACCAAACTCCAGTCAAATGCCGTTCCGGTTCCGCCGCCGCTGTCCAGCAGCAAAAAATCCGCCGGGCTGGCTTCCGCACGGGCAATATCCGCCGTGCTTTGTACACGGAATGCCTGAATCACCGGAAATCCGGCCTGCTGAATCTGCCGAACACTTTCTGCCGGTTCCTGCCCATGCAGCTGGGCAATGGTGATTGTGCCGCTTTGCAGCAGTGCCAGAATTTCTGCCACTGCAGAATTGACAAAGACACCAACCGGCAGAATTTCCGGTGCAAGCGCGGCACGGAGTTCTGCCGCCTGCTGCGGTGTTACTCTCCGGCGGCTTTCTGCAAATACAAACCCAACGTAATCCGGTTCTGCCTCATTCACAGTTTGAATATCCTGCATCCGTGTCAGACCGCATACTTTAATTTTCGTCACATTCGGCTCCCCCCTTCCCACGCAGTTCCCGCAGACGCTGTTTCCGGTTCGGGGCACGCATGAGCGCTTCCCCAACTAAGACAGCATCCGCCTGCATCCGGCAAACGTCGGCAATTTCTTTTGACCCTTTCACGCCGCTTTCTGAAACAAAAGCCACATCCGACGGCACCAGCCTGCGCAGCCGTTCTCCTGCAGAAAGGTCAATGGTAAAATTTTTCAAATTCCGATTGTTGACACCGACAATCCTTGCACCAGATGCCAGTGCCCGCTGCACTTCTTCTTCCGTATGGGCTTCTACTAAAGCGGAAAGGCCCAGTCGCTGTGCCAACTCCCGATAGTCCCGCAGTTCCCGGTCTGTTAGGATGGCACAAATCAGCAGCACAGCCGATGCGCCCAGCAGCTTTGCTTCGCAGATCATGTACGGGTCCACCGTAAAATCCTTGCGCAGTACAGGAATTTGTACCGTTTGTGCAATTTCCTGCAGATACCGGTCGCTTCCCAGAAACCACTTTGGTTCTGTCAGCACAGAAATGGCAGCCGCACCCGCTTCCTCATAATCTTTTGCAATCTGCAGATACGGAAAATCCGGCATAATCAGCCCTTTGCTGGGGGAAGCTTTTTTCACTTCACAGATAAAAGAAAGTCCCGGCTGTTTCAGTGCACGCTCAAATGGGAATGTCCGGTCCGCCGGCAGCGCTTCCGCTTCTGCCAATAAAGATTCATACGATTTCTTTGTTTTCCGCTGTGCCACCCGTTCTCTTGCGGCGGCGGCAAGATCATCCAAAATCATACGTTTTCTCCGTTAGAAAGCCGGATAAACTGTTCCAACTGTGCTTTTGCCGCTCCGCTGTCGATTGTCTGTGCAGCAAGCTGCACACCTCCGCCAATACTGGAAACTTTTCCCGCAATTTTCAGCGCAGCAGCGGTATTCAGCAGCACAGCATCTCGCTTTGGCCCTTTTTCACCAGACAGAACTGCACGGGTAATAGCAGCATTCTGCTCCGGTGTACCACCGACCAGGTCTTCTTTCTGACAGCGCGTCAAGCCAAAATCTTCCGGCTGAATCACATAGGAGCAATACTGACCCCCCTGCAGCTCACAAACGGTAGTGGGAGCAGAAAGTGAAATTTCATCCAACCGATCCTGCCCATACACGACCATGCCGCTTTTAACCCCGAGGTTTGTCAGCACACGTGCCAGCGGTTCCACCAGCGCTTCCTCATAAACACCCATCAGCTCCATATTGGCGCCTGCCGGATTGGAAAGTGGGCCGAGAATGTTAAACACGGTGCGGATTCCAAGTTCTTTCCGGACGGGTGCAACATATTTCATGGCAATATGATAATTCTGCGCAAACAGGAAACACAAATTAATCTTTTTGAGCAATTCCGTGCTTTTTTCCGGCGGCAGGGTAATATTGACGCCCAGTGCTTCCAGCACATCTGCAGCGCCGCATTTACTGGAAGCGGCACGATTGCCGTGTTTTGCTACCGGTACACCGGCCGCCGATGCCACAATTGCGGATGTAGTCGAAATGTTGAAAGAATTGGCGTTGTCCCCGCCGGTTCCCACGATTTCCAGCACATCCATATCATGCAGCAATTTGACGCAGTGGGCACGCATCCCCGCAGCAGAAGCGGTAATCTCCTCAATCGTCTCCCCTTTTATGCGCAGAGCAGTCAGATAGGCCCCCATCTGTGCCTGTGTCGTTTTTCCGCTCATAATTTCGTTCATGACTTCATTGGCGGTTTTGTAGTCAAGATCTTTTTTTTCAACAAGCTGTGCAATCGCTTCTTTAATCATTTCGGCAGCCTCCTATAAAAATCATTCAACACGGATTCGGTTAGATAGATGAAAATTTATTTTTGGGGACAAAGCTTTAAAAAGTTCTGCAGGATTTTTTCCCCCTGCGGTGTCAGGATGGACTCCGGGTGAAACTGCAGGCCGAATACCGGTTGGGTCTGGTACTGCACTGCCATGATTTCGCCGTCATCCAAACTGCGTGCCGCAACCTTCAGTTCAGGCGGCAGGTTTGCTTCCTGAACGGACAGGGAATGATACCGCGCCGCACCGATCACTTCCGGCAGCCCGCAGAACAGCGGACAATCTTGGCTGAGTTTCACCTGTGACTGCTTGCCATGCATCAACTGCTTCGCATACCCGATTTTTCCTCCGAATGCCTGACAGATTGCTTGGTGTCCAAGACACACGCCCAGCAGCGGCACTTTGCCGGTGAAAAAGCGCACCGCTTCTTCACACACCCCTGCATTTTCCGGCCGACCGGGGCCGGGACTTAAAATCACTGCATCCGGCTGCATCTCTGCCAGCTGCTTGACTGGAAATTCGCTGTTGCGCACAACCCGGATATTCGGCTCCATGGCACCGATCATCTGGTAAAGATTATAGGAAAAGCTGTCATAATTATCAATCAGCAGAATCATCGTCAATCTCCTCCTGTGCTTCCTGCAGGGCAGCCACAACCGCCTTTGCTTTGTTAATGCATTCTTGATATTCCTGCTCCGGAATGCTGTCTGCCACAATGCCTGCGCCAGAACGGACAAAGACCTTTCCGTTCTTTTTAAACGCGATGCGGATGGCGATGCAGGTATCCAAGTTTCCGGTAAAATCCAAATAGCCAATTGCGCCGCCGTAAATCCCGCGCCGGTTATTTTCCAGTTCATTGATAATCTGGCAGGCACGGAACTTCGGCGCACCGGAAAGGGTCCCGGCCGGCAGGACGGAGCCAATGACATCCGGTGCCGTAAATCCGTCCTTGATGGTTCCGGTGACTGTGGAACCAAGGTGCATGATGTGGGAAAACCGCAGTACCTGCAGATGCCTTTCTACTTTTACGGAACCGAATTCGCTGATACGGCCCAGATCATTGCGGCCGAGGTCCACCAACATGTTGTGTTCGGCAAGCTCTTTGGGATCCGTCAGTAAATCGTGTTCCAGCTGGCGGTCCTGTTCCTCTGTTTCTCCGCGGGGCCGGGAACCTGCCAGCGGAAAAGTCTGCAGCACGCCGTTATCAAGTTTTACTAATGTTTCTGGGGAAGCACCCGCAATTTCAATGTCATCACTGGAGAAATAGAACATGTATGGAGACGGGTTCAACGTGCGCAGCACCCGGTAGGTATTGAGCAGGCTGCCCTCAAAGTCAGCATCCAGCCGGTTGCTGAGTACAGCCTGAAAAATATCGCCTTCCCGAATATACTGCTTTGCACGTTCCACCATCTGGCAATATGCCTCTTTCGTGAAAAGGTGACGCACCGGAGAGGTCATACGGCCCGGTTTCCGCTGCGCAGGTGTTCCGTTCCGAATCAGGTTGGCTAAGTATTTTAATTCTTTCTGTGCATCTGCATAGGCAGCTTCCACATTCCCGTCTAAGCGGATATTCGCAATCAGCACGATTTTCTGGCGGAAATGGTCAAATGCAATTACACGGTCAAAGAGCATCAGGTCCACATCATTAAAATTTTCCTGATCTTCGGCATCCAGCTTCAGTTCCGGCTCGCTGTATTTCACATAGTCATAAGAGAAATAACCGACCAAGCCACCGGTAAAGGGAGGCAGCTCCGAAAGCCGCGGGCTTTTATTAGCTGCAAGAATCTTTTTCAGCACAGCGCCCGGGTCCTGTGTGTGAAAGTGCTCTTCTGTTTCCCCCCGCACACACATTTCTCCGTCTGCACAGGTAATCTCCTGTTTGGGGTCAAAACCGAGGAATGTATAGCGGCCCCAATGCCGTTTGCTCTCTGCACTTTCCAACAGGAAACAGTGGTGGCTTTCCGCCTGCAGAATACGCAGTACCTCGATCGGTGTTTTAATGTCTGCATAAATTTCCCGGCTGACCGGCAAAATCCGGTACTGTCCCTGTGCTGCAAAACGTTTGACTTCTTCCAAGGTTGGTTTTATCATAGATGATCCCTCCCGATAGATTTTCCCGGGGGGCATACAAAAAGGCCCGCCCAGGACAAACAGAATACTGTCTGTCAAGGACGGGCCTGAAAAATCCGGCTCGCGGTGCCACCTTGCTTTGCGGTTATGAAAACCGCACCCTTTGCGGAGTACCAACATACCCCTAGCCCATTACGCAGGCCCTGCGTCACAGGATACTCAGTGCGAAGCACCTTTCGCTGTGCCCTCAATGGTCCATTTAACAGCCCGCTCACGGTCCGGCTCTCATCTGCCCGGACTCTCTGTACGCGCTTGTGCCGTTTTTATCTCCATTTCATCGGTTTAGCAAGAAAATTATTAATTTTATTTTATATTATACACATCTTCAAAAATCTGTCAATAGTTTTTAAAAAATTTTTAAGAGGACAAACTCTGTTATAGCCTCCGGTATTTTTCCAGCAGACGGGCCGCCAACTGACTGTCCACGCGAACAAAGTCGTCGCCTAGTTCGCCGCCGCACTGTTTGCTGATCTCCATCGCTTCCTGATAAGTGGCAAAACGGGTTGCCTTTTTCAGGGGATTCTCTTCTCCCTCTAGAAAGAACAGGAACCCGATACGGTCCTTTTCCTGATTTGCAAAACAGAAGCAGCCGATTTCCACTGTTTTATTCTGTTTTTCCTCTACAATTGCAGCAAGACCGGCTTTGACAAGTTCCACCCCAACGTCATCCAGCCCAGCCTCAAAAATCAGGACTTTTTCCTTAAGCTCCATTGGGGACGTCACCGCGCGTTTCCGCACCCCGGCAAGCTGTGGGAAGCGCGTGTCTACTTCAACTTTCCGCAAAGCCTGTTTACTGCCCTCCGGCACCAGATACACCATAAATTTTTTCTCTTTATCGTGGTACAGACAGGGATAGACCAATTCTGCCTGATAGCCACAGTGCGGACACTGCCAGTCAAAAAGCGTTTCATCCAGAACTTTCTGCCGCAAAACCGGCTCTGTATTTGCGCTGATGCCTGTCCATAATTTTGTGCGTACCGGCTTTCCACACTGCGGGCAGCAGACATCCTTGCTTACCTGAGTAGACATAAAGCAAAAACACCTCCGTGTTTCTTCTCAAAATAATAATTGTATTATATCACATGTGACCCAGCTTTCCTACCCAAAAGCGTTCTTTCTGGAAATTTTTCATGGATATTCAGAAAAATTTTTCTTCTCCATAAATTATGCTGTTAAATAGCTGATAGATGCGTTATAATAAAAGCAGGTCTTAATTTTTCCGCACCGGCAGTGTTTCCGGTCGCGGTACGGAGGGAACAAAATGGGATTACTTGATTCTCTTGGAAGCCAGATGGCCAGCACATTTAACAGCCTGCGGGAAAAGAACCACCGCTCCGCTGTGATTAACCGCCTGCATATTGTCATTCAAAATGAGCGCGAAAACAGTGCCCGTGCTTATGTTGCACTCGGAAAATATTTTTATGAACACCTCCGCGATCAGGGTAATGCTGAGACGGACGCGCTCTGCGCCTGCATCGATGACAGCGACCGCCGTATGAAACGTGCCTTTGATCACATGGATGAAATCCGCGAATCCAATTTTGCTTCTGTTGATGAAACAGAATGCACCGACTGTAAAGATGACTGCGGTACCTGCAAATTCTATGAGGATAACGATGACGAGCAGGATGCGGAATCCTCCGATAAGGATAAAAAATCTGCTCCGCCAGTTCAGCAGCCTTCTACTGAGCAGCCGCAGCAGAAACCCGCTTCTTCCGCACAGCCAGCGCCAGCCGTAACCCCGGCTGATGAAGAAGCTGCGCCAGAGGAGCCGGAAACTTGAAGGGAAAAGTTTTAGTCGGCATGAGCGGCGGCGTGGACAGCAGCGTCGCCGCTCTTTTGCTGCAGAAAAGCGGCTGGGATGTTGTTGGCTGCACGCTGCGCCTGCACTTGGATGACCCGTCTTTTCCGCCGAGGGAAGGCGGATGCTGTTCCTTTCAGGATGTGCAGGATGCACGCCGTGTTTGTTATTCGCTTGGCATTGACCATTTTGTCTTTAATTTTACAGAACTCTTTGAGCAAAAAGTAATTGACAATTTTGTCTCCGAATATGCCGTCGGCCGCACACCAAATCCCTGCATCCGCTGTAATCGCTGGCTTAAATTCGGTGCAATGCTTCGCCGTGCAGAAGAACTGGGCTGTGATGCCATTGCCACAGGTCATTATGCGAAAGTGCAGCAGGGACCGGACGGCCGCTGGCAGTTATATGCCTCCCCTTACGGCAAAGACCAGAGCTATGTTCTTTACAGTTTGACACAAAAGCAGCTTGCCCACACTCTTCTTCCGCTTGCCGCTCTGCCCAAACCAAAAGTCCGCAGCATCGCTCAGGAAGCCGGCCTGCCAGTTGCCCAGAAACCAGACAGTCAGGAAATTTGCTTTGTCCCAGACAAGGATTATGCCGGTTTTCTCTGCCGCCATAACGGACATGACAGTACCCCCGGCGACTTTGTAGATGCAAAGGGTCATGTACTCGGCCGGCACCGCGGGTTGACACATTATACGGTCGGCCAGCGAAAAGGGCTTGGTATCGCCTTTGGCCAGCCTATGTATGTCACCCGTTTGGATACCGCGCAAAATCAGGTTGTCCTCGGCCCGGAAGGCAGCCAGTACAGCCGCAGCCTGTTGGCAGATGACCTGAACTGGGTATCTATTCCCGCACCGGAAACACCGCTACAGGTACAGGCAAAAATCCGCTATCAGGCAAAGCCGGCATCTGCACTGGCATCGATCCAGCCTGATGGTACACTGCTTCTGCACTTTGCGGAACCACAGCGTGCTGTTGCTCCCGGTCAGGCAGTCGTTTTGTACGATGGTGATTTGCTTTTGGGCGGCGGTACGATTGTAAAAGGAATAAAAGAATAAAAATAAAAACAGGCATCATGTTTTTTGAAAAGACATGATGTCTGCTTTTACTTTCTAAATGTATGAACTCGCGGTTTCTTTACTGAATAACTCCAAAAAGTACCTTTTCACTGCCATGAGGCCATTGTGGTATTAGGGATCCGTTCATAACGGTTCTTCCGGATAAAAGCAGCTGTACTGCAGCGCATGTTTTAAGCGTCGCACACCCCGCTTTACATGCTGGGTAACGGTTGGGGATGCCACTCCCAAATCGGCTGCAATATCCTTGACCTTTTCCCCTGCAAGACGTTTTTCAATGCAAATTCTCTGCCGCTGTGTCAGTTCCTGCTGTATGGCAAGGTGAAGAGCACGGCACATGGCAGCATATCGGTAATCTGTCTGGTCTGGCTGAGGTGTCCCTAATTCCTGCGGAAGCAAGTCATAACTAAGAATACGGTGCCTCATCGAAAGGACCTCTGTAAATAAAGTCCCGTACTGCGGCATTCCAAATACATCTGATAGAGCATGCTTTCCCGTGCCGCAAGATTGCGGCTCTCCTCCACACTCAGTCCGCGTTGTTTGAGACGTTGTCTGACCGGCTGCAGATGTTCCTGAATCATTTTTGCTTCTTTAAGATAATCCTGTCCCCATTTTTGATAATCCATGTTTTACCACTCACTTTCTCTGTGCAGCGGAATTCCTCTAATTTCCATCATACAAAATTCAAGGCAAATCATCAAGGCATTTCCGAATATATGTTCTTTTATTTTGAGCAGTGTCCCAATATTGGGACACTGCTCCCCTTGCAACCCTGTTTAGGGCATGCTAAAATAAAAATAAAAGCAAATATCGACTTTTTTTGCAGCGGTCCATCCCATGTAGTACTGTTGCAGAACAAACACAAATGCAGCAAGGGGAGGATTCTGTTTTGAAGAAAGAGAAAATTAGAAAAAAAGCGCAGCATTGGCAAACACGATTACTAAGCTTTTTAAAATGGATTCTTTTTAGTATAATCATCGGCATTGTAATTGGAGGCGGCGTGGGAACTTTATTTTACTATGCAATGAAGTGGAGTACCCAAACGCGAATGGCACATTCATGGCTGCTTTTCCTGTTGCCCGTTGGCGGCTTACTGATAGCATGGCTGTATCAGTTCTGCGGTGTGAAAAAAAGCCGCGGCACAAACCTTGTGCTTCTGGCCATTCGTTCCTCTCAACCACTTCCAACGTACATGGCACCGCTGATTTTTATTTCCACCACAATTACGCACCTGTTCGGCGGGTCTGCCGGGCGCGAAGGAGCAGCTCTGCAGATTGGCGGAAGCCTTGGCTACGGAGCCGGGAAACTTTTCAAATTGGATGAAAAGTCCCTCCACGTCATGACACTGTGCGGCATGGGCTCTGTATTTTCGGCATTATTCGGCATGCCGGTTGTCGCTGCTGTTTTTGCACTGGAAGTTGTCAGCGTTGGGGAAATGTACTATTCTGCACTGGTTCCAGTTGCTATTTCCTGCTTACTGGCCGCCGGTGTCTCAAACTGGTTTGGTGCACAGCCAGTACATTTTACACTTGTTGCCGTTAAAAACATTCATTTTCTTCCTTTCCTCCAAGTAGCTTTGCTGGCAGCGCTGTGTGCACTGGTAGCGGTCCTCTTCTGTTACGCTATGCATCTCTCAGGATATCTTTATCAGCGTTATTTGACAAATCCATATATCCGTATTCTGGTCGGCAGTGCCTTTGTGATTGTTCTGACACTTCTGCTGCATACAACAGATTATGAAGGAGCCGGCGGTGATGTCATAAACAGAGCACTGAACGGACACACCCATCCGGAAGCTTTCCTGCTGAAAATTCTGCTCACAGCACTGACACTGGGGGCCGGTTTTAAAGGCGGTGAAATCGTACCCAGTTTCTACATTGGCGCAACGTTTGGCTGCTGGATGGGAAGTGTGATTGGGCTGGATCCATGCCTTGGGGCAGCAGTTGGTCTGCTGTCTGTGTTCTGCGGTGTTGTCAATTGTCCACTGACTGCACTTCTGCTCGGCTGTTCCATTTTCGGTTACAGCGGCGCACCTTATTTCTTCCTTGCCTGTGCTATTTCCTACGCACTTTCCGGGTACACTGGCCTGTATTCTGAGCAAACAATTTTATACAGTAAATTTCATCCGCAGTATATTAACAAAAAAGCGGAATAAAGAACAACTTTAAAATCAACTTTTCCCGTTATCCAAAAAGAGGAAACCGTTTTCCACACGGTTTCCTCTTTTTGTTGAAAATATGTTTCCCATAAAAAGCTCTTTACTTTGACCTGCCCCCAAAAGTCGA
>DHDR01000022.1:87210-107241 GCA_002399445.1 Ruminococcaceae bacterium UBA4871 | reverse complement strand
ACTGACTTGACTATGGTTCAATGGAAGTATTCTTCATGAGTTCCAAAATCATATTGGTTGTGTTGGGCAGTGCCGAAGCAGCCGCCTGCGGAAAAATGACTCTGCGAAAAAGCTGCCATTTATTCATGCCCAGACTTTCCGCCGCTTCCATCTGGCCACGGTCCAGTGACAGATACGCTGAACGGAAAATTTCTGCAAAGAAGGCGGATTCGTTGAGAGAAAATGCAACAATTGCATAAAGCGAAGGATTCCAATTATTCGTATCTACTCCGTTTTGATAGGCGATCATCGGAATCAAAATAAAAATTAGAAGAATTTGTACCAACATTGGGGTCCCTCGCATGAAGGAGATAAAGACACTGGCAATTCCTTTCAGCGGTCTTATCCTCCCCACTTCAGCCCACGCCAGAAAAAAGCCGAGAATCAAAGCGAAAAAAACAGAAATAAAAAGCAAATACAATGTAGTCGGCAAAGCTTTCAGCAAAGCAGGCAAATATTGTTTCATGAGTTCCAGCGAATGCATGATCTAACACCTCCACATGCTTTTAAGGTTCTGTACTGCCTGTGAAAACAAAGTTCAGGAAGCCGAAGAAGCAGAATTGGAATCGGCCGAATAGTGATCATAATCATACAGAGAATTTGTCTGTTTCGCGACTTTCAGATAATCTCCGCCAAGCCATTTTTCAGAAAGCTTTGCAAGCGAGCCATCCTTATAGAGTTTTACCGTTGCCTCATTGAGTTTTTCTCTGAGGTCTGTCAGGTTTTTATTAATCACAGCAACACAGCCCGCTGTTGTGATTGGCTTGGAACAAAACGTGGTATTCTTCATAGATGGAACTTTTTTAATGATATCGTTGTACATGGTCTCGCCGCCAAACCAACAGTCATATTTTCCTTTTACAACATCTTCCATTCCCTCTGTATAAGGGATATATTCTGAAGTTTGGTCTTGTGTATACTTCACATTTGGATTCTTTGCGGACATTTCCTGAAGCACAACAGAAAGGCCATCATTTGGTGGGTTCGGTACCAGACTCTTTCCATTAAGCTGTTCAAATTTCGTAAAGCTGTCTGCTTTTCTGGAAACCAGATTAATTGGATAATAGGATTCCGGAATGCTTAAAATAAAATTCTTTTTTCGTGCCGGTGTTACAAAATGTGCAGACGCGGAAAAGGCATAAGTACCTGCCTGAATTGCCGCAGGCGCAGCATCTGGACTGACAGACACATATTTAAACTCATACTCGGGAATCAATTTGTCACACATTTGCATCCATTCATAATCGTACCCCTGCAGTTTTCCATTATCATCGGTATATGTATAGGGCGCCATACCGTCCAGAACCGCTACAGTAACTTGCTTCACACCATTCCCCATATCCTTAACTGCTGCAATCGTGCTTCCCCCTGATTTGGCAGAAGCTGAAGAATTTGTCGAACTGCCTCCCCCGCTGCCGCAGGCTGACAACATACCCGCCGCAACAATTGTTGCAAGCAAAGCTGAAAAAATTCTTTTCTTTTTTCCTTGGAAATTTTTCATTATTTTCCCTCCATAAGTTGATTGACAATTTTAACAGATGCGTTGCAGAACCATTCACGAATGTATAAAATGGATAATCAGTTGCTTAATGGTTGATCCTGCGCAAAAATTCCTGAGTCCGCTTAGCTTTGGGGTGATTAATTACTTGCTCTGGCACTCCATCCTCTACCACGACACCGCCTTCCATAAAAATAGCCCGTGTAGCAACCTCTTTTGCAAAAGCAATTTCATGTGTCACAATAACCATCGTAATCCCCAACTTGGCAACGTCGCTGATGCTCTTTAATACTTCTCCCACCAGTTCCGGGTCCAAAGCAGAAGTGGGTTCATCAAATAAAATCACATCCGGCTGCATCACAATCGCCCTTGCAATCCCCACTCTTTGCTGCTGACCACCTGAAAGTTGAGAAGGGAAAAAGTCTTTTTTGTCTAGCAGCCCAACTTCCTGCAATGTACTTTCTGCTATTTCCTGTGCTTGCTTTTTACCCATTCCTTTAACGACAACCATTCCTTCCATAACATTTTGCACTGCCGTGCGATTCCGAAAAAGATTATACTGTTGAAAAACCATAGAAGTTTTCTTCCGAAGTGTCCGAATCGAAGAAGCTTTTCGGCATTGGCAGTCAACTGTGTAATGATTCACACAAATGCTGCCCGTATCCGCTTTTTCAAGGAAATTAATACAGCGGAGCAAAGTTGTTTTGCCAGAACCACTCGGACCAAGTATAACGGCAATCTCTCCTTTTCGGATATCCAGATTGACACCATTCAAAACATTGTTGTCATCGAAACGTTTATGAACATTTTTAACGGAAAGCATAATATCTGTATCGATTGTTTTTTCCACTTTAATCCCTCCGTTTCTCCAAAAAGCAATGGGGCTTAGAAATTCAAAAATGAATTTCTAAGCCCCATTGCTTGCTTATTGATCCTATTCTTCATTTATGGCATTCGCATTTTTCACGATTGCTATGTCCAAAATTGCTTGAACATGTAATAAATTCTATCCTCGTTCATGAATTATGTCAATATATAAAATTTACAATCTAATAGTGTTGTATATATATTTTTTTATCATTATTATATAATTCATTAAAGATATAGTCGGCTTTCTGCTTACTTGTATCTTGTACATGCAATGAAATCAGTTGTCTGGTAATACCAGTATTCTGGTTTTATTTAAGAATAAGCAGGGCTTTGTCTGTTCGTCCTATTTTTTAAATAAATAAATTATTTTCTATTAATTATTCATTTTTTAATAATTTTTACAAGCCCAGTGAAGGCTGAATAGAAGTTTCCGGCCTTAATTTGTCCGACGGTACGACAAAAATCGTGTGCGGTAAATCAATTGCAGCGCTAAAGGCCGTTGAGGACACACTGGGCGATGCCAAACATCTGCTTAGCCATGAGTCAATTAGTGTAACGGCCGACATTTATACGAGTATAGGTTCTGCCGATATGACAAGCGCATCTGAAACACTAAATGCGTATTTTTCAAAAAAGATTAGTAAAAGATTAGTAAATGGCGAAAATCAGGCTTCAGAAAGATGTTGAGAAAGTCCATAAAATGCAGGAAAGGCGCGGGTTCCGAAGAACTCGCGCCTTTCCTGTTAAGAGAGAGGAGAAATCTTTATGAAAACAAACTGAAAATTCCGAAGGTACGCTGCAGTCGGCAATTCCGCAGCGCGGCTTGTACCTCCCGAACAAAATATAGTATAGAATCTGGTTGTGTCTTATAATTGAATGAGTTATGAATGATTTGTAACACTTTTCCATACATTTTTAAAATAAAAATGCTGCTTGCGCACTTGTATGGAATCTCTTATAATTGGTATCATAAAATTAACTAGGAGGTAGTTATGATGTTGGAACAAATTAACGCCGCGGTGGCGGAAATTCATAAAAGAACCGACCTGACACCAAAAGTGGGAATCGTACTCGGCTCCGGTCTGGGAGGGTTTGCGGAAAAAATTGAAAGTCCCTGCACATTTTCCTACAAAGACCTGCCCGGTTTTGTTCCCTCCACTGCACCGGGACATGCCGGCAAACTTTTGCTAGGTAAAATCAACTCTGTCCCTGTAGTATGCATGCAGGGGCGGTTACACTATTACGAGGGACACCGTATGAAAGATATTGTGTTTCCCATCCGGGTTATGAAAGCTCTGGGCATACAAACACTTATCCTGACTAATGCTGCCGGCGGCATAAACAAAGGCTACCATCCCGGTGACCTGATGCTGCTGACAGATCACATCAACATGTTGGGTACCAACCCACTGATTGGACAAAATGAAGAAACGATCGGCCCGCGCTTTCCAGATATGACGCATGTCTACACAAAAGCTCTGCAGGAGCTGGCTCTGAAAGCTGCTGAGGAATGTGGAATCTCTCTGCAGCAGGGCGTTTATCTGGCTACTACCGGCCCAAGCTATGAAACACCGGCAGAAATCCGTATGTTCCGAGTCTTAGGAGCAGATGCAGTAGGAATGTCCACTGTGCCGGAAGCAATTGCCGCTTCCCACTGTGGGCTGCAGGTTTTGGGTTTGTCTCTCATCACAAATATGGGCGCTGGTATGCTCGATCAGCCGCTCAGCAGTGAAGAAGTCATCCGTACAGCCGATGCACGCGGTCAGGACCTACAAAAATTAATCAGCACCATCCTGAAAAAAATGTAAGGCCAGAAAAAGGGGGATTGCCAAATGGCAATCCCCCTATCTCAACAAAAATTCCTCTCATAGCAGGTATGTGGAAATGCAGACGGCCCGAACTGGGCATCAATCTGCTTTTGTTGACGTGTAGAGATGCAGCAGGAAAATTTGATAACCCATTCCTACTACAAGTATTTATTATAACGGATTATACATAAAATTTCAATTCCAATTTATATGGGAATTTTTGTTAGTCTTCATCGGTCTAGTTTTGTTCTGTGTGCTGAATAAAGTTCCAAGAATCGCGGCACATATCGTCCAGAGTATATTTTGCTTCCCAGTTCAGTTCTTTTTTCGCTTTGGAAACATCCGCATAACAAGTTGCAATGTCACCAGCTCGGCGCGGGGCAATCTTATAATTCACTTTTTTACCGGAGGCTTTTTCAAAAGCATGTACGACCTCCAAAACACTGCTTCCCTTGCCAGTACCAAGGTTATAAATGGCACAGCCAGTAATGGAATCAAGCTTTTCCAGCGCACTGATATGGCCGCTCGCAAGGTCACAAACATGGATATAGTCACGTACGCCTGTTCCGTCCGGCGTATCATAATCATCACCGTAAACGGAAAGGCAGGGCAGAATGCCGGCAGCCACACGGGCGACATAAGGCATGAGATTGTTTGGAATCCCATTCGGATTCTCTCCGATCAGTCCGGACGGATGCGCTCCGATTGGGTTAAAGTAACGCAGCAGCGCAACTTTCATGTCTTTATCTGCAACACAAACATCCTGCAGAATACGCTCAATCATAACTTTTGTTGTCCCGTAAGGATTGGTTGTTCCGCCAATCGGCATATCCTCACGAAATGGAACTGGATTCTTGCTGCCATAAACAGTTGCTGATGAACTAAACACAAACTGGTGGACATGATATTTGCGCATTAATTTCAGTAAAATCAGTGTACCTGTCAGATTATTGTGGTAATACTCCAGCGGTTTATGTACACTTTCACCTACTGCTTTCAGACCAGCAAAATGAATAACGGCATCAATTTTATTTTCTGCAAATACTTTTTCAAATGCTTCTTCATCAAGCATATCGCACTCATAGAATGGAAAATCTTTCCCAGTAATTGTGCGGATTGCTTCAACCGCACGCATGCTGGAATTTACAAAATTATCCATAACAACGACATTATATTGATGATTCAGCAATTCCACACAAGTGTGGCTGCCTATAAATCCGGCTCCGCCGGTTACCAAAATTGTTTTCATGTTTTTGCGTCCTTTCTGCCGAAATTCCGGCACACAATTATCGCCTAATGAACCTATGCAATCATACACCGAAGTATGGACGGGGTCAAGCTTTCCAAGTATTTTACTGATTTTGAGCCGGTCGGTTTTTTAAATATTTCTGATAGGCATCACGCAGTTCCGCACTTGTTTTTTCCGGGCAGGTCGGATTACAGTTTGCCCAAGCACCTGTTTCACTAGAAGCGTTGAATTTCTGTTTTTTTGCACTGCGCATAGGCGGGAAAAACTTGATGTGATAATGAAAGAAGCGGCTGTAATCACCGCTGTTGACCGGTGCACTGTACATACACATCATGTATGGAAAACGGTAATCAAAGAGGGAATCCAGCGTGCCAACCGTATCACGGATAGTTATGCCAAGGCTGTCTTTTTCCGCATCTGTCAAATCGGTGATATAAGGGATATGGCGGTTCGCCATAATATAGACACCGTAAGGGTAATCCGCATAAAACGGCAAATACACAGTAAAGGCATCGTTTTGGAAAATGATGCGTTTATTTTCTTTTCGCTCATTTTTCAGCGTATCGCAAAACAGACAGCTTCCCTTCTTTTCGTAATATTCCTTTGCGCTGCCGGACTCCACTTGAATACGCTTTGGAATAAAAGAATAGCCATACATCTGACCATGCGGATGCGGCATTGTGGTGCCAACTGCTTCGCCGCGGTTCTCAAAGGGGAAAACATACTTGATTTTCTCATCCTCTGCCATTTTGCTGAAGCGCTCACACCACAGGTCCACCAATTTACGCATATGGCTGTCCGAAAGTTCTGTCAGAGAAGTATGATGCCCCGGAGAGTAAAGAATCACTTCACACTTGCCATAATTGGGTGCTGTCTTAAAAAAATCAGTGGCAACGTCATCCGGCTCCGGTGGATTCTGCGTCAGCGCCGGAAAATCATTGTCATACTCCATGACTTCATAATCCGGCACATTACCGAAGCTCGGGCAAAACGGACAGTAGTCCTTCGGCATCTGCGGACGATTCTGCCGATTTCCTGCAATCATATGCCAGTCCTGCAAAAACGGGTTCCATCTTAATTCAGCCAATTTCATCTTCTCCAGTTTATTATCAATTTTTACAGACCACCGCCGGATTGTGTCCGGTCATAACATCTGTATTCCACCAACAGGACGGATGCGCAGCAAATGGCAGGAGCCTTCTCCCAGCCATCCGTCCATCGATTTAACAAAATCCGCCGCATACTTCTGCGGAACAAATGCCTGTACAGTACCGGCAAATCCACCGCCATGTACACGCCATGCAAGTGCGTCCTTCGGCAACTCAGAAGCAAAATGTTCGATAAGCCCCAGAGCAATCGAAACCGCCTGCTCATCAAAATGCTCTGCACTATAAATATTTTGAAGGAACATGAAAGAGGAATGACCGGAGTCACGCACCAGTTCTTTGAATTTTTCAAAGTTCCCGTGCCGAAGAGCAAATGCTTCCTCCTGCGCACGTTTATCATCCGCATAAAAATGCATGGCACGCAGGATCGGACGGTCACCGACTTTTTTGCGGAGTTCCGGTATTTTACTGTAAAAGGCCACTTCCGGAACTTCGCGAAGTACCCGCTTGCCAAAGTATGCCGCCACCTGATGCATTTCTTCCGGAATCGCGGCATAATCAGGCGTAAGATTTTCATGGCCCGCGTGTGTATCCATGATACATAGCACATAACCGCAGGAATTGAGGTCAAAGTTCACCTGCTGTGCTTTGGGAGCATCCTGATTTTCAAAATCCATACTGACAAAACCGCCAATGCTGCTTGCGGCCTGATCCATCAGGCCGCTTGGCTTTCCGAAATAAACATTTTCCGCATACTGGCCAATCTGGGCGATTTTCATAGCGCTCTCTTTGCCATCGCAAAACAGTGCATTGATGACCGTACCAACCAGCACCTCAAAGGCAGCACTGCTGGAAAGGCCGCTGCCGCTCAGTACCTGAGATGTTGTGTAAGCATCAAATCCGGAAACGGGATATCCCATTTCAATGAAGCGATTTGCAATACCACGGATAATTGCACCGCTGCAGTTTTCTTCTTCTTGATGGACAGAAAGATCTGTCAAATCCACGATGTCTTCCGGATACCCCTGAGACTTAATGCGAATTATGTAATCATCATTGCGGGAAACGACAGCGATAACATCCAAATTCACTGCCGCTGCCAGCACGTGACCGTGCTGATGGTCAGTATGGTTGCCGCCTATCTCAGTACGACCGGGCGCACTGAAAATATGAACATCCCGATTTTCACCATACAATGACGCAAAGCAGTCCACAGCATCCGCATAACGCTGCGCCACAGTTTCGCAGGTTTCGGAGTCACAAACGTAAATATGTTTTATTTTCTCATTGGAATTTCCCAAAAGAAATTCTTTTTTTGCTTCCGACAATTTCATCCGTGTATCTCCCTCTTTTCGGCAATCTTGGAATTCATCTACTTCTTAAGCAACCTTTTCATATTCCTATCTTAGTTCGGATTTTTAATTTATGCAAGCACATAATGTTTCATATTTATGGACAAATATTTCACAGGCATTTTCTTTTAACCATTTTTCTGTCTCCTCTTAACCGAAAAGGATAGGAACTTTTCGACCCAATTCTGGAATCCGACACTTTTCTGTTGTATAATATGAAAAAACAGTGCTATCTTAATAAACTGTTCGAAAGGAATTCTGTAAATGCCAAAAAAAGTTATGCAATTGAAATATCTTACAGGCGCCGTCCTGCCTGCAATGATGTGTACCCTGCTATGGGGCAGCGCATTTCCTTTCATTAAAATCGGGTACAAAGCTTTTCAAATCACAGGGCCGTTCTCCCAAATTCTGTTTGCCGGGCTGCGTTTTTCGCTGGCCGGACTGCTGGTACTTCTTTTTCAGTCCTGCCGAACCGGAAAGCTGCCCTTTCCGCCGCGGGGAAGCCGCTTTTCTGTCCTTCGCCTCGGTTTGATATTGACGGCAGCACAATATTTATTTTTCTACCTTGGACTTGCAAATACAACCGGGGTACGCGGCTCGATTATTCAGGGAACCGGTGCATTTCTCACAGTCATATTGGCACACTTCCTTTTTGGAGGAGATGACAGCATAACCGCAGGCAAAGCTGTCGGCTGTATTGTTGGTTTTACCGGCGTTGTGCTGATCAATCTGAACGGAGCTGGCGGCAGTTTCAGTTTTCAGGGAGAGGGCCTTATGTTCATTGCCACTGCGATGTTTTCAGTCGGCTCAATTCTCAGCAAAGGTGTCACCAAAACGGTGGAGCCTTTCTGTGCAAGCGGTTGGCAGCTTTTTACCGGCGGTTTAGTCCTGATCGTCATCGGTCTGTTAGGCAGCGGCCACTTGGCACCCACCGGTTTGGCCTCTTGGGGGATTTTCTTATACCTCGCTGCACTTTCCAGCGTGGCATTTACTATTTGGACAATTTTGCTGCAGAAATTTCCCGCTGGGAAAGTGGCGGTTTTTAACTTTCTCACGCCCGTCTTTGGTGTGCTTCTTTCTGCTTTGATGCTGAAAGAATCTCTCTCTGGATGGAAAACTTCTGCAGCATTGGTACTCGTCTGCGCCGGCATCATTCTCGTGAATCATACTGGCATATCCTCTGTAGGGAAGCACCCAAAACATACATCCAAAAAGGAAATGAACAGCTAAAAGGAGACGGTCATGTGAAAGAAAATCTTGCACTCCCCTATACGGAACAGCCTATTTTTGTCCGGCTGGTCAAGCGCTTCTGGACACATGACATCGGCCGCTCTGCCGCTGCACTTGCTTATTATTTTCTATTTTCTCTATTCCCCATGCTGATCCTCATTACGATGCTGCTCACATGGCTCAATCTGCCGCCTCTCTTTGTGGAAATGCTGCGCGGAATTGTCCCGAATGATGTTTTGGACATTATTTCCAGTTATATGGAACATATCAATAAAGTAAACAGCAATTCCACAAATGCTTCTCTGCTCGCTGGCAGCATTTTGCTGCTGCTTTATTTTATCATGCGTTCAATGAATTGTGTGCTGCGGTATATCCGCATTGCTTACGGTTACAAATCGACCAAATCCCCTCTTCGGCAGCAGTTAAATGTTTTTCTTGCAACTCTTTTTATGACCATTGGTATTCTCTTTGCCCTTGGTCTGATTAACGTTGGCCGCAGGACCCTTCATTTCCTATCGCCCGTCCTGCATCTGACCAATACAACCATTAACGTTTGGAACCTGCTAAGGTTTATTATTTTAGCGGTAATCCTGTTCGTTTCACTATTTTTCATTTATTATCTGGTACCAGGCCGTATTCATTCCCCAAAACGTGTACTGCCCGGAACTCTGCTGGCAATGTTTTCTTGGCTGGCATTTTCTATGATCTATGCTTTTTATGTGGAAAATGTCAGCAATTACTCTCTGCTGTATGGGACTCTCGGGGCAGCTATCGTTTTGCTGCTGTGGCTCTACTTAAGCGGTTTTGTTCTCATCATTGGCGCAGAAGTAAATGGCATTTACTTGGAAATGCGTGCTGAAATGTGTGCCAAAAAAATAACAGTTCCACAATGGAAGTACATTTGGATCTGCGGTTGGAAATTTTCAAATTCTAAAAAATTCAAATCCAGTCGGAAACAATTTCATAAAAAGTAAAAATTTAAATCTCCAAAAAATGATAGGTAACTTTCCTCATATAAAGGGCAACTTATGTATGAGGTGATTTTTATGCAGCAAAAACCCAATAAAAACAGCCGCCGTTTTTCGGACCGGCCGATTAGTGATTTTGAAAAGGCCAATGACCGTTACTGCCACATTCCGGATATAAGTTACGAAGATTCTTTGGCTGGCACAAACAGTGCCGATATTTCTTATGAAGGCGGGCCGCTTAGTGCCGGGCAAACACATGCCAATGCAGATGTCAGTGCGGACCGCTCTGCTGAAAAAGCACGCCGCTCCGCAGAAAAACATTCGGACAAAGATGAAGACTCTGACAATGCGCTGCATCGTTGTCCACCGCCCCGTTTTTACCATTGAACGGGGAACAGATGCCTGACTGGTGGCAGCAGGATGCCGGAATGACCGCATACTTTAACAGTCTGCCCGAAACAGTACAGAATTTTTTAATACAGTCTGATGTTGTAGTGGACACGCCCGGAGAGCTAATGCTAGTTGGAGAACACTTGAAAAATACGCTAATGTAAAAACTTTAAAAGAATCCGGAACAAGGAAAGCATACCTGTGTTCCGGATTCTTTAATTTTCATATTTTTGAAACTTTAAAATTTTATGAACTAAATGATCTGCCAAGGGTTTGGACTTCCATTTTCATAAGCGAGACAACTCTGTATGGAATTTTCGACCATATCGCTGACTGCCTGGTCCGTGTAAAATGCGGTATGCGGTGTGACAATCACATTCGGGAAAGATTTGAGCAGAGCCAGATTCCGATTAGCAAGCGGCTGATCCTGTAAATCTTTATAATAAAGTCCAGTCTCGTTTTCAATTACATCCAACGCCGCACCGCCAAGACACCCCGCTTCCAAAGCATGAATCAACGCATCCGTATCCACAAGAGATCCTCTGCCAGTATTAATCAGTATGGCATCTTTTTTCATTTTATTAAAATTTTCTTGATTCATCATATGATAGTTGTCCTTAGTTGCCGGCATATGTAGTGTTACCACATCACTTTTCCGCAAAAGTGTATCCAAATCCACATAAGTTGCAAAGGCTTTTACCTCTTCACTCTCATGCAGGTCACAGGCAAGGATATGACAGCCGAAACCTGTTAACCGTGCAATAACTGTCCGGCCAATCCGGCCGGTACCGATGATGCCAACCGTGAGGTTCGGCAATTCACGGCCCTGCATCCCCCGCAAAGAGTAATTCTGAACGAGAGCATGGCAGAGAATCGATTTCATGCGGCGAGTTGCCATCAAAATCAGCATGACCGTATAATCCGCCACACTGTTTGGCGAATAAAAGATATTTCCCACATGCATATCAAGCTTCTTTGCATACGCAATATTAATATGGTCATAGCCAATCGTGCGGGTAGAAAGATACTCCACTCCGTTTGCATGCAGGGCATTCAGCACATCTGACTGAACAGGTGTCGTAAGGATGCTGATAGTTCTGCATCCCCGTGCCAATGCCGCTGTCTCGACCGTTAACGGCTTTTCTGTTCGGTTGAGTTCGACATGGTATTTATCTGAAAATTTGCTTAAAAATTTCATTTCGTCCTGCCGGCAAGAATAAACTGTAATCGCCATAATATCCATCCCCTTTGCCAAATTTCATGTATTTCCCATTGATAAATACTATACATTTTTATTATAAGCGAATTATCAAAAAAATCAATATCAGCAACTATTAGGGGGTTGAGAAAAGGGCAGAAAATATGCTATACTGTAAAAGCGAATTTGCGAACAAGCGAAGAAGGAAAAACTATGCACGCTCAATCCATGAACGTCTCATCCGCCGAAGATTTGTCCCTGCTCTTCTGTGGGGAACGTTTCTGTTCTCCCGGGCACACTTTCGGCCCTGCCGTCCGCCAATATTATATGCTATATTATTGTGTTTCCGGCCATGCTATTTTTCAAGCGAATCAAAAAAACTATTCAGTTGGACCACAGCATGGGTTTCTGGTTTGGCCTGGAGAAGTGACTTTTGGTCAGGCAAATTTGAGTGACCCATGTCATTGTATTTGGATTGCTTTCAGCGGAACTGCTGTTAAAACCACTCTCGCTCATATTGGTCTTTCAAAAACTGAACGCATTTTTTGCTGCGGAAAGATGGATGAACTGTTAGACTGTCTGCATCAAATGGTTAAACACACAAAGCTTTCCTACAGTGATGAATTCTATCTGCAAAGTCTTCTCTATCGTTGGTTTGCTCTGCTTGCTTCTGCTGCCGCGCTCCCCTATCATCAGGAGAAAAGCGTTCAAAAGACAGGAAACGTTTATGTGACAAAAGCAGTGGAATATATGCGGCGAAACTGTCAAAACAGCATTTCCATCTCGGAACTTGCAGAATACGTTGGTCTAAACCGCTGTTACCTGACATCATTATTTCAACGCTATCTGCACACCTCACCTCGTGGTTTTTTGATTCATCTAAGAATTGACCAGGCAACAAAACTGTTGTGCAATTCACAACTGCCCGTAGGACAGATTGCACATTCCTGCGGATACTCAGATCCTCTTGCTTTCTCCAAAGCATTTCATAAACTGAAAGGCTGCAGTCCATCCGAATATCGAGCTGCCTCGCGTCAAAAGATTTCCAATCATACATGAAGTTCATTTATTCCGGTAGCTCAAAATTACTTTCACATTTTCATATACAAGAAGGAACCGCTGCACAGACAACACATGTGCAGCGGTTCCTTTCTTCCATATGAACTAAAAGTGAAATTGTGTACTCAGTTCGCATTGAATACAGAATCCAGATGAACTTCCATTGCTTTATGAAACATTTCTTCCACACTTTGAAAATTTGTCTGGCTGAGAAAAGAAGTATCTTCCAAATTCTCAAAGTCATCAATTGTTTGGATTTTTCCTCCGCAGGCGTTTTTCAATTCAGTAAGATTGCGGTATTGTGTATATGTCTGCAAAAAAGAATCGGTAAGCAGAGTCGGAAGGTCAAAACTATTCCCAAGGTTGGCCATCATCCCACCAAATTCTTTAGCCTGCTCAAAAAAATTCTTTTTGCTGTTCTTCTGTTCCACATGAATACCCCCTTCAGAGAATCTTTACCAAAAAGCACAAAATACATTGAGGTGATTATACTCCTCAAATAGAAAAAAGGCAAGGAGAAATTGTTTGAAAGCAAAAAGGTCCAGTTGCTTCTGCTGACCGCGGCTATTCTTCCTCCAGTATCTCATCAGCCAGCGGAAAAATTTTTGACACCAAGTGATGCGGATCATGACTGGTGTCCTGTAAAAGGTCCGCGTCATCCGGCAGGTTACCCCATACTGAAAAACGACCGTCATCCTGCAAAACGACCTCAAGTTCCACATAGGGAATATAATCCTCGACACAGAAATCTCTGCGGCGGCCAAAGAAAAATTCTGCCACACGAAATTTATGCTCTCCACGAAAAAATAGGCGTTTCATCATGATACCTCCAATCTGGGTAAAATCAAATGTTCAAATTCGCCGGGATGAATACAAAATTGATCTGCTCTCAACAGCATTTCACCATGGGACACCGAAACTGCAGGAACTATCTTCGCACCATATATTTCTTTTTCCCGCAGGTCAGAGAGGCGGATACGAACCATATCGTCTACTTCCTCGCCCAAACAAAACTGCGGAGCTGCTTCTTCAAAAGAAAAAGCAAAACAAAATTCACGGTCAAGAAACGGGCTTCCTGCAAAAACGGCATCTTCCTTCGTAACACCCAGCAGCTGCAGCTGTTCGGCCTTCAACTGCAAACCGATTTCTTCCTGTATCTCCCGCAGCACCGCACGAATCGGCGGTTCCCCTGCACGAATGTGCCCTCCGACTGCCGTATCATAATAATCCGGAAACGCTGTTTTGGTATGAGCACGCTTCTGGAACCAAATCCAACAGCCATCTTTGCGGTGGGAAATCACCCAGCAGTGTACAACTGCATGCCACAGTCCTTTTGTGTGGACACGAGATCGCTCTTCTTCTCCTTTAATATTGAAATATTGGTCATAAGTTGTAAGAAATTCTGGCGTAATGATCATCACCTTGTAATGCTATTATCCTTTACAATATGGATTTTTCTGATGAATATGCGGTTTTTTTGTCATAAAAAAGCAAGTATTTTAGCTTTACATTTTTAAAGGTAAACACTTTTATATTTAAAAATCAGCTTGTAAAAATATGGCAGCATATGTTTCCGTGTTATATTTAAGTGATCAAATTTTTGCAGTGCAACTAATAGTTGCGTTAAAATAGTGTGGGAGCAATCACTTCTCAGGTTCAGCCAAGCACTTTAACAGTAAAGCGGCGGTGACGTGGCCCGTCAAATTCACAGAAATAAATTCCTTGCCAAGTTCCCAATGATAGACAGCTGTTTTCTATTGGTATGGAAACACTGCAGCCAATCACAGAAGATTTGAGATGAGCTGCGGAATTTCCTTCTCTGTGTCGAAACTCCGGCCGTTCTGGAAAAGTTTGATCCAAAGCAAACATTAAGTCCCGCACAACATCCGGATCTGCATTTTCGTTTATTGTGATTCCGGCAGTGGTGTGTACACAATAGACCATACAAATACCTGACTGCACATTGCTTTTTTTCAGGGCATCACGAACCATATCCGTGATTTCATAGAAACCCTCCCTGTCGGTTTCTATTTCATATGAATACAGCAAACTTTATGCCTCCATTTCTGCTTTACCTTTCTATAGGGCAATGCTGTTTCTTTATAAATAAGTATAGGGCAAACCTCCCGAAAACGCAAGACGCAAAAAATCGGGACTTGCAAAACAGGCAAGTTCCGATTTTGAGATGAACACTTACTTTCAATTTTTTAAAGCAAATGATAAGAGATGATCAACCCACTGAATACAATGGAAACCATAGACAGCAACTTAATAAGAATATTAATAGAAGGTCCGCTGGTGTCCTTAAACGGATCACCGACCGTGTCTCCCACAACTGCTGCTTTATGGTTTGCGCTTCCCTTGCCGCCAAAGTTGCCTGCCTCAATATATTTCTTAGCATTATCCCAAGCACCGCCGGCATTTGCCATCATAATGGCAAGAATAAAACCAGCCGCCGTAGCACCCGCCAGCATGCCGCAAACTCCATTGACACCCAACAGCAGTCCAACCACAATTGGCATAATGACTGCCATCAATGCCGGAGCAATCATCTGCTTCTGCGCAGAACGGGTACACATATCCACACAAGTTTCATAGTCCGGTTCTGCTTTACCCTCCAGAAGGCCTTTGATTTCATGGAACTGACGACGGACTTCTAGAACAATACTCTCTGCTGATTTTCCGACAGCTGCCATGGTGAGCGCAGCAAACATAAATGGCAGCGCAGCCCCGATAAACAAGCCAACCAGCACCTGTGGACTTGTAATATTTAAGTTAAACACGAAGTGTGGATCGCGCACTTTGACTTCACTGATATAGGAAGCAATCAGAGCCAGTGCTGTCAATGCAGCAGAACCAATTGCAAAGCCTTTTCCAGTCGCTGCTGTTGTATTGCCAAGGCTGTCCAGAGCGTCTGTACGCTCACGCACGGTCTCATCCAAACCTGCCATTTCGGCAATTCCACCTGCATTATCCGCAACAGGTCCATAAGCATCAGTTGCCAGTGTAATGCCAAGAGTTGCCAGCATCCCTACTGCTGAAAGTCCAATTCCATAAAGGCCAAGATTATAAGACTGTGCACCGCCCGAAGCAAAGTAGCTGACTAAAACAGATATTCCTACAATCACTACTGGAGCTGCCGTGGATTTCATTCCTAAACTTAAGCCGTCAATAATAACAGTCGCGGCTCCTGTTTGACTGGAGGATGCCAGCCTGCGGAGCGGTTTATAGGTATCACTGGTAAAATATTCTGTAAAAGTTCCAATCAGGATACCGGCTAAAAGTCCGGAAATGACAGCTGCATATAATCCAATATGCTTGCTTCCAAGACCAAACCAAATGAGTGGAAAGGCCAACACTGTAATAATCCCTGCACTGATACCTATACCGCGGCGTAGCGCTGCCAGTAAATTCTTTTGCGAAGCACCTTCTTTGGTTTTAACAAAGAAGGTGCCAACGATGGAAGCGAGAATGCCGATTGCGGCCATACCCATTGGAATGGACACGCCTTGAAATCCATATCCGGCCGCAACAGCAAGTGCTGCGGTAGAAATAATGGAACCAACATAAGATTCATACAGATCAGCTCCCATGCCGGCAACATCTCCAACATTGTCTCCAACATTGTCCGCAATTACGGCAGGATTGCGCGGATCATCTTCAGGGATTCCAATTTCGACTTTGCCAACAAGGTCTGCACCAACATCTGCTGCTTTGGTGAAAATTCCGCCTCCGACACGGGCAAAGAGCGCCATGCTGGAAGCACCCATTCCAAAGGTAAGCATTGCACTGGTGATTGCCTGCACCTGCGCTGCCTCAATGGCTGCTGCACCTGCATTTGCAGAAAGGCCAAGCACTGCCGGGTTCGAGTAGTACCATTTGAGGAAAAAGAACCAAAACGAGATATCGACCAACCCAAGACCGACTACCACAAATCCCATAACACCGCCGGCCGAAAAAGCAACCTTCAGTCCGGAATTCAGGCTTTTGCTGGCCGAATTTGCCGTACGCGCATTTGCTGAAGTCGCAATATGCATCCCGATAAATCCAGACAGACCAGAAAAAAAGCCGCCAGTAACAAATGCAAACGGGACAAAATAGGTGAGGAACCCACATGCGGCCATAATAAACAGCACGACAAACATAACAGCGAAGAAAATAGCAACACCAGTGTATTGACGTTTCAAATAGGCATTTGCACCCCTCCTCACCGCTGCTGAAATTTTTTTCATCTTGTCGGTACCTTCATCTGCCTGATGAACCCGATGCGTTAGGAATAATGCAAACAGCAGTGCAATGACTGCCCCGGCAGGTGCTAAATATACGAGCATTACTATGGCCTCCCCTTGGAAACAAATTTTATTTGGCTTTCACTTTACCTTCATTATACTTTATTTGTGTATAAAAAGTAAACATATTTTAAAAATAATTTGTATGATAAATACAAACATAGCACATGGCGCAATGTTTAAAAATCTATGCGCCTTGCGCTGGTAAGTAAAATACAGTATACTGAAAAAATGTGAAAGGAAGTGTTGAAAAGATATGCAGTTACCAAATGATCCGGCCATCTTGCTCAGTTTTATAAACACGCGCCTGCGTGACAGGGATTCCAGTCTGAAAGAGCTTTGCAGCAGTCTGGAAATTCACCAGTCAGAGCTTGAAAAGAAACTTGCTGCCATTGATTATATATATGATGATAAGTGTAATCAATTCATTTAACCGGCGAAAAAATAAACAAACGGCTGCAAACCCTGTATAATGCATGGGTTGCAGTCGTTTGTTTAATGCCGACACTCAAATCTGCCTTTGCTGTCTGCATAATTTTTTCATGTCGTTTAAGTTTAAAATAAATTTGTTAAATGAACGGGTAAACATTTTTTGATACATCCGTTGCAGCGAAGGCTCAACTTTGAAACCTTTCTTTTCACATCATGCATAAAACAGGTCTTCAGAAAAGCGATAAGTTTTTTTCCCTTGCTGCAGACCCGCCACCACTGCACAGTATGTAAAACTGATAACTGTAATGATGAAACCTTTCAATGAAATTGTAAGGTAAAATTAGTTTTTCTCATTATTGTCCGTTTCATCCTGCAGCAGTCCAATTTCCTCTCCGCTGTCCTTCAGCTTTTCCGGCTCCTGTTTCAGAATCTTCATAAATTCGTCGCCAGTGATAGACTCTTTCTCCAACAGATATTTGGCAATTTCATGAAGTTTGGGTAAATTTTCTTTCAGGATATGAGAAGCTTTGTCATGCTGCTGTTTAATAATGCGCTGCACATCTGCATCAATCTTCGCAGCAGTGTCCGGCGAACAGGTCAGGGAAGTATTTCCGCTCAAATATTTGTCCTGCACCGTTTCCATCGCAACCATTCCGAAATCGTCACTCATGCCAAAACGTGTGATCATAGCCCGCGTCAATTTTGTGGCTTTTTCAATATCATTGCTGGCACCTGAAGTCGAATCTCCGAAAACCAACTCCTCCGCCGCACGTCCGCCACAGAGAGTTGTAATTGTTTCCAGACAGTCCGTTTTACTCATCAGTGTCTTTTCGCCCTCATCCACCTGCATTGTGTAACCAAGTGCACCACTGGTACGTGGAATGATGGTGATCTTTGTAACAGGCGCCGTTCCTTTCTGCATTGCTGCCACAAGCGCATGTCCTGTTTCATGATAAGCAATAATTTTCTTTTCCTTTGGCGGAATGACCGCACCTTTGCGCTGATAACCGGCAATGACGGTCTCTACACTTTCCTCCATGTCTTCCTGAATCACGGATTTGCGGCCGCATTTTACCGCACGCAGCGCTGCTTCATTAATAATATTGGCCAGCTCAGCTCCAGAGGCTCCTGCAGTTGCACGCGCAATTGCATTGTAGTCCACATCCGGACCAATTTTAATATCCTTTGCATGAACTTTCAAAATTGCCTCTCGGCCTTTCAGGTCGGGGAGTTCCACGGGAATACGCCGGTCAAAACGGCCCGGACGAAGCAACGCTTTATCGAGACTTTCCGGCCGGTTTGTAGCTGCCAAAATGACAACACCCTTGCGGCTGTCGAAGCCATCCATTTCCGTCAGCAGCTGGTTCAGCGTCTGCTCACGTTCATCATTGGTTGAAAGACTGTTGTCCCTTGATTTTCCGATCGTATCAATTTCATCGATAAAAACAATACAAGGGGCCTTCTGCTGTGCTTGTTTAAACAGGTCACGCACTTTTGCAGCACCCATTCCAACAAACATTTCCACAAATTCCGAACCGGAAATTGAAAAAAATGGTACACGTGCTTCTCCGGCCACAGCCTGTGCCAACAATGTTTTGCCAGTGCCGGGAGGGCCAACCAGCAATGCACCCTTAGGCAAAGTGGCACCGATTTCTGCATATTTCTGCGGATTATGAAGGAAATCGACAATTTCGACCAAGGCTTCCTTGGCTTCATCCTCCCCTGCTACGTCCTTAAAGGTTTTTCCAGTCTGTGCTTCTACATAAATTTTGGCATTGCTTTTGCCAAAAGCCATGGAACCGGGTCCGCCAACTTTTTTCTGCATCCAGCGCAGAAAAATCCACCCCGCAAAAAACATCAGCGCAAACGGAATAATCAAATCAACCACGACCGTCATCAGCGGTGAAGTGGCCTGCGGAATATCTGCTGTAAATTGAATATTTCCTTTTTTCAGCAGCCGCTCTGTCAGCTTTTCATCCGGCATGACGCCTGTGACATAAGTATGCTCCGCATTTTTATCCTCTATTGGTGCAACAGGTGACAGGATGCCCGATGCAGACGATGCCGCAGAAGTAGCGGATGAACCAACAGCCGGAACACGGCCCTTTGCAACGAAGGTAATTTTCATATTGGTACGGTCAATATTCACCTTGGTAACCTGACCATCATCGACCATTTTCAAAAAAGCAGCATAATTCACTTCTGTGGTCTTTGGCCGCGTAATGGATGGAAACACAACCAGATTCAGCACAGCAATCAGCAAAATAACAACTGTATAAAAAACAATCATCTGTTTTTTGGGATTTTTCTGTTCTTTCATCACATTTCCTTTCCCCTGACAACCAGCATACATTCCAAATATCTGTGCACACTAGTCGCAATGCAAGGCGTGAAATTATAAGGCAGGACTATTGTAATCATCATACCACAAATTTTGCGGGATTGCTATCACATTATTTTGGAAGTAGAAGTATTAGAATAATAGAAAAAGGGTATTTGATATGAATTTTACTCTTGCGGGAAAAATATCTGCTGGTATGCAA
>DHDR01000022.1:21423-87041 GCA_002399445.1 Ruminococcaceae bacterium UBA4871 | reverse complement strand
GGTGTCACCCGTCTGATAGCGCAAAAACTCCACGTGGTCGGCAAGGTTGATATCATACAAACGGCTGTCTCCCGCCAGCGTAACATAAGCATGTGAATTCCCATCCTGCACAATTTGCGCGATTTTTGCAATCTTACCGGATGCTGTCTGATTGTCTCCCTGCAGAGCTGAATCGGAAATCACTCCATTTTTCTTCATCAGCAGTTTATAATTCTGTATACATTCCGGAACGGTATCTCCAATGGCAACAATCTGATATTTCTGTACATTGACCATAGCATACTTTTTTACTAAGCCAGAACTGTCTTTTAACGAGAGAAAATAGGTAGGTTGATTCGCAGAGTTCAGAAGAAGCGGAAAAGTTGCCTTGTATCCAAGGTTCTGTACCTGCCCCTCCGCACTGCTCATAGCGGAATTTTCCACTGCGCCGCTCACGGAATAGAATTTTATTTCTCGGGTGCGCTGGTTCATCAAAACAAACCCGACAATACTTTGGTCGCCTGTGACGGAGGTAACACCAGTATAAACCCAAATGTCGTCGTTAAGGGCAAGATAATTGTACCCATCTGTTGTTTTCAAACAGTCCTTCTGCCCCAGCACAGAATTGAAATAGCCATGTTTTAACGTACCGTAATAATTATAAAATCCAGTCAGCATGTCTGCAGAGTAAACTTTATCCACCCACTCCGGCACATCTTTTACTGCCATATCCTTCGTTTCGCCTGTTTGTGCATTGCACAAAACAACACGTCCAATTGTTTGTCCGCCAAACAAGCCAATTGTATACTCCTTAACCGGGCACACCCACCATGGGGTGCCCTTGTCATCTATTTCAAAATTGATTTTGTCAAAAATATAAGTTGGATAGCGAAAACGAAGATGGCGCTCAATCTTCCGGTTAAAGTGTTCAGATTTGGAATAACGGATCGGTTTGTCCAATTTGACAAGGTCTGTATCCTGTGTTGCCATGTTGATTTTAATGTAGGCAGGAATGCCGCTGCTCTGATTTGTCAACCACTTAATTGCATTTGCATACCGCAGCGGAGACACACGCACCGGCGTATTCTGATAATTAATCTGAGTATATTCATCTGAAACTTCAAACTGGGAAACCATGTCCGCCATACTTCCCATTTTTCGGTTCCCCAGCAAGTTCGAGGAATCACGGTCAATAAGCGGAATTTTATTGGTATCCACTTCCGGAATATCTTTTGTGAAATTCCCATTTTTGACCGTAATCATATGCTGATACCTTTTTGCATTTACAATTGGAGAAGACAAAATACTTCCAAGAATAAAAGCACCGATAAGTCCAAGGATAATCACAACCCCAACCTTTGCAGGTTTTTCCGACTTCCAATCAATTCCAACATTTCCGTCTATTTCAGAGAATCTGCGCATTGCCGGAACAATACACAGCAAACCAATTAACACAATTGCAGCAAAGATCAGAAAACCCCAAAAACCAGATGCATGAATATTGACTGCCGGCAATTCCAGATAATAATACAGAAAAGCCAGTGCTGCGATAACAAGAAGGATGACAGCACGCTTCCGTGTTTTGCTCCTTTTCGGCTTTGCTTTTTTCAGTATTTGCATAATTTCCTCCTCAACATGTCTCAAAACTGTCTGCGGTATCTATTATTATACACAATTCATGCAGAAAACACCATACAGGATCTTTGCCAAACGAATTGGGAAGCAATATCTGATTGTTTACCGCAACCAACCCAATGAAAAAGTTGAAACATAAAAGGCTGCCGGAAAGTTCACCGGCAGCCTTTCTATCCTTCTGCATCATTTTAAGGCAAATAAGCATCCGAAACTCCCGTACTAAGCGGAATGGTTTTGGGGGTAAGTTTTTTCTGATTCATCCAGCCGTAAAAGCGGTTCCAACGCTGAATATCCAGTTCTCCCCAACGCGCAGCATTATCGGTGTATTTTCCCGCCAGCCATGTCAGGCTCCGCTGCACCAGCGGCTGCTGTGAACGCACAGCAGCGATTTTAGAGCACAGCAATTTCGACGTGTTCTCCGGATGAGCCGCAGCATATAAATAACCCATTTTTGCAGCTGCCAAAAAATTTTCAGCAACTTTCGGTTGTTTTTTTAAAAAAGAAGTGTTGGCTGCAAGAAGCAGCGGGTAATCATCCAATGCGGCATCCACATCACGAAAGAACAAAAAATTGGCCGCAATATTCGCTTCCCGACAGGCAAGGCCATCCCAGCTGTAGCTGCCGCAGCATGCAGTTTTCCCTTGCTTCAGCATAGAGACCACATTCGCTGTGGTCACTGTATCGACAGTGTCCTTAATTAAAGCACTGGACTGCCCGCCATCAGCAGCAACGGCATCCAGCAGTTTGGCCGCTAATACCGGTCTTGAACCGGTCTGACAAGTCACACTCTCCAACTGTTTTGGCCGAGAAATATTTTTAGATGCCGGAATGACAATGCCCGAATCGCTGTGCTGCAGAAGAGCAGCCACTGCAGTCAACGACTTTCCGGAAGAAAGGGCCTGTGCAAAGGACGTACTCTGTTCCGCCGTTGTAAATTGTGTGGTTCCGCTGGCAGCCAGTTCACTGGCTTTTTCGGCAGAGTCCGCTGAACGGAACGTCACCTCAACTCCGTATTTTGCAAAATAGCCCTGTGCTTCCGCTTCATAAAGTCCGCCCAAAAGCGGGGCAGCCGTCCGGGAACTCAGAGCAAGTGTCACTTTTATGCAAGCCGGTGCTGAAGAAACTGCCTGACTGGAAACAACTGACGGGGCGGAAACATCCGCCGCCTTTGAGGTACGGTTCTGTCCGCAGGCAGCAAGTGAAATGCTCATTGCCAATGCCAGGAAAGCGGCCATTGCACGTTTGTAGCGCATAAGCGAGTGCGTCTTTGCAGTAAATAGTTTCCTCATTTATGATACTTCTCCACGATATCCAGAACAGCATCGATAACGTACTGCACTTGTTCATCCGTCATGGTCGGATACAGCGGCAAACTGATAATACGCGCAAAGTGCTTGTCTGTATTTGGAAAATCACCTTTTTTAAAGCCGTAACGATTGACATAATAACTCATTTGGGTGACCGGAATGAAATGGACGCTGGTGCCCACATTGCGGTTATTAAGTTCTACAATAAACTGGTCACGATCAATTGTCAGATTTTCCGGTACAATCCGAAGAACATAAAGGTGCCAGCAATGGGTGGTATAATCCGGCACAAACGGCGGATCCAGCGCGTCACACGGCTGAAATGCAGCCTGATATTTTGCAGCGATTTTCACACGCTTCTGCTGCATTTCCTCCAGCCGGTCCAGCTGATGCAAACCAAGCGCCGCCTGAATGTCAAACATATTGTATTTATAACCCGGCTCACAAATGTCATATTTCCAGCTTCCGCCTTTTGCGTAACGGTTCCATGCATTTTTGCTCATGCCCTGTCCGGCCCAAATACGCGCTTTCGCATCAATTTCATCATTATCAGTTACCAGCATGCCTCCCTCGCCAGTGGTCAGGTTTTTGGTAGCATAGAAGCTATAGGAAGCGGCACCTTTCAGGCCATGACCAATCAGACGGCCTTTATAACGGCTCCAGAGAGCATGAGCAGCATCTTCACTTACATATAAATGATATTTGTCGGCAAGGGCATAAATTGCATCAAGGTCACAAACCTGCCCGCTGTAATGGATCGGCACGATTGCCTTTGTTTTTGGCGTGATTTTCCGATTGATTTCTGCCGGGTCAATACAGCCGGTCCGGTAATCAATATCTGCAAAAACCGGTTTTGCGCCGCAGTGGATAATGGTATTTGCAGTAGAAGCAAAGGTCATCGGGGAAGTAATGACTTCATCACCTTCGCTGATACCAGCACTTAAAAGGGAAACATGCAGCGCAGCCGTGCAGGAATTGAGTGCAAGTGCATGCTTGGCACCAAGATACTCTGCAAACTTTTTCTCAAACCGGCCCGTGCGCGGCCCTTTTGCAATCCAGCCTGACTTCAGCGTATCCACAACTTCGCTGATTTCCGCATTGGAAATATCGGGCTGATTATAAGGAATAAACGTATCTCTTACTTGAAAACTGCTCATTTTTTTTCCTCTTTTTTATTGAAGATATTGCGGCAGGCCTTAAAAACATGGGCTGCATAAATTTGAATCAAAAACAAATAGAACGAAAAAGCGTCTGAACTCACAGATAATTACATAATAATCCAAAACCGGTGCAAAGTCAATGCGAAAGCAATCAGCTTATCTTCCCGTATAAAATATTTGACGATGCTGCAGGTTTATACTATAATACAGATGCATCAAGTCAAAAGACATATTCCGGAAAAGCGGAAACCAGTTTGCCTCAAGACAGGTTTCACATATCCGGTAACGAAATAAACACACGCGGTCTGGGCGGCTGTTCTGGAAAGGACAGGCAGATCACACGGACAGGCGTGTTTTTCTGTGAACAGACAAAGCAAGCTGAGTGCCTGCTGTTTGGAAAGAAAGGACAGTCCGCATCCGTATGATGATAAGGTCAAAGTGCGGTATTGTCTCTGTTCAGAAGTTTGAAAGAAAGCTGTGCAACGAAATGAGTGAATCCTATTTTGTTCATCCCAGCGCCTGTGTTGATGCCGGAGCGGACATTGGAGCAGAAACAAAGATCTGGCACTTTTCCCATATCTCCAGCGGTGTCAAAATTGGAAAGGGCTGCACAATCGGTCAGAATGTGTTTGTGGCTGGCGGTGTAAAAATCGGCAGCCACTGCAAAATTCAAAATAACGTCAGCGTCTACGAAGGTGTGGAGCTGGGCGATTATGTTTTCTGCGGACCAAGCATGGTCTTTACCAATGTTCCGCGGCCGCGGTGCCGCTATCCTCAACGCGGTTCGCAGTTTTACAAACCCACCCCTATTGGAGACGGCGCTTCCATCGGTGCAAATGCAACAATCGTCTGCGGACACACGATTGGTGAAAATGCCTTTATCGCCGCGGGCAGTGTTGTCACAAAAGATGTACCCGCCCATGCGATCATGATGGGAGTACCTGCCAGACAGCATGGCTGGGCCTGTGCGTGCGGTGAAAAGCTGGACGAAAATCTGCACTGTCCGAAGTGCGGGCGGCAGTACGAAAAGGATGAAGGCGGCCTGCATCCGGTTGCAAAAGAAAAGCAGGCGTAATTTTTTGCTTGAAGTCTTTAGGACTGCCTGTTTATATAAAGATGCTCGGAGTCATTCCTGCATCAGGAGGTAAAAATCAGCATGGAAGAAATAAAATTCAATGATCTTGGGGCTCAATACCGTGCATTGAAAAAAGACATTGATGCGGCTATCACCAATGTAATCGCAGACAGCCGTTTCATCTCAGGGCCGCAGGTGGAGCAACTGGAAGCAGAATTATGTGCTTATACCGGTCGCAAATATTGTGTGACCTGCGGCAATGGGACTGATGCGCTGCGTATGCCGCTGATGGCCTGGGGCATTAAGCCCGGGGATGCTGTTTTTGTTCCGGCATTTACCTTTTATGCCAGCAGTGAAGTGATTAGCCTGTGCGGGGCAACGCCGGTCTTTGTGGATAGCTGCCCTGACACTTTTAATATGGACCCTGAAGACCTCAAAAAGAAAATTGCTGAAGTCAAAGTCACACGGAAGCTGGTTCCGCGCGCGATTATTGCCGTTGATTTGTTTGGCCAGCCAGCTCAGTTTCCGGAGATTTCCCAAATTGCGGAAGAAAACCACCTCCTTCTGCTGGAAGACGGAGCCCAAGGGTTTGGCGGCCGCATTGGCGAAGCGCACGCCTGTTCTTTCGGCAATGCTTCTGCTACCAGCTTTTTCCCGGCGAAGGCTCTGGGCTGTTACGGTGACGGCGGTGCTGTTTTTACAGATGATCCGGAACTTTATGCACTGCTCAAATCCATCCGTGTACACGGAAAAGGCAGCATGAAATATGAGAATGTCCGGGTGGGAATCAACTCCCGTCTGGACACCCTGCAGGCGGCGATTCTGCTGCCAAAGCTCCACGCATTTCCTAAGGAGGATGACCATCGGAACCGCGCAGCGCAGCGCTACACCGAAGCGCTGAAGGACAAATTCCATACGCCTGTTGTCCGCTCCGGCTATCATTCCAGTTTTGGGTATTTTACGCTGCGTGCAGAAAACGAAGCAGAACGTACACGGGCAATAGATACTTTGAAAGCAGCAGGTGTGCCGTCCATTATTTATTATCCATGCCCGCTCCACCTGCAGAAAGTTTATGCTCCGCTCGGTTATCAAGTCGGTAGTCTTCCGGTAGCGGAAAAGTTGGCAAAAACTGTTTTCAGTCTGCCAATGCACGGCTATATTTCTGATGAAACCATTGATTATATTTGTAAAGTTCTGCAAAAACTATGAGTTGGGAAACCAATGAGTAAAGTTATTAAAATAAATCATAAATTATCTGAAAATGAGGGAAACCAAATGGTAAATGTGAAAGCGGAGCTGCTCCAAAAAATTAGCAGCAAAACAGCCAAGGTTGGCATTGTTGGCCTTGGTTATGTCGGTCTGCCGCTGGCAGTTGAATTTGCCCGCGCCGGTTACACAACAATCGGCTTTGATGTTCAAAAGAAAAAAGTAGATTCCGTAAATGCCGGACAAAACTATATCGGCGATATTGTCGGCGATACGCTGAAAAGAGAAGTAGAAACAGGAAAACTGCGCGCAACAGGTGATTTTTCTTTCATTAAAGAAGTAGATGCCGTTGCGATTTGCGTACCTACTCCGCTGGATGCCCATCAGCAGCCGGATATCAGCTATGTGAAGAGTTCCACAGAGAGCGTGTCCGAATATGTTCATTCCGGTATGCTGGTCATTCTTGAAAGCACAACTTATCCAGGCACAACAGAAGAACTGCTCAAACCGATTTTAGAAAAATCCGGGCTTGCGTGCGGAAAAGACTTCTACCTTGCGTTCTCCCCGGAACGTGTGGATCCCGGTAACAAACAGTATAAGACCAAAAACACGCCGAAGGTCGTCGGCGGCATTGGCAAGGATGCAACCGAGGTGGCCGCTTCCCTGTATCGCAATGTACTGAACGGCGGCGTTTATGAAGTTTCCTCTCCGGCTGTGGCAGAAATGGAAAAGCTGCTTGAAAACACATACCGCAATATTAACATAGGCCTGGCAAATGAAATGGCCATAATCTGCAACCGCATGGGGATTAATGTCTGGGAAGTCATCGAAGCTGCTAAGACAAAGCCCTATGGTTTTCAGGCATTCTATCCCGGCCCGGGGCTTGGCGGACATTGTATTCCGCTGGATCCTTTCTATCTTGCCTGGAAAGCACGCGAATATGATTACCACACCCGTTTGATTGAAACTTCCGGTGAAATCAACACAGCAATGCCGGAATATGTTGTAAACCGTGTGATGAAAGTTCTCAATAAAAAGCAGACTGCTTTAAACGGCGCAAAAGTGCTGGTCCTCGGTGTTGCCTATAAAAATGATATTGACGATTATCGGGAAAGTCCGGCACTGAATGTGATAGACCACTTTATCAAAGAAGGGGCCGTCACAACCTACTTTGACCCATATATTCCGGAATACAAGCATAAGGGTGTCATTCATAAAGGTGAAAAGGAACTGACGGACGAAATGCTTCGGGATGCTGATATTGTAGTGATCTGCACAGCACACAGCTGCTTTGACTATAACCATATTCAGAAAACAGCGAAGCAGATTTTTGACACCCGCAATGCAATGAAAAATGTAAAAGACCGCAGCAATATCGAATTGCTGTAAAGTGATTCTTATTTCTATTTTATTTTGCGCTTCCCTTTTCGGAGAGCGCAAAATTTGTGTAAAGGAGATTTTATTTGAATGGATAAATTACGTTTTATGTTGATCGGCTGCGGCCGTATCAGCAAAAATCACATTGCCGCTGCGGCGGCCAATCCGGATACCATGACGCTTGCTGTCGTGTGTGATCCAGTCCGGGAACGTGCAGAAGCAAAAGCCGCCATGCTGAAAGAACAGGCAGGCTATGAACCGCTTATTTATACAGACTTTAAAAAAGCACTGGAAGAGCAGGAAATTGACTGCTGCTCCATTGCAACAGAGAGCGGTTTTCACGCCGAGATTGCCCTATACTGCATGGAACACGGGAAAAATGTTCTGGTGGAAAAACCAATGGCCCTTTCCACAGCAGATGCCGAAAAAATGATTGCCACCTCCGAAAAGCAGCAGGTTAAACTTGGCGTCTGCCACCAAAACCGCTTCAACGCGCCGATTCAGCAGCTTCACAAAGCATTGGAAGACGGCCGTTTTGGCAAACTCGTCAACGGTACCGCACGCATCCTGTGGAACCGCACCATGCCTTACTACCAGCAGGCACCATGGCGCGGTACTTGGGCACAGGACGGAGGCACGCTGATGAACCAGTGCATTCACAACATTGACCTGCTGCAGTGGAACCTTGGAGGCGAGCCGGATACCATTATGGCCATGACTGGCAACTATCTGCGCGACATTGAGGCTGAGGATTTCGGCGCCATTTTAATTCGTTTCAAAAACGGTGCCATCGGCATTGTGGAAGGGACTGCCTGTGTTTATCCAAAAAATTTGGAAGAAACACTCTCAATCTTCGGTGCAGACGGCTGCGCTGTAATCGGCGGCCTTGCTGTAAACCGCGTTCAGACATGGCAGTTTGCGAAACCGGCCGAGCAGGATAAAATCGTGGAAAAGCTGGCTGGAACGGACCCCAAAGATGTTTACGGAAGCGGCCACAATGCTCTGTATGCAAACTATATTCAGGCCATTAGGACAAATACACAGCCGTTAGTGTCCGGCTATGAAGGCATCAAAGCGATGAAAATCATCCTCGCTGCCTATAAGAGCCAGAAAACCGGCAAAGCCGTGAAATTTGACAATCTGGCCTTTGCCAGCACGGATATGTGCAGTGCAGACGTAAAAGTCAACTAAAATTTAATGTGCAGGGGGGCCGGGTAAGCATATGAAAATTGTTACAGTAGTCGGTGCGCGGCCGCAGTTTATCAAGGCAAGCGTGGTTTCTGAAGCGCTAAAGCCGCTTTGTACCGAGGTGATCGTGCATACCGGACAGCATTATGACCAAAATATGTCTGAAGTGTTTTTCGAGGAATTGAAGATTCCGCATCCGGCATATAATCTGGGGGTCGGCAGCGGAACACATGGCCGCCAAACCGGAGAAATGCTGATTGGCATTGAAAAGGTACTGATGAAAGAAAATCCGGATGTCCTGCTGGTCTACGGTGATACGAACTCTACTTTGGCAGGCGCATTGGCAGCAAGCAAGATGCACATTCCGGTTGCCCATGTGGAGGCAGGGCTACGCTCCTACAATATGCGTATGCCGGAGGAGCAGAACCGTGTGTTGAGTGACCACATTTCCACATGGCTTTTCTGCCCAACCGAAACCGCGGTGAAAAACCTTGCTAAAGAAGGAATTACGAAAGGGGTTTCCCTGCCCGGGGATGTGATGCTGGACAGTGTCCTTCATTTCCGAGATGTTGCGCTGCAAAACCCGCAAAAGCGAAAAATTTATGAGCAGCTTGGCATCGAGCCGAAACATTACCGACTGGCGACCCTGCACCGTGCCGAAACGACAGATGGCGGTGAAGATGCCATTGTGCGCATCTTTGATGCATTTGAGCAGCTGCCACAGCGGGTTGTCATTCCGATTCACCCGCGCACCCGCGCACTGGCACAGGAAGCAGTCAAAACACGCGGATACCGGAACATCCAATTGATTGATCCGGTTGGCTATTTGGAAATGCTCTTACTCACTGACGGTTCCTGTCAGGTACTGACGGACAGCGGCGGTCTGCAAAAAGAGGCATGGTTTATGAAAGTGCCCTGCATCACCCTGCGCCGGGAAACAGAATGGGTGGAAACTCTCAAGGGTAACTGGAATATACTGGCAGACCTCACAACGGCAGACATTCTGGAGAAAGCGCTGCACACAACTCCAGATCCGGCTGCCCGCAAAGCCCAGCCTTTTGGTGACGGACATGCCAGTGAAAAGATTGCTCATATGATCTGTGATTAAAAGGAGTGGCCGAAGTCATGAACATTATCTATCTGGAACACTATGCCGGTTCCCCTGCGCTCGGTATGGAGTTCCGCCCGTACTTTATGGCAAAGCGCTGGGCAGAAGCGGGCCATACCGTGACAATCGTGGCGAGTTCCTACAGCCATCTGCGCACCCAAAATCCCGATTTAAAGGGTCAGCCTTATAAAATAGAATTGGCTGACGGTATCCGTTGGTTTTGGATTTCCGGTCCGCAGTATCAGGGAAATGGTTTCGGCCGTATCCAAAATATTCTTTCTTTTCTGCGCGGTATCAATCAGTATCAAAAAGAAATCTGTTCCACTGGGAAACCGGATGTTGTCATTGCCTCCAGTACCTATCCGCTGGATATTTACCCTGCAAAGAAAATTGCCAAACGTTACGGTGCTGAAATCATTTATGAAGTACATGACTTATGGCCGCTCAGCCCGATGGAACTGGGACACATGAGTGCCCATCACCCGTTTATCATGGTCATGCAGCATGCAGAAAATGTCTGCTGCCAGTCTGCAGATGCCATTGTCAGCCTGCTGCCATGTTCCAAAGCACACTTTGTTGAGCATGGGATGAAGCCGGAAAAATTCTATTGTATTCCAAACGGAATCGTAAAAGCGGACTGGGAAAAGCCGCTTCCGGAACATCCGGTTTATGAAGAAAAGCTGCGCCGCTGGCATGAAGAAGGCTGGTTCCTGATTGCCTACACCGGTGCACACGGGGTTGCTAATGCATTGGACAGCTTTGTAGAAGCCGGTGAAAAGCTGAAAGGGGAAAAAATCAAGTTGCTGCTGATTGGCCCCGGTCCGGAACGGGAACGTCTGAAAGCAAAAGCTGCCCCGCTGGAAAATGTGGAAATGCTTGAACCGATTGGCCGTGCGCAGATCCCAGAACTGCTCCATCAGATGGACGCCCTGTATATCGGACTGCAGCGCCAGCCGCTGTTCCGCTTTGGCGTATCCCCTAACAAGCTGATGGACTATATGATGGCCGGAAAGCCTGTTATCTTTGCCATTGAGGCCGGAAATGACATGGTCGCCGACGCGCAGTGCGGAATTTCCATTCCGCCGGAAGACAGCACGGCCATTGCACAAGCTGCCCAAAAGCTCGCTGATATGCCAAAGGAAGAACTTGAGGTTATGGGAAAGCGCGGCCATACCTATATTTTGGAACACCATGAATACGATGTCTTGGCCAAACAGTTTCTGGATGTCATGCAGAACCATTTGAAATTCTAGTCAATCGTCAAAAAGCGAACGGATACCAAAAGATCTCTTTGTTTGAATGGAAAAGGTTTGCAAACCAAATCCAGACAAACAAAGAGATTCTTTTTGTCTATGATAAACGTCAATTTGTTGTCAGCAAAATACAGTCTTTTCTCATACCGATTTTGCTTTATCCGTGCAGGCTTTCATGGCGGCCATTACACTGCCGCGAAATCCTGTTTCCTCCAATACACGCACCGCCTCAATCGTGGTGCCCGCCGGAGAACAGACCATATCTTTGAGCACAGCGGGATGCTTTCCAGTCTCCAGAACCATTTTTGCACTTCCCAAAACTGCCTGCGCTGCAAATGTATATGCCTGCGCGCGCGGCATGCCGTCTGCCACTGCCGCATCCGCCATCGCTTCAATGAACATGAAAACAAAAGCTGGTGAACTGCCGCTGACAGAAACGACTGCGTCCATCAGCCGCTCCGGTACAATTTCTGCCTTTCCAAAACTGCGCAGAATTTTCAGCGCATCGTCCAGTGTTTGCTGCGGCACGTCCTCCCCGCAGCAGACTGCTGTAATTCCTTCCCCAACCATTGCCGGTGTATTTGGCATAGTGCGGATAATGGAAACCGGTTTCCCAAACTTTTCAGAAAGCCATGCCAGCGTTTTCCCGGGTGCAATGGTAATCACCATCTGTCCCGGTTTGACACTGTCTCTGATTTCTGCAATGACGGATTCATAAAATTGCGGTTTCACCGCCAGCACAAACCCATCAGACGCTTGTACCACTTCTGTATTGCTTTGGGCCGTTTTAACGCCAAACTTATCTTTTGCTTTCTGCAAAGTTGCCTCTGTTTTGGCAGAAACGATAACCTCTTCCGCTTTGCAGACGCCGTTTTTGAGGATACCGGAAATCATGGCGCTTGCCATATTTCCGCAGCCGATAAATCCCAGTTTCATAAATAAAGACTCCTTTATTTTCTGTTTTCAAGTGCAGTTCATTCTGGTACTATTGTAAACGGAATTTAGGAAAAGGGCAAGGTCCTTCCCCTCCTGCTGGATTTTTACTTCTGTCCTGTGCTATCATAGAACAAAAGGTAATCGGTCCTGAACAGAGAGGAGTTTTTCATGTACAAAATTTTAATTGTTGAGGATGATCCCATTATTGCCTCCGCTGTGGCAAAGCACCTCGCTTCCTGGGGACTGCAAACCAGCAGCATACAAGATTTTCAGCATGTAACGTCAGAGTTCGCCGCATTTGACCCGCAGCTGGTGCTGATGGATTTATCCCTCCCCTTTTATAACGGGTTCCATTGGTGTGAAGAAATACGCCGTATCTCAAAAGTACCGATTATTTTTATCTCCTCTGCTTCCGATAATATGAACATTGTCATGGCCATGAACAGGGGCGGAGACGATTTTATTGCAAAGCCTTTCGACCTGAACGTCCTGACCGCCAAGATTCAAGCCACACTGCGGCGAACCTATGACTTTGGCACACCGGCAAACTTAATGGAACACCACGGAGCCGTTCTGAACCTCTCAGACGGAACGATTACTTATCAGGGACAAAAAAGCGAGCTTACCAAAAATGAATTCAAGATTCTGCAGGCACTTCTGGAAAGCCGCGGAAAAGCAGTCCGCCGCGACGATCTGATGACACGCCTGTGGGAAACGGACAGTTATGTGGATGAAAACACACTGACTGTAAATATCAACCGCCTGCGCAAAAAGCTGGAGGGCATCGGCCTTTTCGATTTCATCCTGACAAAGAAAGGAATCGGATATATGGTGAGCGCATGAAATTATTCTTTTCTTACCTAAAGTCCCATTGCAAAACTCTGTTTTTTGCCGGAACCTCTGTTGTCATTTTCTGCGGGATTTTCGCGCTTGATAACCTGCCGCTCTCTGCTGTCGGCTATGCGGCCCTGCTTTCTGTCTGTGTTGGGCTGGTCCTCATAGCCGCTGATTTTCTCCACTTTCGGAAAACTCATTTTCAGCTTCTCCGCTTAGCCAAAAAAGTGCGTTACGGTTTGGATGGCCTCCCTCCCGCTCAAAATCGTATTGAAGCGGATTATCAGACTGTCCTGCAGGAACTGTACCGCGGCATGACAGAGCTTGTCACAGACTGTGACTGTTCCCAACGGGAAACAGAAGATTACTACACACTCTGGGCACATCAAATCAAAACACCGATCTCCGCAATGCATATTCTTCTGCAGTCTGATGAAAATGAAAATCGGTCAGACTTGCAGGACTGCCTCTTTCAAATCGAAGAATATGTAGAAATGGTTCTCTCTTATGTGCGGCTCAACAGTGACAATACCGATCTGGTAGTAAAACAATATCCATTGGACAGCATCATCCGGCAGGCTATACATAAATATGCGCCGCTTTTTATCCGGCGGAAAATTGCACTCCATTATCAGCCGGTAAGTTTTACCGTGCTTACGGATGAAAAATGGCTTTTGTTTGTCATTGAGCAAATTCTCTCCAATGCACTCAAATACACACGCAGCGGCGGCAGTGTGGAAATCCGTTTGGAAAGCGGAAACACCTTGATAATTGCCGACACCGGCATCGGGATTGCGCCGGAGGACCTGCCACGCATCGGTCAAAAAGGTTTTACCGGCTACAATGGGCGGCAAGACAAGAAGTCCACAGGCCTTGGCCTTTATCTTTGCCGCAGAATTCTAAGTAAACTTTCCCACACCTTAAGAATCGAATCGGAAGTTGGAAAAGGCACGACGGTAAAAATCGGGCTGGAAAGCACCCGTCTGCGTGTGGAATAACCGGCATAAAGCAAGGATTTCCCATTCTCAATGTCAACAACTTGGAACCTTACAAAAATGTAAGGTTCCGTAAGGAAATGTAAGCTGCTTCTATGGCAGAACATTCCCTTTTTTTGTTATACTGCGTTTATCAACAAACAGGAGGTTAACAAAAGCAATGGCAATTCTTGAGGTCAGCAACCTTAAAAAAGTTTATACGACACGTCTGGGCGGCACACACGTGCAGGCTCTGCGAAATGTGACGTTTTCTGTGGAGCAGGGTGAATATGTCGCAATCATGGGCGAAAGCGGCAGCGGCAAGACCACCCTGCTGAATATTCTGGCAGCATTGGACACTCCCACCTCCGGTCAGGTTATCGTAGACAGCAAAAATCTTTCCGACCTAAAAGAAAAGGACCTGTCTGCTTTCCGTCGAAACAACCTCGGGTTCGTCTTTCAGGACTTTAATTTGCTGGATACATTTAATCTGCAGGACAACATTTTCCTGCCGCTGGTGCTTTCCGGAAAATCCTATCCGGAAATGAAACAGAAAATCGACCCCATCGCAGCTGAACTCGGGATTTCGGATATCCTGCAGAAATACCCCTATGAAGTTTCAGGCGGACAGAAACAGCGCGCTGCGGTCGCACGCGCCATTATCACCGAACCAAAACTGCTGCTGGCGGATGAACCGACCGGTGCTCTGGACTCCCACTCCGCAGATGGTTTGCTCCGAACTTTTGACCAACTCAATGCAGACGGTCAGACAGTTGTCATGGTTACGCACAGCGTAAAAGCTGCCTGCCATGCGCAGCGGGTGCTGTTCATACAAGACGGGGAAGTATTCCATCAACTGTACCGCGGTAAACATACGGAAGAGGAACTGTTCGCCCTGATTTCCGATACCCTGACTCTTCTTGCAACAGGCGGTGAAAAGGATGCGTAAAGGTTTTTACATGCGGTTTGCGGCGCAGAACCTGCAAAAAAACAGCAAATTTTATATTCCTTATTTAATTGCCAGTTCCCTTACAGCATCCATGTTTTACATCATGTGCTTTCTCGAAAACAATCCCGGTCTAGAAAAACATTCTGCGCAAAAATGGATGCTGCATTTTGGAGCAATCATCATTGGCATTTTCGCTGTCATTCTGCTGCTGTACATCAACAGTTTTCTGATGAAACGCAGGCAGAAAGAAATCGGGCTTTATAACGTCCTCGGCATGGAAAAGCAGCATATCTGCCGCATTTTCGGCTGGGAAACCCTTTATTCCTACTTCATTACAATGGCCTGCGGTTTCGGCGTAGGGATTTTGCTGAGCAAGCTGTTCCTGCTTCTCCTCTGCAAACTGACCAACGTCACCCACGCACTGTCTTTTTACATCAGCGGAAAAGGAATGGGCATTACCCTTCTGCTTTTCGCCGGTATTTTCCTTTTGCTGCTGGTCCTGAATCAATTTAAAATCCATTTCTCTCATCCTGTCGAGCTTCTTCGCGGCGGGAATGTAGGTGAAAAGGAACCAAAATCCAACTGGTTTCTGGCAATCCTTGGCCTTGGTCTGACCGGCACCGGCTACTACATTGCCCTGACAACCACCAGCGCAGTTGCCGCAATAAAATCTTTTTTTATTGCCGTATTGCTTGTAATTGTCGGCACCTATTTCTTATTTATCGCCGGTACCATTGTTCTGCTGAAACTGCTGAGGAAAAACAAAAAATTCTATTATAAAACGAATCACTTTACCGCCGTTTCCGGCCTGCTGTACCGTATGAAACAAAATGCCACAGGACTTGCCAGCATCTGTGTGCTGGCGACCATGGTAATTGTGATGATTTCTTCTACAGTTTCCTTAAACATGAATGTCAACAAAATCATTAATCAAACCTATCCACATGATTACTCCATTGATATTCAAAGCACAAATCCAAAATTTTTTCAGAATTTTTTAAAAAGCCTCAAGGAAAAGAATACAAACCACACATTTAAAAATGAACATACAACCCGATACCTGTCTATTCAAGCTAATGAAAAGGGAAACAACTTGGAAGTGCCAAATCAAATGGAACAATACTTTAACTGTAAAACTTATCTGTTCTTTTTGTCTGCAGAAGATTACACAGCTTCCACCGGCATCCGCTTATCCCTGCAAGACAATGAAACCGCAGTCTTTGACTTTACAAAAAAGAATCGTCTGCCTGATACTTTCTCCATCTTAGACAGTTCTTTTAAACAAACTGCAGCTTTGAAAACTTCCCCTTTTGCGAGTAATATATCACCCACAGTGATGGAAAATGCACACGTTATTGTCGTGAAAAATCATCAGATTCTTAATAAACTTCAAAAAGAATTTCAAGAAATATTCGGAAAGTCTGGAAACTATTTATCCGCCCTTTCTTATAGTTATTCTTTTGATACAGATGGCACAGATGCAGAAAAGGTTTCATTTCTCAAGACCATTCAAATGGAACTTTCAAAAGAATGTAAAGCGTCTGCTGTCAATAGTAACGGTTATTCGATAAGCAGTCGGCAAGATGGAGAAAAAGGTTTTCGAAATACATATGGAGGGATGTTGTTTCTCGGCCTGTTCTTATCGATTCTGTTCCTTATGGCAACCGTACTGATTATTTACTATAAACAGATTTCTGAGGGCTATGACGATGCCAAACGTTTTCAAATCATGCAGAAAGTCGGCATGAGCCAAACAGAAGTCAAAAAGTCAATCCATAGTCAGGTACTGATTGTGTTTTTCCTGCCGCTTGCGGTCGCAGTTCTGCACATGATCGTCGCTTTTCCATACATGACCAAGCTGCTGCGTGCTATGTACTTAACGGATATTCCCCTGTTTACCCTATGCACCGTCTGCACAGTTGCAATCTTTGCCTTGGTATATGTGATTGTATATGCGCTGACCACACACACGTATTACAAAATCGTTTCTTCCGCCAACTGATAGAAAGCAAATAAAAAATATCCATTGATTAGGATGTCTAGTCAATGGATATTTTTTATTTGGATTTTTCATTCTTTGCATTTTTATGATAAAGGATTAGCAGACCCCGCAGCATCAGATTACAGTCTAAAAGAATTTTATGCTTGCACTGCGCAATAATCGTCGGTGCAATCCCGCCGGTTGCAACCACAGTTGCCGCCTTATACCCCAATTCTTCCTCCGCGCGGTCAATGACACCGTCAATCAGGGCAGCATGTCCATATACCGCGCCGGAACGCATGCAGTCCTTCGTGTTCTTTCCGATAATCTTTGCCGGCGTTTCCAAGTCAATGTGGGAAAGCTGGCTGGCCTGCGTTGAAAGAGCATTCATAGCAACAACCGGTCCGGGGATAATCATACCGCCAATATAATTGCCTTTCGGATCAACAACTGAAAGTGTAGTCGCAGTTCCCAAATCAAAAATAAAAATTGGTTTTGGATACCTCTCACTGGCAGCTACAGAATCCACAACCAAATCCGCACCCACTGTAGCCGGGTCATCCATCTGAAGATTTAAGCCGGTTTTTAAACCGGAACCCACCAGCAATGCTGTTTTACCTGTAACCAGCCGTATGGCCTCCTGCAGAGGGATAGAAAGTGCCGGTACTACCGATGAAATAATAGCACCCTCCACCCCATGCCGGTCAATCTCATGCAAATGGAACAGGTTGCGAATCATTAAAGCATATTCGTCACTTGTCTTTTTGACATCTGTTGACAGTCGAGCTGTAAAATAAGTATTCCGACTATCCAGACAACCCATCACAATATTGGTATTTCCCACATCAATTGCAAGAATCATAGTTTACCGCCTTTCTTCTGATAAAAAAATGCATGCAGAGACAAATCACTGCTATGTACTGAATACATACCGTCATTTTTCCGGAGCAGCTTTTCCCCCTTTGCTTTTCTTACCCGTCTGAACAAATTGCAGCAGAACTTTTCCAACAGCGGCAACAATGATTCCTGCGGCTATGGCCTCGATAACGCCGTTAAAACTGACAATTCCCATGATAATTGCGGGAACTGCATCCGGTGCAATCCCCTTCGCCGCAGCATAGGCATCCCGAAACAGAAAATAAATCAGGCCCATCACAAAAGCCGTGTTTGTCAGGGCACCGGCAACACCGCTCACTGCCAAAGCGCCAATCTGCTTATCCCTGCCCTTTAATAGTTTATTCATCCCCTGAAAAACATAATAGGGAAAAATCCCGACCAGAATCCGCGGCAGAAAACAAATCAGCAGCGCGACTGGTGTTCCATGCGTGGTTCCCGGAAGCGGGATAAACGGTGAAAAGGTAAAAGATGTGACTGCAGGCACCACCGTATTGTTAATCAAACTAGTCAGCCCAAACAAAGCACCCAATATGGCTCCATACTGCGGCCCTAATAAAATCGAACCCAAAATGACCGGTATGTGAATAATCGTCAATTTAATAAAGGGAAGTGGAATAAATCCCAATGGGGTAAATCCCATGATGAGCGTGATGGCCGCAAATAAAGCCATCAGGGTAAACCGATAATATTTTGCACTCTTTTTCAATTGAAACTCCTCCTGCTGCCGCTCTTTTGTAAGATGCAGCGCAATTTATAAAACGAATTTATTATACCAGAATTGATGAAAAAAGAAAATACTTTTTGCTATTTTGATACAGTTGGTCTTTTTCTGTGTTATAATTTTGTCATGCAATAGTTCTTACCTTGTTTGAAAAGAGGGCATAAAATGCTTTTACAGAATAAGACCATTCTTCTCGGTGTTACCGGCAGCATCGCTGCTTATAAAGCTGCAGCGCTTGCCAGCAAACTGACACAGCACGGTGCTTCTGTACACACAATTTTGACCAAAAACGGTGAACAATTTGTGACACCCATCACATTTGAAGGCGTCACCGGACAAAAGTGTATCGTGAATACCTTCGACCGCAATTTTCAATACAGCATTGAACATGTTGCGCTTGCGAAACAGGCAGACCTTGTACTCATCGCTCCCGCCACGGCCAACATCATTGCCAAACTTGCAAACGGACTGGCCGACGATATGCTGACGACCACTGTACTTGCCTGCCACTGTCCCAAAATGATTGCTCCCGCCATGAACACCGGAATGTATGAAAACCCCGTGACACAGGATAATCTTTCTAAGCTCCGCCATTATGGCTGGACGGTTATCGAACCGGCATGCGGGCGGCTTGCATGCGGTGACACCGGTGCCGGCAAATTTCCGGAACCGTCCGTTCTGATTCAATATGTCCTGCAGCAGCTGGCCGAACCAAAAGATATGGATGGTCTGCACGTTCTGGTGACCGCAGGGCCAACACAGGAAGCCTTGGACCCAGTACGCTATCTAACCAACCGTTCCACCGGAAAAATGGGCTATGCACTGGCACAGAATGCTTCCCGCCGCGGTGCAGACGTTACACTGGTCACCGGTCCGACTGCACTTACTGTGCCTCCATTTGTCAAGGCTGTAAGGGTACACTCTGCAGAGGAAATGTTTCAGGCTGTCACCACAGCTGCACCACAGCAGGACCTGTTTGCTTTTGCCGCAGCCGTTGCGGATTATAAGCCGGCAGAAACAGCAACGGACAAAATTAAAAAGGGAGCTGGTGCGCTCCCCTCCATTCCGCTTACGGAAACGAAAGATATTCTGCAGTTTGTCGGTAACCATAAACGGCCCGGGCAAGTAATCTGTGGCTTTTCTATGGAAACACGTGATTTGCTGCCAAATTCAAGAAAAAAGTTAAAAAAGAAACACGCAGATTTAATTGCAGCAAACAACCTGAAAGTGGCAGGCGCCGGTTTCGGTACAGACACCAATGTGATCACGCTGATTACAGAGGAAAGTACAGAGCAGCTTCCAAAGTTAAGCAAATACGAATTAGCTGGAAAGATCTGGTCTGTTTTGCTGAAAAGGCACTGCACATAATCTGCAGGTTTCGGTGCAGGCTAATGTTATACCCAAGAAAAAAGAGGTGTATAACAAGATGACAAAACTACAGTGTTCCGTATGTGACTGCGCAAATAACAGTAACAACTGCTGCTGCCGTCCTGACATTGATGTCTGCGGCAAATCCGCTTGTGGACAGGAACAGACTGCCTGCTCCAGTTTTGAACAGCGAGAAAATGGAACCGCGGAAAACAGCCAAGGATGTTCCATTCCGAACCAGCATCTGGATATTCGCTGTGAGGCAGAAAACTGCGTCTATAATGAAGCAGGCAACTGCAATGCCGAAAGCATCGAAGTAAGTGGTTCTGCCGGTGGAAATGCTTCCACTCAATCCGACACGCAGTGCCGAACGTTTAAAATGAAATAAGAGAATACAAGAGGCTGCCCTGCTGTGTCACTCGAACACATACAGAGCAGTTTTTATTTTTAAACATGCAATTGAGAAAGCACTTTGCCCACCGCTTCATGCAGCACCAACGCTGCAGCAGAATCTGCGGAAGTCGAGGATTGATTAATAAGAACCAGCCGATTTCCTCTGTAGTATCGGATAAGCCCTGCTGCTGGATAAACGACCAGCGAAGTCCCCGCAATGATAAGCATATCCGCAGCGGCAATTGCCTGCACGGCACCCTCCATAACATTTTGGTCAAGCCCTTCTTCATACAGTACAACATCCGGCTTAATAATTCCGCCGCAGGAACAACGCGGAATACCGCTGCTGTGCAAAATCGCTTCCAGCGGATAAAACTTCCGGCAGCTCTCACAGTAGTTACGTAATACACTGCCATGCAGCTCAAAAACCTTTTTGCTGCCAGCCGCCTGATGCAGGCCGTCAATGTTCTGCGTGACAACTGCAGTCAGCTTTCCTGCCTGCTCAAGTTCTGCTAACTTTTTGTGTGCTGCATTTGGTTTTGCATTTGGGTACAGCATTTTGTCCCGATAGAAAGTAAAAAACTCTTCCGGATGCTGCCGGTAAAATGTATGACTCAGCATGGTTTCCGGCGGATACGGATATTTCTGATGATACAGGCCGTCTGTGCTGCGGAAATCCGGAATTCCACTTTCTGTCGAAACACCAGCCCCGCCAAAAAAGACCACATGCCTGCTTTGGTCTAACATTTGCTGAAGCTGTTCTATTTTCTCCATATAAAATCCCTTCTTTCCCTTTCATCATACCGCTTTTGCACAGAAAGGACAAGTTTTTTCTTGCTTGAAACAGTTATATATGATATAATAACGAAAATAGTAGCAAGGGGATCTTACGAATGACTTCTCAAAACCAAGATACCAATCGGGACCGATTGATACGAACCATCATATTGACAGCGGCGTTGGTAATGCTGTTTTTGGGCATTGCTATGAAATTGAATTTAATTTAAACAGAAATGATCTTATATAAATAATAAAAAAGGTCCTCCAACTGGAGGACCTTTTTTGTACCTTTGAATCAGCAGACATCTTTCCGGCGAAAAAGCACAGCACCGGCCACAAAGAAAACAGCCAGCGTTACAAGCGAAATGGCAATCGGCGTAGTTAGCTGACTAACTGGATTCTTTATGATATTGGTGACTTGTATTTTCAAAAGGTAGTCAATCCCACCGGAAAGGCGGAACAGCTTTAACAGCAAATCGGACATATAAAATGCAACGTAAAACAGGAAAATCCAAAGGGCATTGTTACTAAACAATGTACTGAAGAAAGCTGCCATAGCAAGACAGGCAATATAGACCACACAGGCTGCTGCCAAGCGGGCAAAAAACTCACGAAAGAGCAACGGTGTAAACTTTGCATCATGCTGTAAAATCAGCGATGCGCTGCCGCAATAAACAATAAGGGCTACAGCCATCATGATGACACCGAGGATAACAGAAGTGAGTACTTTTGCACTGTATAAGAGGAAGCGGTTGGTGCCATAGGAAAGCGTATTTTTCACCATATGCTCCCGATATTCCTCATGCATGACAATGTCTGTTAAACACGGAAGAAGCAAAATGGGATAGGTAATACATTCAGTTGCAAGCTGAATCGCGCTGCTGGCACTGTTAAAGGGAGCAGAAGAATTATGCAGCCCAAAAATCAGGACCAATGAGAGTCCCAACACAATCAGTGATAAAACATAAAAATAGGCGCGATGAAAAACTTTATACAAATCTGCATGAATGAGTTTAAGCATTCTCTTTTCCTCCCATCAGACTAACAAAATATTCCTCCAGATTGATTCCGGAACGGTAAACCTGTGAAACCAAAATTCCATTTTCCACCAAAGCTTTTACAAACTGACCGGATTCGTCCATCTGCTCTCCAACATGCAGTGTGTACCGGTCCACCACCTCAAGATTGGAAATAGAGAACTGTTCTTTTAACACCTGCGCGGCTTTCTGCGCATCATCTGTGTCAATTTCCAGAAAATTCCTGCATTTTTCTTTCAGATCTTCTGCGGAAATATGCTCGACCAGTTTCCCTTTGCTGATAAAACCATAAGTGGTGGCAATTTGAGAAAGCTCACCAAGGATATGGCTGGAAATAAGAATTGTCGTTTGATTCTCCTGATTCAGCCTGAGAATAATTTCTCTGAATTCTTTGATGCCCATTGGGTCCAAACCATTGATTGGTTCATCCAGAATCAGTATATCCGGATGATCCATCACTGCCAGTGCCAGCCCAAGGCGCTGTTTCATTCCCAGTGAAAAGCTGCGGAATTTTTTATTTCCAGTGTCCGCAAGGCCCACAAATTCCAGTGCATGATCCACTGCCTTTTGATCCTTTCCCCCGCGCTGAATGCGATAATACTCCAGATTGTCTTTTGCCGAAAGATAAGGATAAAATCCCGGTGTTTCAATCATGGTTCCCATGTGTGTACGAGCTTGGTTCAACTCACTTGCCGATGCGTTTCCAAACAGCATCAGTTTACCGGAAGTTGTCGGTGTCAATCCGCATATCATTTTAAGCAGCGTCGTTTTACCGGCACCATTTTGGCCAACAAGTGCATAAATGTCGCCTTGGTTTACTGAAATACTTAGGTCTGAAACGGCGGTGAATTTTTTGTAGACCTTTGTCAAATTCATGGTTTGGATAACTGCTTCCCCCATAATTTCTCTCCTCACTTTATCATATTGTATTTTATGTATTATTGTACTAGTAGCGTAATACAATAATACACTGGCTATTGAGTTTTGTCAAGAGAAATTAAAAAATTTTGCAAAAAAGCCGGTACTCCGCTAAAAGCAGAGTACCAGCTTCAAAATGATTAGCAGGTAAATGACCGTCCAAATTTGACACGTCTTATCCCTCAACGGAGCAGCGGAAGAATATCCAAAGCAACTGGACGCAGCTCACCCGCAAGATACAAAGAACCGCAAATAATCACTGCGCCGTCTTTTCCGGCAAGCTGCACAGCCAGAGAAAGTGCCTGTCCCGGATATTCGCCGAGATAAGAGGTAACACCATTCTGCTGCCACAAAGCCGAAAGCTTTTCCGGTTCCATGCTTCGCGGATTCTCAAGCGGCAGCACCACAGCTTCTGCAAAAAGCGGTGCCAGCGTATGCACATAATGCTGTACATCTTTGTCCGCGCACATACCGGTCAGAGCCACCAAATGTTTCTTCGGCAGATAGCGTTTCAGACTCTCTGCCAATACACGTGCGCCATCCGGATTATGAGCACCGTCCGCTATCACAAACGGCCGCTTGCTGAGCACCTCAAAGCGTGCCGGCATACGTACTGCCGCCAGCCCGGATACATAAGAATGGTCTGTAATCCGGTCCATTCCTATTTTTCTGCGCAGCACTTCCATACAGGTCAGTGCCGTAATCGCATTTGTAACCTGATAATCCCCCAGCAGGTCCATTTCCAGCAGCATATCTCGATAGCCCATTCGGGTTCCGGCAAGGGTTTCATCCATCACATGCAGTAAATGAGGATCTGCCTCTGTAAGAGGACAATGGCGTTCATTTGCTGTACGGCGGATAACCGCAAGTGCCTCCGGGTCCTGCCCCGGCGCGCACACTGCTTCACACCCTTCTTTGAGGATGCCACACTTTTCTCCCGCAATTTCCGTCAGAGTATTTCCTAAGATTTCTGTATGGTCATAGGAAATATGCGTAATGACCGAACACAAAGGATTTCGAATCACATTGGTGGCATCCAGTCTGCCGCCAAGGCCCACTTCCAAAACCACAACATCGCAGTTCTGTTGGGCAAACCAGTAAAACGCAATCGCCGTGATCGCCTCAAATTCAGAAAGTTCTTCCCCCCTGCTCTCCATTTCAAGAATCAGCGGCAAAACATCTTCTGCCGCCTGTGCGAATTCACGGTGCGGAATTGGCCGGTTGTTCAGCTGAATCCGCTCACAAAAGTCCGTAACAAACGGGGAAACAAACAGCCCGGTACGGTAACGGGATTTACGCAGCATGGAAGCAATCATCGTGCTGGTCGATCCTTTACCATTGGTGCCGGCGACATGCACACAGGGCAGTTTCTCCTGTGGGTCGCCCAGTGCATGGAGCAGATTGTGCAAATGAACAAGCCCGGGAACTTTTTTAAACCGATGCAGAGCATGAATCTGCTTTAACGCTTCTTCATAGGTCATTTTAGTGCATCCAGACTTGACTGAATCAATTCAATATGCTCCTTGAGTTTCTCCGCATTTGCACGCACACCCGCAACAACTTTTTCAGGTGCCTTGCTCAAAAACTTTTCATTCTGCAGTTTTGCCTGTGCATTTCGGTAGCCTTTCTGTGCTGTTTCCAGTTCTCTGGACAAACGCTTCTTTTCTGCTTCCATGTCCACCAGTTCTTCCATTGGAATATAAATTTTCGCATCTGCTGTTACGATTGTAACGGCCCCTTCCAATGTAAAGGATGGTGCAACCTGAATACCGGTAGCATAGGCAAGGCGTTTGAAAATTTCTTCACCGGCGCGGAAGGTATCTTCTTTTGTCGTTGCCAGATACAGCATTGTCCTGCGGGAAGGCTGGACATTCATTTCAGAACGGCGGTTACGCACACCGCGCACCGCATCCATGATGCTTTCCATCTTTGCAGCATCCTCCGGAAAACAGAGCGTTTGATCATATGCCGGATAGGGAGCATTGATCAGCGCCTCCCCCGTGTGCGGCAGCGCCTGCCAGATTTCTTCCGTTATATACGGCATAAACGGATGCAGCAGTGCCAATGTGCGGCTCATCACCCATACCAGCACCTGCCGCACCTGCTGTGCAGCAGCTTCGTCTTTTCCCTGCAGGCGGATTTTCGCAATTTCAATATACCAATCGCAGAACTGCTCCCAGATAAAATCATGCAGCTTCTGGGCGGCAATACCAAATTCAAATTTTTCGAGGTTGTCATTAACTTCCTGCGACAGAAGATTGAAACGATTTAAAATCCACTTATCTTCCATTTCCAGCGTTTCCGGAAGTTCATTCGGAACATTCTTCCCGTCAATATTCATCAGGATAAAGCGGGAAGCATTCCAAATTTTATTGGCAAAATTGCGGCTGGCCTGTACACGCTCATCGGAATAGCGCGTGTCGTTGCCGGGGCTGATTCCCGTAATCAGTGTAAACCGCAGTGCATCCGCTCCATATTGGTCAATGACTTTCAGAGGGTCTATGCCATTCCCAAGAGATTTACTCATCTTGCGTCCCTGACTATCCCGCACGAGGCCGTGGAAAAATACCGTATTAAACGGCACCTGTCCCGTCTGCTCAATGCCGGAGAAAATCATCCGTGCCACCCAGAAAAAGAGGATGTCATAACCTGTAACCAGCGTGTTGGTCGGGTAATAATACGCCAAATCCTTTGTCTGTTCCGGCCAGCCCAGAACACTGAAAGGCCACAATGCAGAACTGAACCAAGTGTCCAGTGTATCTTCGTCCTGATGCAGATGATGCCCGCCGCACTTTGGGCAAGTCTCCGGAGCCGTACGTGCAACAACGGTTTCGCCGCAGTCATCGCAGTACCATGCCGGAATACGATGCCCCCACCACAGCTGACGGGAAATACACCAATCCTTAATGTTGTCCATCCAATTATAATAAACTTTTTCCAGACGTTCCGGAATAAAGCGCACTTTTTGGTCACGGACAGCTTTAACGGCTGGTTCCGCCAGCGGTTTCATCTTGACAAACCACTGTTTGGAAATACGCGGCTCAATGGTGCTGTGGCAGCGGTAACAGGTGCCGACATTATGTTTAATCGGCTCAATGCTAACCAGATAACCCTGTTTGTCCAGCTCCGCCACAATCTGCTTCCGGGCTTCCAAACCGGGAAGCCCGGCATACTTGCCGCCGTTCTCATTGATTGAACCATCCTCATTCATCACATTGATTACCGGAAGGTTATGGCGGCGGCCCACTTCAAAGTCGTTCGGGTCATGCGCCGGGGTGATTTTCACAACACCGGTCCCAAAATCCCGCTCAACATATTCATCCGCAACGACCGGAATCTCACGTCCGACCAGCGGCAGAATCAGCGTTTTGCCAACGATGTCTTTGTAGCGCTCATCGTCCGGATGTACAGCCACCGCAGTATCGCCGAGCATCGTCTCCGGACGGGTGGTCGCCAGTTCCAGAGAACCGCTGCCATCCTTAAAGGGATAACGCACATGCCAGAAAGAACCGTCCTTTTCCTCAAACTCCACCTCTGCGTCCGAAATTGTGGTTTTGCAATGCGGACACCAATTGATAATACGTTTGCCGCGGTAAATCAGGCCTTTTTCATACAGGCGGACAAATACCTCCCGGACGGCCTTGCTGCAGCCCTCATCCAAGGTAAAGCGTTCCCGCTCCCAGTCGCAGGAAACGCCCAATTTCCGAAGCTGCTGCTCAATACGTCCGCCAAATTTATCTTTCCAAGCCCATGCGCGTTTTAAAAAGGCTTCCCTGCCGATGTCCTGTTTGGTAATGCCCTCTTTGCGCATCGCTTCCACAATCTTCGCTTCCGTTGCAATGGAGGCATGGTCAGTCCCCGGCACCCACAGGGCACTGTAACCCTGCATCCGGCGCCACCGAATCAAAATATCCTGCAGTGTTTCATCCATTGCATGGCCCAGATGCAGTTGTCCTGTGATATTTGGCGGCGGAATCACGATAGTGTATGGTTTCTTCTTAGAATCCGGCTCTGCATGAAAGTAACCGCCCTGCAGCCAAAATTCATAGATGCGGTCTTCTACTTCGCCGGGATTATAGGTCTTGGCAAGCTCCCTGCTCATTAAAGTTCCTCCTTCATTAACAAAAAGCCCCGGACAGGAATTTCATTTCCCATCCGGGGCGAATTTTTTGTGTAAAAATCCGCGGTACCACCCGCATTCGGCCCTTAAATAAAGGCCCTCCCGCCGTTAACGCAGGCCGCGTGCAGCCCTACTCTTTTCTGGCTGCCAGCTCCAAGGTGACTCATCCACACCGCTGCATGCACAGGCTCTCACCAACGCACCTGCTCTCTGAAGCTCTGGGGCGGTGTCTTTCTCCCCATCCTTGCTTTTAAATATCTAGTTGCATTATAGTCGCCGCAAATCAGGATGTCAAGACCGAGAGCGGTTCAGAAATTCCAACGAGGTCACGGACAACCTCACCTGCCAGCATCAGCCCCGCTGTGCTTGGAACAAAGCTGAGACTGCCGGGAACCGTATGCCGCCCCGACTGCGGCAGTTCCGTCCCCGCCTGCGGCGTAAGGGCACGCTCATTGCTGTAGACGACTTTTAAATGGGTAATTCCGCGTTTTCTGAGCTCCCGCCGCATGACACGCGCCAAAGGATCCATTTCTGTTTTGGAAAGGTCCGCAATACGAAAGCGGGAAGGGTCCAGTTTGTTTCCGGCTCCCATCGCACTAATGACAGGTACGCCCGCTTTCTTAGCTTGCTGAATAATCAACAGCTTACTGCTGACGGTGTCAATTGCGTCAATTACATAATCATACTGGGAAAAGTCAAATGTCTCTGCATTCTCTTCCGTATAAAAGCATTTGCAGCTTTGCACCTGCACTGCCGGGTTAATGTCCAGCATGCGGTCGCGCATCACATCCGTTTTGTAGTGTCCGATTGTGCTGTGCAAAGCGATAATCTGGCGATTTAGGTTTGTAACACTAACTGTATCATGATCCACCAACGTAAAAGAGCCGATGCCGCAGCGGCACATCGCCTCCGCTGCAAAGCCACCGACTCCGCCGACACCAAACAGCAAAACGGAAGCACGCTTCAGTTTATCCAATGCCTCCTGCCCCAGTAAAATTGTTTCCCGTGAAAATTCATTTTGCATGGGACTTTTTCCCTCCTTTTGCCGCACATTTAGGACAAATTCCCGAGACTTCCAAACTGTGGCCTGTAATCTGATACCCTGTTTTTTCGGCCCAGTCTTTTTCCAACTTCTCAATTGGACAACCGTCCAGCAGAATCGTTTCTCCGCAACAGACACAGCGCAGAAAATGACGGTGCCTGTGATCGTTGATGCGAAAATAGGTTTTCCCGTCCTGTCCCAACTCTTTAATGAGAATCTGCTTATCGGAAAGTGTTGCCAGCGTACGGTAAGCGGTGGAAATGCTCATATGCACCTCCTGCAGTACCTGCATATAAATCTCTTCCGTAGTCATCGGCTTTGTAGACGCTCTGAGAATCTCCAAAATTGCTTCCCGCCGTTTAGTTGTTTTGAGCTTTTGGGATTTCAAGGTTTCGTCCGGCATATTGATGCCTCCTTCATACCTTCCTGCTTTCCATTTGCATGTACTCAATTCTGTGTTAAATTATAAAGAGATTTTCTCCAAAAGTCAATTTCACCTATGCAGTAAGCCAGTAATGTTTCTGCTTTGAAAATTGCAGTCCCAGAGAGCGCTGCAAGGCAAAGGAGGCATCATTTCCAAGAATAATGTCACCGTATGCCGTATTGCCGGCAGCAAGGCATCGGTTCACTGCATCGGCTTCCAGCGCGGAAGCAACACCCATTCTGCGGAATTTGGGGTATACTTCTAATAAGCCCATCGCCCCCTCTGCATGTTCTCCGATAAAGCCAGCCATTTCCTTTCCGCAGAAAGCACCAAAAATCACACCTGCTTTGAGCCGCTCTGCAATATATTCCGGCTCATCGAACAAATGATATTGCCTGCAGACCGCGTCCATATATTCTATCGTCAGTTGGCGAATTGAGAATTTTTCAGAAACCGGAAGCGGATTTTTTTCTGTCCAAACTGCAAACCTGCAGGGGCAGCAGTAATCTTTTCCAAAGGAATCCTGCGCATGAAAGCGTTTGCGAAAGGCCTCCCGGCTATACGGCTCATGCGCCGTAAACATGGATGTCTGCCTTGGCAGCATCTCTGTCATCCATTCTGCTGCCTGAAGGGAAACCGCACACTGCATGATTGTCTCATGTACCTGAAGCTGCACTCCTTCCTCTCCTGCATAAAGGACCTTGGCAATACCGCGATGCAGCGCCTCCAGCATATCAATATTACTCATGCTGTCCTGTTTTAGAAATTTAATTGCTTTTTCATTCACGAGACTGTGTCCTCCTGTCTGAATCTATGCTTTGTGATAAATCTCTGTTCTTATAATACATATTTCTGGCTCCATCTGCAAAAAAGGTTTGCAGGATGCCTGCTTTTTTGATAAACTATAAGGTGCTGTAAAATTTATGAATACTGGAGGGTCCCCCGTGTAAAACAGAAAATGCAGAAGCGCTCTGAACAAATCAAAAATACGGGAGGAACCATTTTATGGATTATAAAAAAGAAATTGAACGGCGCCGCACCTTTGCCATTATCTCACATCCGGATGCCGGCAAAACCACGCTAACGGAAAAGCTGCTGCTCTATGGCGGAGCAATTCAGCAGGCAGGTATGGTCAAGGGAAAACGCCACATGAAACATGCGGTTTCCGATTGGATGGAAATTGAAAAGCAGCGTGGTATTTCAGTTACTTCCTCTGTCATGCAGTTTGAGTATAACAACTGCTGCATCAATATTCTGGACACTCCCGGCCATCAGGATTTTTCGGAGGACACTTACCGCACATTGATGGCAGCAGACAGTGCCGTAATGGTCATTGATGCCGGCAAAGGCGTTGAGCGGCAAACTCGAAAGCTTTTTAAAGTCTGCACCCTGCGTAATATTCCGATTTTTACATTCATCAACAAAATGGACCGCGATGCGCGCAGCCCTTATGACTTAACAGAACAGATTGAAAATGAACTGGGTATCAAAACTTATGCCGTTAACTGGCCGATTGGCAGCGGACACGACTTTAAAGGCGTTTATGACCGTGCGTCAAAAAAAATACTGACCTTTACGGCAGAGCCGACAGCGAACGGTGCCCATCAGGTGGCAGAATCCGCAAGTGACCTTTCCGACCCGAATCTGACTGCCCTGCTGGGAGAAGATCTGCTGTCTACGCTGCGTGATGATGTGGAGCTGCTGGACGGTGCCGGAGAGGAATTTTCACTGGACGAAGTACGGCAGGGAAAACTTTCTCCGGTATTTTTCGGTTCAGCGCTGACGAATTTCGGTGTGGAACCTTTTCTGCAGGAATTTCTGCGCATGACCACACCGCCTCTTCCCCGCCAATCCGACAACGGCATTGTAAATCCAACCGACCCAGACTTTTCTGCATTTGTATTTAAAATTCAGGCAAACATGAACAAAGCTCACCGCGACCGCATTGCCTTCATGAGAATCTGCTCCGGAGAATTTAAACGCGGGATGGAAGTCGTGCATATGCAGAGTGGTCGCAAAATGAAACTGATGCAGCCGCAGCAAATCATGGCAGAACAGCGCGAAGTGATTGAGCACGCCTATGCCGGTGATATTATCGGTGTGTTCGATCCGGGTGTCTTTGCAATTGGCGACACGCTCTGTTCTCCGGCTAAGAAATTTAAATTCGGCGGTATTCCAACATTTGCGCCGGAGCATTTTTCCCGTGTTTCTCCTGTGGACACGATGAAGCGCAAACAGTTTGTCAAAGGAATGACTCAGATTGCACAGGAAGGTGCCATTCAGATATTTCAGGAATTAAATGGCAGCATGGAGGAAGCGATTGTCGGCGTAGTCGGCGTACTGCAGTTTGACGTGTTGGAATACCGGCTGAAAAATGAATATAAGGTAAATATCCGTATGGAAACTCTGCCGCATGAATACATCCGTTGGATTGAAAATGAAGACCTCGACCCCAAAACGCTCGACCTCACCAGCGATACCCGCTGCATTCAGGACCTAAAAGGAAACCATCTGCTCCTCTTTGTAAGTGAGTGGAATATTACCTGGGCTGCAGAGCATAATCCGCAACTGAAACTGAGTGAGTTTGGCGGAGCCAAAATGTAACGGGCACCTTTTCAGTATGCTTGCGATGAGGTCAGACTGCTAACGAATTGTCAAAAAGGCACTGCCACATTTTTAAAAGAACGTGGCAGTGCCTTTTTCTTTCTTATGAACAAAATCAGGAAAAGCGAATTTGCTTGGGCATTGGCTCCACTCGGTCGGTACGGTCAGCTCCACCCACCAGTTTCGGACGCTGCCGACGAGTCCAGCTAGGGACAACATGAATTTCCTGCATATCCTCGGGTTCTCCGACTTTTACGCGATCCGGACGGTCAGGCTTTGTAATAAACATGGCGGGCTACCTCCTTGAGTCTATCTTGCTTTCTGTTTCTTTCATGACTATCATAGCAAACATCAAACAGGAGGTAAACCCTTTTTACAGAATCCCGAAATACATTTTGTTTTTGAAGTTTTAACTTTTAAAATAACTGTAAAACAAGTAAATGCTTTAAAATAATATGTGCAGCGTGAATATGCTCGGTATTAGGAGAAAGTATTCTTAAGAAAATGAAGTTTTCCACATTTTAAATTAATTATTTTAGGAAGTATTAAGTTTCAACTCACAGCAGCAGAACAAGCCGTGACCAGAGGCTACGGTTTCCTCTTACAATCATCGGAATCTGCTTTCAGGTAACGGTCAATCATGTCCTGCGTTACGCCCTGCTTCTGTATAATTTCTTTATAGAAGCAAGCGCTGCGGCGGATATTCCGTTCTTGTGTTTTAAAGTTACATCCGACTAAACCGAATGCTGCTGTTTCTCCCTCTGCCCATTCAAAGTTATCCATCAAGGACCAGTAATAATACCGCTCCACCGGCAAACCGCTGTCTGCAACCTGTTTCAAGTGGTCATACAAAAAGCGGCAGCGCAGCTTATCCTCCCGATCGGCAACGCCATTTTCTGTAATCCAAATGGGCGCACAAAAGCGCTGATAGCGCTGGCGCATTAAAATGCCCAGCCCTTCCGGATAAATTTCCCAGCCTAAGTCATTCACAGGCCTGCCCGGCCTGCCTGTAGCATTGGTTCCGTGCACCCAGCTGCGGGTATAATAGTTGATGCCGATATAATCATAAAAGCGGCCGTCCCCCAGCGGAGCTTCCACACCCAACGGAATTGTCAGCCTGCCTGTATAAAACGCCTCCGTCAGGCCCTGAAAAAGATATTGCATACCATTTGCCAGTGTCTTGTCCTGCTGAAATGCCGGTGTGAAAATCCGCATATGCTCCGCAAAGCCAACCATAGTCCGGCCGGAAAAGCCGCGCATTTCACGAATACGGTGAATCCGACGGTAAGCCGTCAGATGACAGTACACCAGATTTCGCATAACACGAATGGACTGTGCCGGATTGTGTCTTGCCGGAGGCCACTGTGCCAAGAAATAGCTGAGTGTTACATAAACATTCGGCTCATTCAAGGTTACATAGTCACTCACCAAATCACCAATAGCCTCAACCACATAAGTAACATAACGCAGGAAAATAGAGGGACTTTCTTTTTGCAGGAATCCCCCTTCCTTTTCAAACCATGTGGGATTGGAAAAATGATGGAGCGTGACCAGCACCTTTACGCCCATTTTCTGTAAATCTTTGATTTCTTCCCGGTAATGGTTCATTGCCTCCCGGCAAAACTGTCCCGGAGCCGGCTCAATCCGGCTCCATTCCAGCCCCATCCGATACGTTTGCAGACCCAGCTTTTGAATCAGACGGTTGTCCTCTTTCCACCGCCGCCAATGCTGATTGGCATTTTCCGGACTGGAACTGTCAATCATCTTGCCCAGTTTATGTGCCCAGTCATACCAGCTGTTTTTTGTCGGACTCCCCTCGATCTGTGTTGCTGAAGTCGCGCAGCCAAGCAGAGTACCTTTCAATGAAAAAGGTGTATCCAAATTTTATCCTCCGCCCTGTTCTGTCATGTTAAATACCTTGAACAGGTTCTAAAAACATATTAAAATTATTGTTCTTATTTTACCGTAAACTGCTGTAAAATGCAATGCCACAGACAACCGCTCACAAACTTTCCTTTTTGTTTCCCCCGCTCTTTACCTTTTACAAATTCCGTGTTATAGTAATATCGTATTGGTTGGAAGGAGAAAAAACATGAGCAAAAAACTTTCGCGATGGATATGTGCTGCATGTGCAGCTGTTTTGATTTTGGCGACTAACAGCCTGCCTGCAAGGGCACTCAGCCTTGACCCAGGTTTTATCCCACAGAGCAATGCGCTGGAACTTGTCAATCTTGATACCGGCGATACGATATATTCTAAAAACGCAAACGCGAGACTCTATCAGGCTTCCACAACAAAAGTGATGACTTTTATTGTGGCATCCGAATTGATAAAAGATCCTAAAAATACGATGGTTACTATCTCGGAGAACGTGCAGAAAATGCTGCCGGACCGCTCCTATGTTTCCGTTCAGCTTGCAGTTGGTGAAAGAATGTCTGCTTTAAACCTGATGTACTGCATGATGCTTCCCTCCGGTAATGATGCGGCAATTGCGCTGGCCTACTATGCTGCAGACGGAAATATGCAGCAGTTTATCCAGAAGATGAACCAAAAGGCAAAGGAACTGGGCTGCACGCAGACGAATTATACAAATGTATTTGGTAAAGAGGATAAAAACCATTATACGACCGCAAATGACTTAAAAAAAGTTTACCGCTATGCGGATACGCTTCCAAATTTTAAACAAATCGCTTCGACAGCATCCTACACCGTTCCAAAGACCAACTGCACTGCAGCCCGAAAGTTGACAAACTCCAATGAGCTAATTCAAAAATCGTCCAAATATTATTACCAGCCCTGCACAAACGGAAAAACTGGTACTTCGGATAAAGCAGGGTACTGTCTCGCCTCCACAGCCTCAGAAGGCGGCTCCCATTATCTGTGCATCGCTATGGATGCCCCTAGTGAAAAAAACGGGATTGCGATTAAAGACAATGGTGCATTTAAAGACTCCCGTCAACTTTATGAATGGGCTTTTGATTCATTGAAGAGTCAAAAGATCCTGACCAAGGGTACAGTTTTTGGAAATGTCACAGTTGTGCAGGCGAAAGGCAATCAGCATATACTCCCCGCTGTTCCAAGTTCCGATTATAATGCCATGTTACCAACAAGCGGCGGAAAGATTTCTACGAAAGTTTCCCTTCCCAAAAGCATTCATGCCCCTGTCAAAATGGGGGACAAGGTTGGTACGGTCACAGTTCTCTATAACAATGAAAAACTGACAGCCGCCAATTTGGTCGCTTCTCAGGATGTTCCGTTATATGCTGCATTCTATCAGCAGCAATGGTTCCAAATTGCAGCCATTATAGTGGGAGCAGCAGTTGTCATTTTCCTGATTATCTTACTCATCCGTAAGCTGCGAAACCGCCACCGCAAAATGGATTTGGGCAGCGGGCGCAGTCGGCGATGGAGCAGATACAGTTCGCGTCACAGTCGGAGCAGATCCCATTCTTCCAAAAATGGCTATCATAATTATCACTAAAAATATTGCAAAAAGAGGATTCGGTGTTCTGGTGTAAGTCAGATCACCGGATCCTCTTTTGATATTTTCTGCAGAACTGTCAGGTTTAAAAAGCCCAGCCGCCGTCACGGAAAATTGGTACTTTTTCCCCTTTAGCTGTAATTCCTGTAATCGAAAGGTCTTTTGTCCCCAGCATAAAGTCCACATGCGTGCTGGAGTGGTTAACTCCCATTTCTTTCAGTTCCTCTTTAGTTTTATCAAATCCGCCCTTGACACATTCCGGAAATCCCAATCCAAGCGCAAAGTGACAAGCTGCATTCTCATCAAACAAAGTATTATAGAAAAGAATCCCCATCTCAGAAATTGGAGATTGTTTCGGAATTAAAGCGCATTCCCCAAGCATGGACGCACCGTCATCTGTCCCAACAATGGCTTTCAAAGTATCTTCGCCCTTTTCTGCAGAACAATCCGTCACACGGCCATCTTTAAATGTCAGGCTGAAGTCATCAATCAACACCCCCTGATAACTCAGCGGCAATGCACTATGAACAGTTCCATTCGTACGAGTACGGTCAGGCGTACAGAAAATTTCCTCTGTTGGCATATTGGGAAAATACGGGGTGCCCTGAACCGTCTCAGAGCCGCCGCCCTGCCAGATATGATTTTTCGGCATTCCCAGTGTAATATCGGTACCAATGCTATTATGATAGACCAGCTTGTCAAACTGCTTTTCATTTAAAAAAGCACGGCGCTTTTCAAAGCTTTTACGGTGCTGTTCCCATGCCGCAACTGGATCCGGCGTATCTACACGGACTGCATGAAAAATAGCCTCCCACAGGCGATTGTATGCCGCAGGACCGGCACTGTCTGGGAAAACGCGCTTTGCCCAAACGGGGGAAGCCGCCGCTACAATACACCATGCATTGCGGCCAAAGTCCATCCCATCATAAAAATCCCTGCAGGCAGCCGTATTCGCTTTGCGCGCTGCAATCAGTTTTCTTGGGTCAACTCCGGCCAATGCCTGCGGGTCATCACTGAGAATGGAAAGAATAATTCCGCCTCGTTTAGCAACACCGTTCAGCAGTTCTGCTCTCCATTTCCGACAATGCTCAAAGGCTTCCAACGGCTCATTTTCATAACGAAGGCACGTTATCTTTTCATCTGACCAGTCCACTGTTACCGTGCTGGCACCTGCCCGATAAGCTTCCTCTGTGACCAGCCGGACCAGCTGCGCACCCTCCAGTCTGGCGCTGATATACAGTTCCTGCCCTTTTTGCAGATTGCAGCCTGCATGGACAATTAAATGAGCATATTTTTTCAGGCTTTCCTGTAAACTCATTTTGTTTCTCCTTCCAAAATTGCTTGATCAATCAGCGAGTGTTCCCATTGGATCCCACGGATTAAGATGAATAGGTTTTGTCTGAAGTGCTTGCATCTGTTTTGCGGAAAGATATTTCTTGTGAATAACTGCCTGATAAACAAAAGTATGAAACCATGAGGCGCTCATTTGGTAGTAGCCTTTATCTCCATGCTTGCTGCTCCAGCTGTTTTCAATCTTCCATTTAGTCGGTTTCCCGCTTTCATCCAGATTGACACCCGTAATCACCATTGCATGATTCATCGCACTTTCGCGGTAATCCAACCGGTCGGCTTTGGTCATAGAGAAATCCATGCCAAAGGTACCGCTGAGGTCAAAGCATTCCGTACACCAAAGCCCCTTATCCCGATCGCCAAGGTGACCGACATCACTGCCGAACCAAACTAATTCTCCATCCTGCAGCTGGCGAACAATCAGGTTTTCCACTTCATCCATCGGCAGATTCAGATAATGTACGGGTCTGCCTTCCGCAACATTACCAAGGTAATCCACGGTAAAAGTTTGATAAAAAGGTTTGTCCTGTGTGGGAGAGTTGATAATGCTGATATAATCTTCTCCCAGATTCAGCCCAACAAATTCCTGATAAAATTGTTTGGGGGTAAGACCGCGCACCATATGATATTTTTTATCTTTATCGACATATTCAAAATCGAACTGCTTGGGCGGCTCTCCACAACACATACATAGGAAGCGGTACATTTCTGCCAGCATGTTCTGCTTCATATTTTGCAGGTCTTTGCCCTCTTTCGCTGCTGCCCGAAGTTTCGCTGTATACTGGCGCAATTTTGCATTAATCAAGTGATTCATATCTGCCGTATTGCTGCTCTGATGTGTTTCCTCCATTGCTGCTTTCGGGACAACACCATATTTCTCAACAATATTGACGAACATATCCCACTGACCGCCGTCTGCAATACCAGAGGAAAGAATAAAAGACAGCAGGCGGTCATCCACCGGCCTGTCAATAAGGCAAATTACACTTTCTAAGAAATAATTGATTTTCTCGAATTTATCCCAGAAAGAAATATAATTTTGAGAAAGTTCAAACTTTTCAAGATTGCATTTTTTCGCTACCTGCTCCCGCAGCAGATTGAGCGCTGAAAATATCCAGCAGCGCCCGCTATGCATTTGGTCTGTCACTTCCAGAGTCGGTAAATCAACCGAATACTGAAACTGTGTATTTTGCAGGGAAGATGGACGAAAAGAAGCCTCTTTTAAATTCGTCTTATACAATACATTTGTCATGGCATGACAAAGAGGATTAGCTTCATAAGAACTATGAAAAGCTTTCATCGCCTCTGTCGGGATTCCTTGAAATGGTTTCATCTGAGAAGATTCCTTTCTATAGCATTTTCATCCGTTTTAAACCAAAATAAAAAGCTGCTGCAAAGGCCCCCCTGCATTTTGGTCGCAGTTTGTTCCCCGTCAACAGCCTATTTTTCCGTCAGACACGGATAGTCTATGGCTTTTCCAGTATAACACAGCCATTTGTGATTTGCAATTTCCATCTCCGTTTGATAAAATAAATATAAATAATGAAAAAAGCAGGAGGAGACCTTATGCAGGAAACACACGCCTATGTTTATATTCTGCAGTGTGCAGATGGCACACTGTACACCGGTTGGACAAATGCTCTGGCTGCACGTGTGAAAACCCATCAATGTGGAAAAGGCGCAAAATACACGCGTTCCCGTCTTCCGGTAAACCTCGTCTACTATGAATGTTTGCCAGATAAAAATGCCGCTCTACGCAGGGAAGCCGCTCTAAAGCATCTTTCCCGACAGAAAAAGCTTTCATTAATTGCTTCTAAGTCACAACTTTTTCACACTTCTGCAATTTAGGAATATAAAAATGAGCTAAAATAAATTTTCTTTTTTCATACAAATTATAGATTATGCAGTTTTTCTACAAACGAACGGAAATTTGCTTGCTTTTTCCCATCCTATGTTTCATAATAGAATGAACAGCGCAATGGTGCGTACCTCTTTTGAGGTGCGCACCGTTTTTTGTTAAGCCGATTTCAAAACCAGTTGTTACAGCTTCTTTGAAAACCGATAAAAGTGAAGTTATGCTTTATATTTTCGCTTATTTTACTTGCTTTTTTATTGTATTCATTACATAATAAAGTATTAAAAAACGCAACGAACTGAATCCTGTATGAAAGGATTTTCTGATTTCAAATTAATGAAACGAAATGAGATGATTTTCATTGGATAAAATTGATGCAACCCTGCTCGAATCTTTACAAGAAGATGCACGTATCCCCATCAAAACACTGACCAAAAAAGTTTTCCTCTCTGCTCCTGCTATTTCAGCTCGAATTGAGAAACTCGAAAAGCAGGAAATTATTAAAAGCTATCAGGCTGTTTTGGACCCTATCCAGCTTGGCTACCACATTAAGGCATTCATCAATCTGCAGATGACACCCAACCAAAAAACTGAATTTTATCCGTTTATCCGCCAATGCCGTAATGTGTTGGAATGTGACTGTGTAACGGGAGATTATTCTATGCTGATCAAAGTAGCCTATCCAAGTACTGCAGAACTGGATACTTTTATCGGACAACTGCAGCGCTTTGGAGCTACTTCCACTCAAATTGTTTTCTCCACCCCTGTGGAATCCCGCGGTGTAAAAGTGGATGCAGAACTGGCCGGCAATTAAGTCTGTTTTAAAAGGGAGGACGACTGCTTTTCCAAGAGCAGTCGTCCTCCCTTTTAAAAATTCAACAAATGACGTACATCAACATAATTTTCTTCCAATAACCAACAGCAGCAATCATAACAACTGCGAATCAGGCTCCAAGCCTATCATTAAAAGAATCCGGTGGTATTACCACTGGATCTGTTCATCATGACAAAGACGCTCCGCTGTAAATTTTCCCTGCACCAATGCCGTATGCATACCGGCCGTGTTTCCGAGCCACTGCCCTGTCAACAGGAATTTCTTCAGTCCCGGAATACGCCCTGTAAGCTGTGTCAGCCGTGCATGTGAAGTCGGCACAAATGCTGTGCAGGAACCATGGTAAACATGCAGCCGCTCGGCATAAGTGACTGGCGTGTGGCAGGTAAGGAACTGCAGCTGCCCTTTCATTCTCGGAAATCGCTTTTCCAATGCAAACTGAACAGCACCAGCCAGTCGGTCAATCGCTTCCTCATAAACATCCTGCTGTACGGCAAGCTCTGCCCAGTACCGAAAAGCACGCTTCCCAGTCATTGGGATTTCCGCCACCAATTCTGTTCGTCCATTTTTTACAAAAGACGGATCATCACTGTACTGTGTCACCGTCAGCCTGCTGATGCCGTCTCCTGCAGCTGGAATATCATCTGTCGGAAAAGAAAATACGCGCGCAAGCGGCACACAATCCACCGGTGCGGAAAAGAACAAGCGCACCCGTGAAAAAGTCGGATAAATCTCAGGATTTTCATAGCGGACCTGCAACTTCTTTTCCAGTGTATAGCGATCCTGCAGAAGGACCCGGTGGGTGTATTCCGGGTCGCAGGCTGCAATTACCCAATGTGTCAAAAGGCGCTCCCCATTTTCCAGCACAACTCCACGCGCAGCCCCATTGGCCACAATAATTTCTTTTACCGGCGTATTCAGCCGCAACTCTCCGCCGCTTGTTTGATAGAAGCTCACCATGCGCTCCGTCAATTTTCGAGAGCCGCCGACCGGAACTGCAAGATCTCCGGAAATAAATTTCCCATAAAAAAGCACGAGCGCTGCCAAAGTGCTGCCCTGCGGAAGAACATTTAAAAATGCGCAGCGCAAGGCCGGATGGTGAAACTGTTCAGCAAAATCACTTAAAGAAACACTGCGCAGCCGTGTCAGCATCTTCTTAATTTCCCCATTTGCAGAATTGAAGTGTCTGGATTTCAGCGGTCCTGCGAGATCTTCCGGCTGCGAAACTGGCAGTTCATACTCTTCCGCTTTCAGCACAGCTTCACAGAATCGGTGCAGTAATGTACGATCTTCCGGACTGATTTTTTCTGCATTCCTGCAAAACTGTTCAAGGTCTTGGCTGAACTCCACCACTTCACCTGAATCTTCCAAGGTGAAAAGACTGTCCGGATGGACAAACATGGTATTCTCCAGAGCACCGACTTCATTCCAGCAACGATAAAGAGCAGTATCTTCCCCTGCTCCGACAAGGAAGCTCATGTTGCCTTCTATTGGCAGCTGGCCGTTCATCCAACCCATACAAGCCCCGCCCGGCAACGTATTTTTCTCATAAATTGTTGTCCGAAAACCATGACGCTGCGCGTAAATACCTGCTGAGAGTCCTGCAATCCCTCCGCCAATGATGGCTATTCTTTTGGGACTGTCCATCCAAATTTCCTCCTTCCCCAACCGAAAACAAGCAGAAACTTTTACTCAGAAAGGAGTTTTTCCACTTTCTCGCGTATTTCTTTCATTCTGTCCGGAATTTCAATATGCTGCGGACAATGTGCGGCACATTTCCCGCAGGCAGCACAGGACGCAGCCTGTTTTTCTTTTCCCAACGCCCGGTAGCCCTCTATAAATTCCTGTGACCGATGCGTAACAGAATATTCATTATAGAGTTTAAAAACAGCAGGAATATCTACCCCAGACGGGCACTCCATGCAGTAACGGCATCCGGTGCACGGAATCGTCAGATAGGACTTATAAAGTTCTGCCGCCTGACGCAGCGTTTTGAGTTCCTGACCCGAAAGAGGCGTAAAATTTGAAAAGGTATGGACATTGTCAATCACCTGCTCAGCGCTGCTCATTCCGCTGAGAACAGTCATCACACCCGGCTGTGATGCTGCAAAGCGCACCGCCCATGAAGCAAGGCTTGCCTGTGGTTCGGCCTTTTTCAGGATTTCAGCCGACTGCGGGCAGAGAGTCGCCAGTGCGCCGCCTCTCACCGGTTCCATCACCACCACCGGTATGCCGTTTTTCTGCAGCAGCTCATACTGACCCTTGGCATCTTGTGTTTTCCAATCAACGTAATTGAGTTGTATTTGTGCAAAATCCCAGTGATATAAAGGCAAAATCGTACGAAGTACAGCCGGAGTATCATGAAAGGAAAACCCAAGGCGGCGGATTTTTCCTTCCGCCTTCTTTTGGTTGAGATATTCAATTACATGAAACTTTTTGAATTTCTCCAAGTTTCGGCTTTCCATCGAATGGCAAAGGTAGAAATCGAAATAATCGACACCGCAGCGTTTCAATTGATCCTGAAAGATTTCATCAACCTGTGACTCATTGGTCACCTTCCACATCGGCATTTTATCCGCCAGAAAATAGCTGTCTCGCGGGTACTTGCGGAGTGCCTGTCCAATGAACTGCTCCGAAAGTCCCTCATGGTACACATAAGCCGTGTCAAAATAATTCACTCCATGGGCATAAGCATAATCAATCAGTTTCTGTGCAAGCGGATAGTCAATATCGGGTTTCCCCGCCTGCAGAAGCGGAAGACGCATACAGCCAAAACCAAGCAGAGACGGTTTTGCATCCGTTCCGCGGTATCCTCTTGAGATCAAGTTAATTCCTCCATAAAATGAATATTTGGGTTTGATAGACTTCGTTAAGGACACCCATATTCCCGTAAGGAGATTCCTCTATATTGGGTATTGTATCGCGCAGCTATTTTTTGTGCAAGCAGTGTTACCCTTTTTTCTTATATATGACACTAGAATCAGTATAAGAAAGCAGGAATCGAAAAAGGAAAAGCAACAATTAGGAAATATCATTTGCGAACATTTTACACCCAGATTTCAATGTATCTGTATAAGATGTCCGTGCAGGAATGACCGGAAATCCTCAGAAAAAGTTATACTCCCTGATGATCCAGATAAGTTACCACAGCGTGTGCGGCCACGTTTCCTTCCCCCACTGCCTTTGCAATTTGATACGGACGGCCCGTGCAGTCACCGGCAGCAAAAACGCCCTTCAAATTTGTGCACATCTGCCGATCAACATTTACATGGCCATCCTGCATCTGCAGACCGTTCATCAGCACAGCAGGCGGAACTGCATTTTTAATGAAAAAGATTCCATCCACAGGAAGCTCTGTCCCATCTGCCAAAACAATGCTTTCCACGCGTTTTTCACCACGAATTTCCCGAACACCAGACTTCAGAAATTCTACGTTTTCTCCTGCCACTCTGCTCCCTTTCATCAGCGGCAGATAATAAACTTTTGCTGCAAGCCCTGCCAGAAAGTTTACTTCCTGCTCCAGAGGGACCGAATTACATACAACTGCAATTGTTTTGCCACGGTAAAGGTTCCCGTCACATGTTGCACAGTAACTGACACCGCGGCCAAGGAGTTCCGCTTCACCAGATATTGGGGCAGCATTATCCATTCCAGTAGCTAGAATCACTGTTTTTGCTTCATAAATTTTATTATTATCCGCTAAAAGGCTAAAATAGTCCTCCATATTGTAAATGGATGTGATGGTTTCTTCTGTCACGGCAATCTGCATTTTCTCCATTTGGCTTTGGAACTGCTGTACAAGCTGTTCTCCTGAAGTCTCCGGAATCCCGGGATAATTAGAAATTCTCTCCGATTTCAGCACCTTTTCACTCAGCGCCTTCCGGCCAAACAGAAGAAAGGATTTTCCTCTGATTTGCGCATTTAATGCAGCGGAAATGCCGGCAGGGCCTGAACCGATAATTGCAAGATCATATCGCTCCATTTATTTTACTTCCTTTCAACGCAACTGTTGATGTGAATTTACCTTTCCCCTTCAAAAGGCTCCACATTCTTGAAAGCGTAAAAAGCCGCAGAAACATCTGACTATTCCTGCAGTTTTCCAATCAAACTTCTTCCATAAACATATTTTGGACTTCAAATGGCGCTTTCCAGCATATCCAGTAAACCGTCAAAGGTATGGATAACCTCCTCCATCGGTTTTTCCGTTTCCATATCCACACCAGCTTTCCGCAGAATATCAATTGGGTAATCACTGCTGCCGCTCTTGAGAAATCCTTTGTATTTTTCGACAGCGTTCTCCCCTCCGCTTAAAATCATGCGGCTGAAAGAGTTTGCAGCTGCATAACCAGTCGCGTATTGATAGACATAAAAGTCACGGTAAAAGTGCGGTATTCTTGCCCATTCCATGTCATTTTCAGGGTCAACCGTCATTTCCGGACCGTAATATTGGATATTGATGTCATGCCAGAAACTGCACAGGTCCTTGGCAGTCAACTGAACACCCGACTCTGTCTTTTCGTGTGTAAAGAGCTCAAACTCTGCAAACAGAAGCTGGCGGAATACGGTCGTGCGAATTTGTTCCAGCTGAGAATTGATAAGATACAGTTTGCGGTCCCTATCTGTTTCTTTGTCAATTAAATGATGAATCAACAGTGATTCATTGGTAGTGGAAGCTGTTTCTGCGCAGAATAAGGAATAATCCGAGTAAATATAAGGCTGTGTTTTGGTGGAATAATAGGTGTGAATGGAATGTCCCATTTCATGCGCCAGTGTGGATACACCATCATAGTCTCCATTATAGTTCAGCAGAATATAGGGCTGCGTATCATAGCAGCCAGCAGAATAGCCGCCGGAGCGCTTACCTTTATTGGGATAGCGGTCTACCCAGCCACTCTCGATTCCTTTGCTAAACAGGTCAAGATATTCTTTTCCAAGCGGTGCAAGACCTTCTTTTACGATTTTTACCGCTTCATCAAAGGAATAGTGAGATTCCGGTACATCAATTACCGGCACATAAAGATCATACATATGGATATCGTTAAGTTTCAGCAATTTCTTTTTCAAGTTGACATAGCGGTGCAGGGAATCCAGATGTGTATGAATCGTTTGGAGCGCGGTCTTATAAACCGACACAGGAATATGATTAGGTGCCAAAGAACATTCCAGAGAAGAAGAATAATGGCGCTGACGCGACTCAAATACAAAATTTTTGACAGAAGTCATGAGTAAGGAAGCAAACGTATTGCGATATTTTCCATAGGTGCTGAAAAGTGTGGTGAAAGCTTCTCTGCGGACTTCTCTGTTGGGGGACATAAGGAAGTGATGGTAGTTGCTTTCCGTCAGTTCCGCCGGCTTGCCGTCCTCGCCGTGGATTGCAGGAAAAGTCATATCCGCATTTGTCATTAGGGTGTAGGTTTGGTGCGGTCCGTCCAGACAAACCGATACAGCAGCCAGCATGGTTTCACTTTTCCGGTCAAGCGTATGCGGCTTTTGGCGGAGGATGTTTGCCAAGGCAAAACGATACATCTCCAGTTCCGGTTGCTCCTTGAGTTCCTGTTCAACCGTACCGTCTGGATAGGATAAAATCTCAGGCTCAAAGAATGCCTCTTTCGCCATCAACTCTGAACTATAATCTGTAATTTTTGATTTCAATGCAATAAATTCTGGATTTGCTGTATCCTCGTCGGCACGCAGAAACGCATAAGTCGCCAGCTTCTCTGCCAGACGGTTTACAGTTTCCATCAATCGGAAGCAAGACAGCAGCTGGTCTGCGTTTTGAAGCGTTCCCGAAAAGTCGGAAAGGGATTCCGCCTTGGTTTTCAGATGGGAGAAATCCGTTTCCCAGTCTGAAGTATTCCTATATATTTTTCCCACAGCCCATTTATCGCTGCTTGCTATTTCATCTCTGGTTTTTAGTTTTCTTTCACTCATCTATCATTCCTCCATTGAATCAGGACCAATTCAAGGAATAAAGCAGAAAGACCGCTTCTCTCCCTGTTACAGTGTAAAACCATCCATTTTTGTTTCCTTTTTTCTAAAGATACAGCATACTCCCTCTGCTCTGTTTTTGCAAGTGCTATCCCATGAAGGACCAAAAAGCAGCAGGTGGGAAACCATCCCTGCTGCTGCGCTTGTCCCGCAGTAGAATTCATGTGAGCAAGCAGTCATGATGATGGACGCAGAATTTCGCTGTGCCTTACTGAAAAAATCATTGATTTGGCTTTTAATCTTTATTAGCAACTGCAGCGGAAAGCAGCTCACGTACAATCGGCCCTGCAGTTTGTGAACCATAGCCCGCAGTTTGCTGCACAACAACCGCAAAGGCATATGGGGTACTTTCATCTGCTGAAAAACCAACCAGCCAGCCATTGTTATTATGTTCGCCGCCCAGTTCTCCGGTTCCGGTTTTCGCACAAACTTCTTTTACCCCATTAAACATATCATCGCCATAACCAGTCGATACATCGCCGCGCAGGTAAGTTTTCAAGCGCTGTGCCACAGATTGTGACATCAATGCCTGACCCGTTTTGGGAATACCATATTTTCCGGGAGTCACAAGATCTCCCGAAACGTTTTGAATAATGCGCAGCTCCTCCGGCGTACCACCATTGGCAACTGCACCAAGCAGGCGCACCATATAGCCGGGACTGACCTGATCAGTATATTGACCCACACCGGACCAACCCAATTGATTGTTACTGGCATTTGTGACATCATAATGTCCCTTGGCAGAAACCAGTCCGTCAATTGTATACGTACTGTTCAGCCCGAGTGCATTTACAGCCGATTCCATTCTGTTTTTCCCCATCTCAATCGCAAGTTTTGCAAATGTAACGTTGCATGATTTGGCAAGCGCCTGTTGAAAATTCATCGTCCCGTGGGCTTCATGGTTCACACAGGTAATGGGGTTTCCATCTACTACGATGGAACCATTACAATAAAATGTCCGGCTGTCTAAATCCGGAATGTTTTGAATGGCGGCTGCTGTTGTCAAAATCTTAAAGGTAGAGCCCGGCGTTAATTGGCCGGAAATCACTTTGTTGACAAACACACCATTGTAACTGCTGTTTGTTTTAAGGTCGGAGGGAGGATCAGCCGGATCAAATGTGGGGGTGCTGACCATGCACAGAACTTCTCCGGTTTTCCAGTTTGTCAGCACGGCCGCACCTTTGCGGCCATCAAGTTCCCGATAGGCTAATTTATTTAAGTCACTGTCCACTGTCAGACGAATTGTCCCTCCCTGTTTGGCAGCCTTAACATCTGCCAAACCAGTCACAATATTGTAACCGGTCAATTCTGTTTTAAAAGCATTTTGCACACCTGTCGAAATGTCCCCATTGGTATCCCCAACCAAATGAAGAGTGGATTTGCGTACCAGTCTATCATCACTGTAAGTCCGTTTTCCATTTTGTATTTTCAAAAGCGTCACGCCGTTCCGGTCCTCCACGGTACCATTGGCCGTAGTGGACGTTCCGCTGAGATGCGCATTATAAGGCTGCATCGCCCACTTTCCACCCTCTGTTCCATATTCAAACAGGAAAAAACTTAACCCGCCGACAAAAATTAAGATAAAGAAGAAAAGGAATGCAGAACGTTTTCCAGTGGTTTTCACGTTTAGCCTCGCCTCCTGACTGCATAGGTGCGTTCATCACTTGATTTAATGAAGGCAATTGCTCCCCATACTGCCATCATGCTGCTGCCGCCGGCACTGATAAACGGCAGAGTTACACCCGTGAGCGGGAAAACATCGGTGCTGCCAAAAATATTAAGGCATGCCTGAAACAGCAGCATTCCTGCCGCAGCACAGGCAGTGATGGAATAAAAAGTAGAGCGGGAACGCGTTGCATCGCTTCTTGCAAACAAAATAAACATAGCAATGATGCCAACCAGCGCAATGGCCATGAGCAGCCCCAATTCCTCAGTCAGCATTCCAAAAACGAGATCGCTCGTGTTTGCAGTCACATTCGTGTAGCCTTTCAAAGGACCAGTTCCGCCGCCTAGCCCACCGTTTCCGATTCCGACCCCGAAAAGTCCGCCGCTTGCCGCATATGTAAGGACACGCGTTTGTTGGAATCCTTTATCATATAGATTTTTGGCATCCCAAACATGCCGCCAGACAGAAAAGCGTTCTTTTACATGGGCAAACATGCCCAATACAGTCGCAATACCTGCACCTGCAGCTGCGATGCTCAGCACAATGGTGCGCAGAGAACCAGAACGCATAAATGCAATAATCAAAAAGGTGGCAAAAAAGACCGCCGCACCTCCGATATCTTTTTCCAAAATCAGAATTCCTGTGACTCCTCCAAGCAAAGCCACAAAGCCAAATAAATTTCGTTTGGTCTGCAGGTGATCCAGAGTGCCGGCACCGGAAAAAATGAAGCACAGTTTCACAAACTCACTGGGCTGCAGTGAAAACCCGCCCAACCGAATCCAGTTCTTTGATCCATTCACACTGACACCTATCGCCAGCGGCGCTGCCAGCAGAAGAAGTCCAAACGCCGCAATGGGAATACGCCATTTATTGACCCGCTGCAAATCTTTCATAAACCAAATCATGAAACTAAACAGCAAGATTCCACCAATCATCATGAATATCTGAGAATAAACAGCATCCATACAGTGATGGTAAAGGGTATAAGGGGTCGGTGCGGCCTGCGCTTTTGTTAATTTCTCTCTTGTCCCGCAAAGCAGAGCAATCCCGACTCCTGAAAGTGTAAAGGCAAGGGTTTCCAGTTCAAAGTTCGTCCGGCCAAGTGCATGACACGAAATCGCATAGTAGATCCATTCAATCAGAATAACCGCGACCATTGGCAGGAACGGCAGCATGGAAAACTGCTTGTCCCCAAAAAACGCCTGCACAAAACAAAGCAGTTGAATGATTGTACACATCATCAGCAGACTTGCCTGATTGGCTGCCCTGTGCGTATGATACCGCGGCGGTTTCATGTGTGCATCCGTTACACGCCGAAAAATCAGGTGTGTCCGGCCAATACCGATCAAGTCCCCCGGTATGACTTTAGCTGTATCATGTATCTGCTTCCCATTGAGGTAAGTACCGCCCTTTGATTCCGTATCTGTCAACAGCCAGCCGTTTTCCCGACGCATCAGTACCGCATGGTCCCGACTGACAGCACTATCCGGTAAAACAATGTCACAGCTCGGGCTGCGCCCAATGCTGTTTTCCCAGTACAAAACCGGGATATTTCTGCGGGTGCGCTGATTTTCCAGAAAGACCACCGGTTCCTCGCGGCGGCGGCCCGCCCTCATGGAGGCATAGCACCGGATTGCCAGAAAAATAGTCAGCACCGCTGTGACTCCGCGCAGCACAAAAAAAGCCGGTGACAAAAGAGAATACATCGACGTAATTTCCGGCAAATACTCATCTCCTTTGATTCGTATTATTTCGTATTATATTGCAGACTGAAAAATATAAGTAGAAATCAGCCTTTGGTTTCTTCCCAAAAGACAGAGAATCAAGAAGCATCAGCTTCTTGATTCTCTGCTTGCCTTCCTCAGTATACCCTTTTCGTCAGAATTTGTAAAGATGTGTAAATGGCCCTTTACAGTCCAATTTGGCGCATGAGCCGCGGCAGTTCCTGTTCAAAATGGATGCCCCATTGGGGATCTGCACCTGCCTTATAGGTGCGATGAATTGCGCCTACAGTGGAATCAACCGCAAGCTGCAAAGAATTCCGCAAATTCTCGCCGTCCAGCAAAGCACCTAACAGCACCGATGCAAAAAGGTCTCCGCTCCCATGGTAACCGCCCGGAACATGGTAGGAAAGCGCATAGCTCACCTCACCGGAAACGCGGTCATAAGCTGCCGCCCCCAGCAGTTCCGGTGCAAACCAGACACCAGTGAGCACAGCCACCTGCGGCCCAAGCTCTGTCAGCCGATGCAGCGTTTTTTCCACCCATGTACGTGTGTAGGGACCCTCTCGGTAGGGCTCCCCAAGCAGGAGAGCCGCTTCCGTAATATTGGGCACCACCACATCTGCCTGCGTACAAAGTTTTGCAGTTCCTTCTGCCATTTCTTTCGTATATGTACGATACAGCGAGCCATTGTCTGCCATGGCCGGGTCCACCATCACCAATGTGTCTTTGCGGCGGAACGTCCGAATAAAGTCCTGTACAATTTCTATCTGTTCGATGCTGCTGAGAAATCCGGTGTAAATGCTGTCAAACGGAATTTGCAGTTCCTTCCACTGACGCAGGAAACCACGCATCTCCGGAGTGAGATCCCGCACGGTTACATCCGGCAGACCCCCTGTATGAGAAGAAAGCACGGCTGTCGGAACACAGCAGACCTCATGCCCCATGCTGCTGAGTACAGGCAGGATAATACTCAGGGAACATTTCCCGAATCCGGATAAATCATGGATAGCCGCCACCCTTTTCTGTACTGATTTCATTTCATCACCTCAAACCGTTTTATAAAAGATATTAACACAGGAAAGAAGCAAAAAAGCGAGAAAAACTGTTGCTTCCTTTATTCTCCTTTTTGGGCCAGAATAAAATAATGTCTGCTGTCCTGCACTCGCCCCTGAAAATAGCAGTCGTCGGTATGCCGGACGCTGAGAATCTGAAGACCGGAAAGCAGCCGCAGAATATCCTGCAGAGAAACATAAAAATGCGGAATGCCCTTTTCCGGACCGTCCTCTGTTTTGATGAGGGTGTTTTCATCAATTCTCGGATAGCCTGCCTGCTGAAAGGACCATGTGTCTTTGGCACAAAGAGTGAAAAAAATTTCTCCGCCCGGACGCAGAACCCGTTCGATTTCCGATATAGTCTGCCGGACACCGGCTGTGTCCGTGTGTGAGATGACATGGTAAGCGAAGAGGCAGTCAAAGGAAGCGTCCGCATAAGGCAGGTGCTTCATATCGGCGGTCTGCGTCTGAACAGACAGCTTTTCTCTTTGTGCCCATGCATTCAGATGCTGCACACCCTCCGGTGACAGGTCAAATGCCGAAACGTGGAATCCCTGTCCGGCAAAAAAGATGGAGTGCCGGCCAAGCCCACATCCAAAATCAAGCAGTTCCCGAAAACGTTTCTGCTGCCAGCGGTGTGCGAAATAATAGCTTTCCTGACTCGGTTCCAGCCAATAATCGTCCGTGTTTTCCTTCCATTCCCATGCTTTTGATTCTGTCACAGCCTACCTCTTTTCTGCAGTCACTTCCGCATTCGTTTTGCATCCAGATACCCCTGCAGGATAACTGTGGCAGCTACAGCATCCACAATGGCTTTGCGTTTTCTTCCGCGTATGTTGGTATCATTCAGATAACCGTGCGCTGTGACAGTTGTGCCGCGCTCATCCCACATGGTAACGGGCACTTTAGCAAGCTGTTTCAGCTTCTCGCCGAATTCCCGTGCACTGCGGGCGCTTTCCCCCTCACTGCCGTCCATATTCCGCGGTAAGCCGATTACCACTTCTTCTGCACCAGTTTTTTGGATTTCTTTTGCAATCCGCGGCAGCAGTTTCTCCCAATTATAAGATTCCACCACACCGACCGGTGAAGCTAAAAAGCCACTTTCGTCGCTGACTGCCAGCCCTGTGCGGGCATGTCCCAGATCCACTCCGAGTATTTTCATGCCCGCCCCCATTTTACATTTTTCTGTACAGAAAGTGCCTTTGTCAAATGAGAAGCATCTCCAATTCGTACAACCTGACATGTGCCGTCATCGGCAAAACGCACTTCTGAGATACCGGTATTGTCACTCACAGGTACCTCATCAATCCGGTCAAGCGGCCATCCGAAAGCACGACAGAAAAAGCAGCGCAGCGCACAGCCGTGGGTTGTCATGCAGAGAACTTTTTCCTTGCCGGGAACATTCTCTTTTTTGACGACTGCACGCACACCGTTCCAAACACGGTCTGCCACCTGTCGGATACTTTCGCCATCCGGCGCCGTAAAGTCGCAGAGATGGTGGTACCACGCGTCCGCTTCCTTTGGATAACGTTTTGGGAACTCCGCCCATTTCATGCCTTCCATCTTTCCAACATTGATTTCAATCAGGCTTTCTTCTGCAATTAAGGGTACATGATGATACTGATTAATGGCTTCCGCTGTTGCGCGCGCCCGTTTGAGCGGACTTGTATAGATAGCTGTAAAGGGAACATTACGCAGACGCATTGCGACCAGTTCCAATTGTTTCTGCCCCAGCTCCGTAATGTTACTGTCATAACGGCCCTGATAGGTGCCGTCCACGTTTCCTTCTGCAGCACAATGCCGTACTAAATAGATAGTTACCATGGTTCTACCTTTCCTGTCAATTCTGTAACACTTGTAATTTTATTTTCGTCCAGATACTGCTTTAAGCCGTTTAGAATTTTCACCGGCGCATATGGGTCCGTAAAGAATGCTGTTCCAACTTGAAACGCAGCTGCACCAGCAAGCATCATTTCCACAGCATCCTGCCATCGGGTAATTCCCCCCAGCCCAACAACTGGAATCTTTACTCTTTGGGCTGTTTGCCAGACCATGCGAACGGCAACCGGAAACACGGCAGGTCCACTCAGCCCGCCGGTGTTATTATGCAGAATCGGCCTATGTGTTTGAATGTTGATGCGCATACCGGTCAATGTATTAATTAAAGAAACCGCATCTGCGCCGGCTGCCTCTGCCGCCGCTGCATTTTCCGCAATATCTGCGACATTCGGTGAAAGCTTGACCATCAGCGGCTTGCGGCAGTGCCTGCGCACTTGGGACGTAATGCTCTCTACTCCCTCACAGGTCACACCAAACTGCACACCGCCCTGCTTGACATTCGGACAGGAAATATTCAGCTCTATCATATCAACATCCGTGTCACTAAGCCGCTCCGCCATCTCGCAGTAATCTTCCGGCGTGCTGCCTGCAATATTCGCAATGACCACCGTGCCCTGCTGTTTAAGCCAGGGAAGATCTTCTTGCACAAAATGCTCCACACCAGGATTCTGCAGTCCCACTGCATTAAGCATTCCGGAGGGTGTTTCCGCAATGCGCGGCGGCGGATTGCCGGGACGTGCTTTCAACGTGATGCCTTTACAGGAAATTCCGCCCAATGTGGAAAGCGGATAAAATTCCGCATATTCGTGCCCAAATCCAACGGTGCCGCTTGCCCCAATCAGGGGATTGGCAAATTCCACGTTGGCGATATTCACTTTTAAATCGGCCATACTTCCCTCCTCTTTCAAAGTACAACACGGTCCGCAGGAAAAACCGGTCCGTCCTTGCACACATGCCCGTAATAGCTGCTGTCGTCCTCCCGGCGGAGTTCCACTGCACAGCCAAGGCACGCGCCAATTCCACACGCCATCCGCTGTTCCATGGAAATCCAGCAGGGTATCTTCCGCTGTGCACAGAGTTTTGCCACTGCACGGAGCATTGGCATCGGTCCGCAGGCATAGCAGATATCAAAATGCTGTTTTTTCAAAATATCCGTCACCAGTCCATGTGTTCCAAGACTGCCATCATCGGTTGCAATCTGCACTTGACAACCGCACGCAGCAAAGTCATCTGCTAAAATGGCAGCATTTTTGCTGCGGAAACCAAGTACCGCCGTACGCTCTCCGGAAAATGCCGCAGCGGCACATAAAAGCGGCGGCACTCCGATTCCGCCTCCGACAAACACCGCGTGCGTGGCGCTGCCCTCCAGCGGAAAGCCTTTCCCCAACGGTGCAAGGATGTCCATCTTCTCCCCCGGCTGCAGTTCTGAGAGGATTTTGGTCCCGGCGCCGCGTACCTGAAAGACAAGCCGGAAAGTTTCCCTGCCGATTCCGCAAAGGGAAATGGGCCGCCGGAGTGTTTTTCCCGGAACCAAAATCTGTGCAAACTGTCCCGGTTTAGCAATTGGTGCCAGTTTCGGTGCGGAAACTGTCACATCAAATATATCTTTGGTCAGCTGTTTTTTGGCAAGAATCCGGCAGAGTTCCGTATCATATCTCATTGAATGCCTCCAATTTCCGCCATAATTGCATCCCGCATCTGGATGGCCTCCTCCGCAGCGGCCTTCGCATAATCCTGTTCTGCGGCGCCGACCTTCTGCCATGCCGTCAAAATACTGCGGGAGGCGTTGACGATTGCACCAAGACCATGTTGATCAAACGCCGGTGCAACATCTTTCGCACCACCGCCCTGCGCACCGTACCCCGGCACCAAAAAGAACGTATGCGGCAAGGCTTTACGCAATTCTCCCAATTGCGTCGGATACGTTGCACCAACCACTGCGCCGACACGGCTGTAACCATATTGCCCGCGGCTCTCTTTTCCCCAGTCTTCACAGAGGGAACCAATGGTGGCATAAAGCGTTTTTCCGTCCGCAAAAGTGCGGTCCTGCAGTTCTCCCGAAGATGGATTGCTGGTTTTGACCAAAGCAAAGATAGATTTGTCCCGCTCTTTACAGATAGGCAGCAAGGGCCGGATGCCATCTGAACCAAGATATGGATTAACGGTTAATGCGTCCCCGTCAAAAGCGGGAATTTGTGTCCCTTCCACTTCTGTGGTACCGAGGTGAGCTTTCGCGTAAGCTTCCATTGTCGTACCAATGTCATTCCGCTTCCCGTCTGTAATGACATAAAGCCCTTTTTGCTGTGCATACCGGATCGTTGCCTCCAAAGCGCGCATGCCCTGCCAGCCAAACTGCTCATAATAGGCGCACTGCGGCTTGACTGCCGGAACAATTGCTGCCAATGCATCAATCAACCCATAGTTAAACTGCAGGATAGCTTCCGCCGCACCTTCCAGCGTTTCCCCATATTTCGCATAAGCCGCTTTACGAAGAAATGACGGAATGTAGGAGAGTTTTGGGTCCAATCCCGCAACTGTCGGATTCTTTTTGGTTCGGATTGCTTCAATCAGTCTGTCCATAATTTACTCCCTGTATTTTTTAAAGTAATGAATACAAATTGTATTTTTTCATGTTAGGACTCCGGTTGGTCGCAGTAAACCAGCCGGCCGGCATAATAGGTACGCTTCACTTTTCCGCACAGCTTCATTCCCTTAAAGACCGCATTCTTACTTTTTCCGTGCAGTTTTTCCGGATCAACGGTCCATTCCTCTTCTGGATCAAAGACAATAACATCAGCTGCCGCACCGGGCATCAGACCGCCATAGGGCAGACCCAGAAGTTTAGCTGGAGCCGCACTCATTTTATACAGAAGTTGAGTAAGTTTCAGATATCCCGGTTTGACTAAAAAAGTAATGCCTGCCGCCAAGCTTGTCTCCATACCAATAACACCGTTCGGCGCCTGCAGAAAGTCTTCCTTTTCCGCCGGTGTATGAGGCGCATGATCGGTTGCAATTGCGTCAATTGTGCCGTCATGCAGGCCCTCAATAATGGCACGGCGGTCAGCTTCTGTCCGCAGCGGTGGACTCATACGCAAATTTGCGTCCTTGCTGCGCATAGCCTCCTCTGTCAAAGCAAAATAATGCGGTGCGGTTTCACAAGTAACCGGCACACCGCGCTTTTTAAAAGTGCGAATCAGCGCAACACTTGCTTTTGTACTGACATGGCAGATATGAACAGGAACCTGAAGGGCTTCCGCCAAAGCGAGCTCCCGTGCAGTACCGCATTCTTCGGAAGCAGCAGGCACACCAGGGACTCCCAATTCTTGGCTGACAGCACCTTCATTCATTTTTCCACCCGCCGTTAATTCCGGTACTTCACAGTGTGAGAGGACCGGCATATGAAGTTCAGCTGCTTCCTGCATGGCCTCTGCCATAATCCGGCTGTTTTCAACTGGATGTCCGTCATCGGAAAAGGCCGTCACCCCTGCTTCCATTAATTCCCGCAGATTGGTCCGCTTTTTCCCAGCCAGTCCGGCCGTCAGTGCACCTGCCACACAGACATGTGCGTCCGCATGCTGTGCTTTTTCTAAAATATAGGCCACTGTATCCGGCTCATCTACTGCCGGCCGGGTATTCGGCATACACAGAAGTGTTGTCACACCTCCGGCTGCGGCAGCTCTGCATCCGGTAAGAACATCTTCCTTTTCTGTGAATCCGGGGTCCCGCAAGTGCACATGCATATCGACCAAACCCGGAGAAACGACTAAGCCGGTACAGTCCACAATTTCTGCATCTGAAACTGTAATGTGTCCGCCGGCTCCTAAAATCTGTCCATCCTCCATCAGCAAATCGCCCGTCTGCTGTGCATTGCGTTCCGGATCTGCCAGTTTGGCATTCCTCAGCAAGATTTTCATGCCAAGCCCTCCTTGTTATCCTGTCTGTTATTATACAATATTTTATATCAAAATGACAGGGGGATTCACGCAGACAAAATGCGGGCCGGTGCAGAGCACTTTCTGCCCTGCATCGGCCCGACGAAATAAAATGAAAATTTAGTATTGCCTCACTGGACTGCTTCAGCGAATCACGCGCGCACGGATAACTTCCTCCAACGAACAAAGTCCATCCACTGCCTGCTGTGTTACCACACCTGTGACATCCAGAATCGTATAGGCGTACTCTTTCCGGGATTTAGACTGCATGTTTTCAATATTAATCCCCATGCCAGCCACTTTTCCCGCAGCTTTACTAATCGTATTTGGCACATTGCGGTGCAAAAGACAGATGCGCCCGCTGCCCGCACGCGGCATGGAAACAGCCGGCATATTCACGCTGTGCCGGATATTCCCATTTTCAAGATAATCTTTCAGCTCATTTGCTGCCATCCGGGCACAGTTATCCTCGCTTTCCGGCGTGGAGGCACCCAAATGCGGAACAGCAATCACATTCTCTGCACCAATCATTTCCGGAGCTGGGAAGTCGGTTGCATAGGCTGAAATTTTTCCGCTGTGAAGAGCTTGCATCATATCATCAGAGTTTACCAAACCGCCGCGGGCGAAGTTCAGCACACGGACACCTTGTTTCATCTTATCCATTGCTTCCGCATTAATCATTTCTTTTGTATCTGGTGTCTGTGGAACATGAATTGTGATATAATCACAGTTTTCCCAAATGTCATCCAAAGAGTGAGCATGCTTCACAGAGCGGGAAAGTCCCCATGCAGAATCTACCGAAAGGAACGGATCATATCCATAAACTTCCATGCCGAGACTCTTGGCAGCGTTTGCCACCAATACGCCGATTGCGCCCAAGCCAATGACGCCCAATTTTTTTCCAAAAATTTCAGGACCCACAAACTGACTTTTGCCCTTTTCAATCTGCTTTGCCACATCAGCGCCAGTCAGCTTTTTGCACCATTCAATTCCGGGGATGATTTTACGCGAAGTCAGGAACAGCGCACACAGCACCAGTTCCTTCACCGCGTTCGCATTTGCACCGGGCGTATTAAAAACAACAATGCCCTTCTCGCTGCATTTGTCAAGTGGGATATTATTAACACCAGCACCTGCCCGTGCAATGGCCAGCAGCGTTTCGGGCAGTTCCCGCTCATGCATAGAAGCAGAGCGCACCATTATGGCATCCGGTGTCTGCACATTTTCTCCGGTTTCATAGTTGTCCCCAAAGCATGCTGTTCCTGCTGGCGAAATTTTATTTAAGTATTGAATTTTGTACATGGAAAAGACCTCCTCACCTATCTGCTTAGCTGTTTGCCTTTTCAAACTTCTCCATGAAGTTGACAAGCTTCTCCACACCTTCATAAGGCATTGCATTATAAATAGAAGCGCGCATGCCTCCGACAGTGCGGTGGCCCTTCAAGTTGACCATATCTTCGTTTTCTGCTTCTTTGACAAATTTTGCATTCAGTTCATCACTGTCTGTAACAAACGGAATATTCATCAGAGAGCGGTCCTCCGGAACAACTGTCCCGTGGAACATCTTACTGCTGTCCAGAAAATCATAGAGGAGTTTTGCCTTTTTCTGGTTGCGTTTCTGCATTTCGCCCAGACCGCCGATCGTGTTCTGAATCCACTCCAGCACCAACATACACATATAAATGGACCAGCATGGCGGTGTATTAAACATGCTGCCATGGTCGGTATGTGTCTGATAATTCATCATGGTCGGCGTCATTTCCTGTGCATGACCGATAAGGTCATCCCGGATAATGACAACGGTCAGACCAGCAGGTGCCAAATTCTTTTGTGCGCCTGCAAACACCACACCAAATTTGCTGATATCCAGCGGTTCGCTGCAGATACAGGAGGAAATATCCGCCACCAGCGGCACCTTTCCGGTTTGCGGCAAAGTATGGTAAGTTGTTCCATAAATCGTGTTGTTCATGCAAATGTAAAAATAATCTGCATCCGGCGTAAATGCAGCAGGATCCAGTTTAGGGATGTAAGTAAAGGTCTTATCCTTACTGCTTGCTATCACTTTTGTTTCCCCATATCGGGAAGCTTCTTTCCATGATTTCGTCGCCCACTGGCCGGTCAGCACATAGTCTGCTTTGTGAGACCCGTTCATCAAATTAAGCGGAACCATCGCAAACTGGCTGGATGCACCGCCCTGCAGGAACAAGACTTTATAATTGTCCGGAATTTTCATTACATCGCGCAGGAGGGATTCTGCACGGTCAATGATGCTTTGGAACACACTAGATCGATGTGACATCTCCATCACTGACTGGCCGCAACCCTTGTAACTAAGGATTTCATTTCCAGCCTGGCGGAGAACTTCCTCAGGCAGCATAGAAGGACCGGCAGAAAAGTTGTACACACGTTTCATACGACTGAACCTCCAATTTCATTTGTTGCGTTTGTAACGGCGGTGCAAATTTTGCACCTACCGGAAACTTATAAAAATTATTATATTGCTTTAAACCAGTAACGTCAAGGCGTATGAAAGAGAAAATTGGGAAACGAATCCCCATAAAATTCATCAGTCAGCAGATTTGTTTTCCTGTTTCTCGGCTTAAATATGCGCCTTGACGCCAAAGGTTCTGCCTATTAAAATCTCAATTCGATGATACTCTGGCAACGCCGCTTTTCACGGCGGCTTCTGCAACGGCTTTTGCGACAGTCGGTACAATGCGCTTATCAAAAGCTTTCGGAAGGATACACTCCGCTGAAAGCTCTGTTTCGGTAAGGATCCCCGCAATGGCATAAGAAGCTGCCGTCTTCATCTCATCATTGATATCACATGCGCGTACATCCAGTGCGCCGCGGAAAATACCGGGAAATGCCAACACATTGTTAATCTGGTTGGGAAAATCAGAACGGCCGGTTCCCACCACAGCTGCGCCTGCTTTCAGCGCGTCTTCCGGCATAATTTCCGGTACCGGATTCGCCATTGGAAATACAATCGGTTTTTCCGCCATGCTCTGAATCATCTCCGGTTTCAGCACTCCGGGCGCTGAAACACCCACAAACACATCCGCACCGGCCAGCGCATCTGCCAAACTGCCGCGCCTGTGCTCCGGATTGGTCACATGGCTCATGGCTTCATGCGCAGGATTCAGTCCCTCCATTCCCTCACAGATAATACCAAATCGGTCACAGAGAATGAGATTTTTGACTCCAAGACGCATCAGATGCTTGGCAATCGCAATGCCGGCACTTCCAGCCCCATTGACTACACAACGAATTTCATTTGCCTTTTTGCCGGTTACCTTCAACGCATTCATGAGTGCAGCACCTACAATAATAGCGGTTCCATGCTGATCATCGTGAAACACCGGAATTTCACATAGTTCTTTCAGTCTGCGCTCCACTTCAAAACAACGGGGGGCTGAAATATCCTCTAAGTTAATACCGCCAAACGAACCGGAAAGCAGATAAATGGTGCGAACCAGTTCGTCCACATCCTTTGTTTTCAGGCAAAGCGGGACTGCATCAATATCCGCAAATTCTTTAAAGAGTACACACTTGCCCTCCATCACTGGCATCCCTGCTTCCGGACCAATATCGCCAAGTCCGAGAATGGCCGTACCGTCCGTAATGACCGCAACCGTATTCCAGCGCCGTGTCAGTGTATAACTGAGAGATGGATCTTTCTGGATGGCAAGACACGGCTGTGCCACTCCCGGAGTATAGGCAACAGAAAGATCATGGCTGTCCTGAATGCTCACGCGGGATTTGACTTCCAGCTTTCCGGCCCATTTCTCATGCATTTTCATGGCTTCTTCTTTGATGTCCATTTTATCCTCCTCGTACTTTTTAAATAAAATATACTTTTCGTATGATATGTAATGCTTTCTACCCTGCTATAAAGGTACCACAGAAGTCTTTGGGTTGCAACGTGCTTTATGCAGATACATAAAAAACAGCTTCGGTGAACACGAAATCCACCGAAGCCGTTCTTTTATGGCTCTTTATATTAATTCGTTCTGTTTATGTTTTTATGAATCAACCAAGAGATTATTAATTTACTGCATTGGTTTCACCTTACACAAATTCATCTGCTAGAGCTGCAGTCAAACTGGTGTTTTCTACTGCTGCATTGGTGCATCCCTGATTCTTGCCCTTTTGGCTGCCTTAGAAGTAAGGCTCTAACTTTAGGGGCTGCCAATTCCAGATCACTCTGTCTGCTGCAATCGAGTTGCCTGATTCGTAACGTTTATCCTTCCTTTCGGAGATGTAGGTAATCACTGTCCTGTATTTAGGACTCAGATCCTTTCCGTTACTCTACTGGTCAACTTAGCTTAGCTGCTGAAGCTTCTTGCATTGTCCAATGGACTAAACTCCTCCAACTGATTTACCCGCACGAAAATACTGTGCGCGCTTACTTTGCCTGCTGTCCACGGCTTTCTGCTGCCGCACAGCCTCTGCACCGAGGTTCCTTGGGGAACCGCTCCGTCCTTTACTCACGCAGCACAGTCACACAGACTGTACTGCGGTATACTGCCGATTGGCTCTTCGTCCATGGGACTCGCTCCTTTCCACATTGTGGATTCTCTTTTTTAAGAAACTTTTTAGAAACAGGTCCTGCAGCTCCCATTCCATATTATGCACTTCTCGGAAAGAATACCTTTTTGGGGATTCCCTTGTGAAACAGTGCTGGTTTTGTTTGCTGCTTCCCTTGTTTCTGGCTACATTATATCGCCTCTAATGTTAAATGTCAATACTTTTTTTCTACTTTTATAATTTTTTTTATTATTATTTTTTAATATTCATTATTTTGAAAAAACAGCTTGTTTCCTAAAAATTGCTCCTTGACTTCTCCAAAACTCCTGTGTACAATAGAGTTACAAAAAGTCGGAGTGCTCAATCAGCACTGGTTCAACCGCAAAACAGAAAAAGCTGCCGGGAATATCCCGGAATTTTGGAGGAACTCTATTTATGAGTGACGAATTTGGAGCGGATCTGCTTACACTGGTAGATGAAGAAGGTAATGAGCACGAATTTGAGATTTTAGATGTTATCGATAATGATGACGGTACTTTTTATGCTCTTTTGCCAACTTTTGAAGATGCACAGGATAAGCTTGATGACAAAGGAACCTACTACATCTTTCAAGCCGTTGATGAAAATGGTGAACGAGAACTCTCCGAGGTGGACGACGACCAGTTGCTTGATGCTCTGGCTACTCAATTTGAAGCCCACTTTAATGATCTTTATGACAGTGAAGATGAAGCTTTTGAAGAAAACTGATTGATAAAATAAAAATTTAATCCCTGCCTGGTTCGCGGACCTGTGCTCAAAATAACCCTACAATTATAAATCGGGAGCTTGACTCCGGCGGGCGGAATGCAGACCTCCCGGCTTTTGCCGGACGATGGGAGTATGAAACCGTTGGGTGGGCACCCACCTGTCTTTCGTAGGCAGGTTATTTTTGCACTTTACGGCCAGGCGGGCTTTTGAAAATAATAAGGGCTGCTGCAGATGGCGCTTAGCGTCTCTGCAGCAGTTTTTGACTTTGGTGGACAATTTTTTCTCATTGTGTTATGATAAATTTTATATTAATGAATTGTTTACTGCAAAAGGGGGGTCGTCCAGTCCATGAACAGATCTTATCAAATTATCACCGATGCAACCTGCGACCTGCCCGCAGATCTTGTGAAAGAGCTTGGCCTTTCCGTTATCCCTATGCCTTTTATGATAGACGGTAAAGAATATATAAATTATCCAGATAACCGTGAGTATCCAATCGCCGATTTTTACAAAGCACTCCGCGCAGAAAGCATCGTCACGACCGCGCAGATCACAGAGCCAAATTTTGAGGACGCATTCCGGCCCTTTCTGGAACAAGGAAAAGATATTCTGTATATTGGTTTTTCAAGCGGTCTTTCCGGCACGTGGCAGCGTGCCTGCGAAGCAATGGAAGCCCTGAGAAAACAATATCCGAAACGATGCATTGAGGGTGTGGACAGCCTGACCGCAACACTTGGGGAAGGGCTTCTCGTTTATCTCGCATGTTGTAAGCAGCGGGATAAAGACATGAGCCTGCATGAACTAAAAGCCTGGACGGAACTATATCGTTTCTGTATTTCCGGTTGGTTTATGGTAGACGACCTCAATCATTTAAAACGCGGCGGCCGTGTAAGCAGTACGGCAGCGTTGGTCGGTTCTGTGCTTGGCATCAAACCGATTCTGCAAATTAACCGTGAAGGGCACCTAATCGTCCGTGAAAAAGTTCGTGGACGCAAACAAGCTATGAAAAACCTACTGAACAAAATGGAAAGTCGTTTCACACAGGACCGTTCCTTGCAAACGGTATTCATTGTCCATGCAGACTGTTTGGAAGATGCAAAATATCTGGAAAAGGAAGTAAAATCCAGATATAAGCCGCAGAAAGTCCTGATCAATACACTTGGTCCGGTAATTGGCGCCCACACAGGGGCAAATGCCATGTCGATTTTCTATGTTGCCAAAGACCGTGAGTAGAAGCAATGTAAAAAGCACTGCAGAGAACCATTCTCTGCAGTGCTTTTCATTGTCAGTATACAATTTTGTCCAAAATGCCGTTCAGCTTTGCAAGCAGCACACCATAATTTGTCATTGGGACCCCAGCAGCCTGCGCAGCTGCCAGACGGTTCATCATGTACCGGCGGTTAAACATGCAGCCGCCGCAGTGAATAATTAAGTCATATGGAGTTAGGTCTTTCGGAAAGTCCGTTCCGCTGACCATATCAATGGAAATCCCCTCGCCGCAGCGCTTTTTCAGCAGACGCGGAATTTGAACTCGGCCAATATCCTCTTGAAGCGGTACATGCGTGCAGGCTTCTGCAATCAGCACACGGGAACCCGAACGAAGTTTGTCAACTGCCTGTGCCCCTTCAATAAACGCATGGACATCCCCTTTTACGCCGGACATCAGGACAGAGAAGGAAGTCAGCCGGCTTTCCTTCGGCTTTTTCTGATAAACCAATGAAAACACCTGTGAATCCGTAATAATCAGTGCCGGAGGCTTTTTCAAAGCAGAAAGGGCTTCATCCAGCCTATCTGCCGTAACAGACATCACCACTGTAAGATGATCCAGCAAATCGCGAATCGTCTGCACCTGCGGCAAAATCAGGCGGCCCTCCGGTGCTTGAATATTCTGCGGCATTACCAACAGAACGATATCGCCCGGATTCACCAAATGACCGGCAATGCTCCGGCGGTCCATTCCCTCCGGCAGAAGGCGCAGAAGCAGTTCGCGCATCTGGCTTTGTGTACCGGCATGCGCAGCGGAAATCGGCACAGGTTTGAGTTTGCACCGGCGGTAAATACTTTCCTCAAGCGGAGCGGTATCGGCCACCGTATCGCTTTTGCTGATGACTGCCAATACCGGTGTTTTTTGTTTGCGTAAAACAGCCAGCCACTGCTTTTCCTGTTCCAGTTCATCATCCGGCGGAATATCTGCATCAAAAAGCAAAATTGCCACATCCGTTTTCGCAGCGGCATCTTTTGTCTTCTCCATACGCAGTCGGCCCAATTTCCCTTCATCGTCAAATCCGGCCGTGTCAATCAACACACAAGGTCCCAGCCCATGGATTTCCATAGACTTATATACCGGATCTGTTGTAGTTCCCGCAACGTCGGAAACAACTGCCGTCTGATGTCCGCAAATTGCATTAATTAGAGTGGATTTACCCGCATTGCGTCTTCCAAAGATTCCAATATGGAGTCGGTTGGAACGCGGTGTACTATTGAAATCACTCAATTGCTTTTCCTCCATTCTCAAATATCAGCGCAAAAAATCTAATGAATTAAAAGAAAAAGCTCCCTTTCGGAAGCCTGTTTTCCAATGAAAATCTTTTTCATCAACTGTCAGAATCAGCCGGACGCGGAACCGCATTATTGGAAAAAATTTTCGCCAATGTTTTCGGATCTGCTACTCCTGTTGTCTCTATATCATTATAGAGCTGAAAATCCTTAATGCACTGTACGGTGCCATCCCCATAAAGGCCGGTCGGGCTGACAAACAAATAACCAAGTTCTTTCAGCCGGTTCTGCATTTGTTTGACATAATCATTTTGATCGCCGCTTTTTAGCGTAGTATTGGCTGGTATTTTGCTGTTTGGAATTATATTCCCACTTGCCACACTACTGGATGAAGAAGCCGCGGATGTTGTCTTTAACAGTTCCGGATAGGCAACGCCAGCCATATAGGTAACCGCTGAAATCATTCCTTCCCCTTGTGTTTTCATCAGGAGAGGATTCATTTCGTAAACTTTTTGATTGGTTACAGCCTGCAGATCCTTGTAGCCATCCGCTTGAGCCAATTGTGCTTTAAGACCAGTCGGGCAGAAAATCAACTGCGGATTTGCGCGTTTCAACGCGGTAATGTCCATCTTATTTCCTTTACTGTCACCGGCGACATTTGTAATACCAGCAGCAGTCAGAAGAGTTCCGGCCAACGTATCTCCTGTAGCTGCACCACCGTTCGTATCGTATAAATAAACGCCGGTCGTCACGGTATTTTTCTTAGGAACAAGCCGAGTAATGGAGTCAATTGTCAGCATTGCGCTTTGAGCTGCTTTTTTACCACGCTGCGTGCCGGTCACTTTTCCTTCCATGGCAGCCCCCACTGCCGTGTAAAGCGTTTCCAACTGGGCACGACTGGACGCCGCAGGAATCATAACCACCTGCACGCCGGCATTGTCCAGTGCATTTTGCTGCGCTTCAGTTGGTTTTCGGCCGGTCAGCACTAAGGCTGCACCCTGTTTTTTAATCTGCTGGGCATCATCCAGTGTAACATTTGCCAATGTAGACAGAGAATCTTGCGTACAGTCCTTACTTTTTCCTTTCAGCTGCAAATCATACCCAAGAGATAGGACAACATCGGCAAGATTCGGTGAAACAACAGCAACACCCGCAGGTTTTTTGCTAATGGTAACGCCATTGACCGTTACCGGCCAATCATCTGCATTGACTGTTTGTGAAGCTGTATTGTTTTTCTGAAAGCCGCAGCCAGTAAATGTGGTAAGCATTAAGGCAGCACACAGAAATGCTGCCGTGATTTTTTTTATCATTTTAGGCACTCCTTCCTGAAAATGCGCTCTGTCACAAACGTTTGCCCTTACGGAATTACAATGGATCCAAAGACTGCCCCAGACGAATTTTTGCTTCTGCATCCCGAATATACTGCTGTGCCACGCGAGGAGAACGGCCTCCATGGACGGTCGCCCAACGTTCCGCACCGGCCTCCATTTGCGGCAGGAAATCGTCCAGCCCACGCTGATGAGCCAGTTGAGAAACAATATCCAAAAAATGCGCTTTATCCGGATTGACAAAACCAATAGTCAGTCCAAAGCGGTCTGACAACGAAAGCGATTCCTGCAAGGTATCGTTGTGGTGAATATCATCCCCCTCTCGGTCAGAAAAATTCTCTCGCAGCAGGTGGCGCCGATTCGATGTTGCATAAATAAGGGAATTGGCTGGTTTTGACGCCAGCCCTCCCTGCAAAACAGATTTGAGTGTAGCGTAAGTGCTGTCCTCCCGCGAGAAGGAAAGGTCATCGATAAAGATAATAAAGTGCATGGGAATTGCCGCAATTTGGTCTACAAGATAGGGAAAATCCATCAGAAATTCCTTAGGCATTTCAATGACACGAAGTCCTTCCGAATAATATTCATTCAGCAAGGCTTTTACAGTTGAAGATTTTCCCGTACCGCGGTCTCCATAAAGCAGACAGTTATTTGCCGGCAGATTGCGAAGGAAGGCAACGGTATTGCCAATTGCTAAATTCCGCTGAACTTCATAGCCCTTAAGGTCAGCCATACACTGTGGATCCGGATGAACAACTGGCAAGATTTTTTTATCACGCCAGATGAATGCACGGTAACGTGCATACATGCCGCATCCATTTTTACGATAGTATTTCGCCATTTGCGGAAGATACTCGCCCGGCGTACCGGAAAGCACCTTAACCGGCTTTCCACACTTCCAGTGCGGAAGCGGCGGCAGATCGTCGAACCCACAACTTTCCAGTAAACTGTCCGGTGTCAATTGTGCCAGCTGCACAATGATTTGCAAATCCCGTTGTACAGCATCCCCCATTGCCGGCGCAAAAGCTGTTTTTCCGGCCGCCGCTGCCAGCGAAAAACCATTTTCATCATAAAGGGCTGTGCTTGTAAAATGTTCTGCAAAATTTTCGCTGCTGGCACGTTCACAAAGGGCTGCAAAAAAATCACCCCATGCGCGTAAAAAAGTTTCGCGGTTCTCTGCCCACAGCAACCGATAAAAAGCTTTTGGAACCGTGCGCTGCAGAATACCCTTATAGATAGACAACGATGCCATCGCCTCTGCCGCACGTTTCATTCGATTCATGCCCAGTCCTCCGTTTCTCATTGGCCCGAATAATTTACATTGTACATAAATCCTTGGAAATCGTCAAGTTTTTGCTGAACTTACCTTGACATTTCGCTTCTTTTTCTATAAAATAAGTATTTGCATAATGTAATTTGTAGGAGCGCGATTTTTCATCTCATTCAGCTACATGAAAAGAGTTATTGTGCCCTGCAAGTTTTCCCTTTTCTGAAAGTAAAAGGAAAATTTAGGGAGAGGTATCGAAGTGGTCATA
>DHDR01000022.1:0-21293 GCA_002399445.1 Ruminococcaceae bacterium UBA4871 | reverse complement strand
GGGGCTGACTCGAAATCAGTTTGGCGGCAACGTCACATGGGTTCGAATCCCATCCTCTCCGCCAAAGCCCGCATAAACCCTGCGTTTGTGCGGGCTTTTTAGAATACCGCAGGAAATATCAATTTTTTATAAAAGGAGAAGCAGTACCTCATCGGTACTGCTTCTCCTTTTATGAGAAATCTCCCATATTCACAATGCTAATTCGCTACTTTTATCTGCCAATCATTTCATGACATATCTTTTCTATGCATAGTTAAAATATCCAAAGCAATGGGATCTGCACTGCTTTTTAGTGCTGATTCAGCCCCCAGCGCCGCCAAACCTTCCGTTCCAGTCTGCCAAACAAAAGTCGGTCAACTGCCAGCCCAATAACAATAATGACAATCATCATGGCCACGACCTGACTGATGTCACCAAAGTCACGCCCCTGCATCAGCATCACACCCAAACCATGTGTAGACGACATCATCTCACCTGCCATAAGTGCACGCCATGCAAACGACCAGCCTTGTTTTAATCCAGTCACTAAGTTGGGGAGTGCTGCCGGAATCATTACGTCCCGATACAGCATAATACCCTGAACCCCCATTGTTTTTGCTGCATGTATATACAGCGGATTAATATTTTTGATCCCGCTGATAACAGCAAGTGAAATAGCAAACGTTGAACCAATAGTTGTCACAAACAACACGGAACTCTCATTGATGCCAAACCAGAGAACAGCAAACGGTAGCCAACAAATACTGGGCAGCGACTGCAACCCGAGGATAAACGCGTTAAACTGGCTGCCAAAATGTTGCATTTGGGACACCAGCAGTCCCAGCGTCACCCCCAACACGGCGGAAAGCAGATAGCCGATAACCATGCGCTTCATTGAAACTAAGACCGCAAGTTCGAGTGAGCCGCCCTGTCCCAATGAAACCAATGTCTGAAAAACACTGAGTGGAGACGGGAACGCATAGGATTTCCACCAATGCAGCACTCCGACGCCAAGTTTATAGATAAGCTCCCATATCGCTATCAGGATTATGTAAAACAGTATCGTCTTCAAAAGACCAGTTATCGCCGTATTCTTTTTTCGCAACTTTTTCGACCTCCTCTGCCAAATCTTTCATGACCGACTTGACATAGAAAGTCAGGTCGATGCTGCCACGCTGACGTGGTCTGGCCAGTTCAATTTTAATGACTTTTTTCACATGACCGGGATGCGCCGAAAACACAATGACACGGTCTGCCAGCATGACAGCTTCTTCCACATTATGTGTCACAAAAAAAATTGTCTTCTTCGTTTCCATCCAAATATGCTGCAGCTCCAGTTGAAGAATATTTCTTGTTTGGCTGTCCAATGCTGCAAACGGTTCATCCATCAGAAGGACCTTAGAATCCAAAGTCAGCGCCCGTGCCAGCGCAACACGCTGCCGCATCCCGCCGGAAAGTTCATGCGGGTAGGCCTGCGCAAAACTTTTTAACCGAACCAGATCAAGATACTTCATGGCACGCTGATGACGCTCCTGTGGGGGTACACCGGCTGCCTTCATACCAAATTCCACATTTTCTACCGCGCGCATCCACGGGTAAAGGGCCGCCTCCTGAAACATAACGGCACGGTCAGGCCCAGGGGCGGTAATGCGCTGTCCATCTAACAAGACCTCACCGTCTGTTGCATGTTCCAGTCCAGCAATGATGTTGAGCAATGTAGACTTACCGCAACCGGACGGCCCCACCACGCAGATAAACTCGCCGTCCCGAATCTGTAGATTCACTTGGTCGAGCGCCTGTATGTGGCCGCTCTCTGTTTCATACACCATGCCCACATTTTTAATGTCAAGACTCATTTGCATACCCCTTGCTTCCCAATTTCCTGTTCGTGCGAATACACAAACTAAATAGTGGTTTTGCTGCCGACGATTTGCTGTGCCCTTTTTAAAAGTGTCAGGTTAAAAAGCGTTTTTAGGTCATTGTCCTCTTGAATGTAGCCGGCATTCCTTGAGAACTGATAAAAATCACGAACAGAGTCTTCAGCCGGATCGGTAACAATCAGCATGCGCGGAAATGCCTTGGAAATAATTTGCCGCTGCAGTTGCTTCTGCGTAATGGACTGAATCTGTGCATTCACCTGTGCCTCGGCCTTTTGAGGATTGCTGTTCGCTTCATTGGTCAGTGCCACATGCGCCTGCAGGAAGTGCTGGATAAGATCCGCATGCCGTTGAACATAGTCACGCCGTGCAATAATCACTGTGGTGGCGTATTTCCCGCCGCGCCAGATGTTCTTTTCATTCAACACCACCTGAGCTCCGGTTTCATGCAACAAAGTGGTCCCCCATGGCTCTGGTACCAATGCCGCGTCCAGCTCATTCTTGTCAAAAAGGGACTTGACATCTGGGTTTTTCGCCTGCACAATTTCAACCGTGCCGCCTTGCGTAGTGGGTTTGAGACCATTTGCCTGCAGCAAATGAAGCAGTGTCAAATGCTGTGTGTTGCCAAATTGCGGCACCCCGACCTTTTTACCTGCCAGCTCTTTCACGCTTGTGATATGCTCCCCTTTGCGGGAAACCAGCAGTTCCCCCGCATCCGTCGCACCGGCGATAATCTGTACATCGCCGTGTGACTTCACATAAGCATTCACGGCCGGGCCCGGCCCAATGTAGCCAATGTCCTCAGAGCCGGAAAGGAACGCCTGAATTTCGTCAGAACCGGCATTATAAGTGGTCCAGATGATTTTGGTCCCCGCACCGACCGCTTTTTGAAAAGCACCGCTTTCCTTACCCATCAAGCCCTGCACATGTGTGATGTTGGGAAAGACCGCCACACGCAGACTGCCTGCATCCGCATCCACATTGGCATCAGCTGCACCACAGCCAGTCAGCACCCCACTTGCCAATAACGTTGTTAGTAACAGTGCCAGCACTTTCTTTCCCTTGTGGTTCCCTTTATTCCGTATATTCATAGTTTGACTCCTTCGTCTCTCCCCCGTCCGTGCAACAAAGGCTGCACGGAACAACCGCTGCTGTCATTCTTTACGGGGCTGCTTTTTCTCTGCTGCCCTGATGTAAACAAGAGCCGACAGGTCATTTGCCACCCGCCGGCTCTCTGTATATCCGTTGTGCTAACACACAATAAAGATACTCATGATTGCACCGCAGCAGGTCCGAATCATTCTGCACATCTTTTCACAGTCCAACTAGCATTTTTCTGTCGTTTTTGTCAGCGTAAAGAGTCCTTCTCTTTTATATTATATTAAGTATATATGATATATAATATTGTATATACTATATTATACTATTCATATTGTTTTTGTCAAGTATTATGCAAAATTTTCCCTATCACATGTGACATAAAAAATTCAGAATGTATCCGTAAACGCTGCTCTGCGAAAATTGCCAAAGCTAAGCCATTGGTTGCGCAGAGATGCCAGTTTCTTTTTGTTTGCCATTTGATAGGCAGTAAGAAAACGCTTAAACTCCTCCTGTGAGGCAATGTTAACCGTCAGACCACGCTCATCTAACACTGGTTGACCCGTGTAGAGGTAGTCCGCCAGCGGCAGGATGCGCGCAACTGCACCGTTGCGAATGAAAACTGCTGTCTGAGCTGCCGCAGACAGGACATCATAATTTGCTGGATAGTGAAAACTGTCTCCATTGTCAGGTACCCGGTCCCCTATGTGATAAGTAACTTTCTGGGAAGGATTGCAGGACAGCAACACCGTTTCCGGATTAAAGTAAAGCTCATCATACAGATAGCCGCCCACCTGTAGACTGCCATCCGCAAATACCGGCTTTTCGGTATTGCTGTTGACATGCTCCACCACACCGCAGGCAGAGGTCATATGGCTCACACGATCAATTAGAATCAGCTCACCCAGCGTCTTGTTCCTGCGAAACTCATCGACCACAATTTTTTCTGTAAATTCTAATTCGCAGACCACAAGTTCATTTTTGGACGCTGTCTGTGTAGGTATCTGCTCGCCGGAATTCACATCAATTTTATACTGAATATTTTTGACAACAGCCGGGATCCGTTTGGTGCCAAGCTTCGCAAGATACTCCCGGCCAACAGTCAGCGTTTCATCGTCCATCCATAACAGTGTCGCCGTAATTCTGCGGCTCACCGGCAGGTGTACATCCGATGTCAACACACAGCCGCGGCTAACATCCACCTCACGGTCTAACTGGATAGTCACCGCCTGACCAGCATAGGCTCTGTCCGCTTGTTTGTCACCGACCAGCAGAGATTGTACCGTTGCTGTCTCACGACTAGGCAGAGTCACCAACCGCTGACCAAATTTCACCACGCCGCTCTCTACCTGACCGGCAAAACCCCGAAAAGTGTGGTTCGGGCGGCAGACACGCTGTACCGGCAGATAAAATTCCGTATTTTCGTTATTTTCCGAGACATCCACATTTTCCAAATAATCCAACAATGTGCTGCCTGTGTACCACTTCATGTTTTCTGACCGACGGGTAATGTTGTCACCCTCCGTCGCACTGACTGGTATAACCATAACATTTTTTAAACCAAGCTGCTTTGCCAACTTTTGAATGTCACAGACAATGCTTTGGAAGCGTTTTTCACTGTACTGCACCAAATCCATTTTATTGACAGCAAAAACAAAGTAATGAATGCCCATCAATGCACAAATACGAGAGTGCCGCCGTGTCTGCACCAAAATACCTTGGGTGGCATCTACCAAAATGACCGCCAGCTGTGCAAATGAGGCACCAACCGCCATGTTGCGAGTATATTCTTCATGTCCAGGCGTGTCAGCCACAATGAAACTGCGTCGGTCGGTAGTGAAGTAGCGATAAGCCACATCAATTGTAATTCCCTGCTCACGTTCGGCCATCAGTCCATCAAGCAGCAAAGAGTAATCAATATCTCCCCCGCGGGAGCCGACCTTGCTGTCCAGAAGCAGTGCCTTTTTCTGGTCAGCATACAGCAGTTTGGAATCATAGAGCATATGCCCAATTAAGGTCGATTTTCCATCGTCCACACTGCCGCAGGTAATAAATTTAAGCAATCCACTCATTAGAAGTATCCCTCTCTCTTTCTCTTTTCCATGCTGGCTTCCCCACCGTCATTGTCAATGACACGGCTGGTCCTCTCCGATTCAACAGAGCTCAGAGTCTCAGCGATAATCTTATCCAGCGTATCAGCCTCTGACTCAATGGCACCTGTGAGCGGATAACAGCCCAATGTACGAAAACGGACTTTCTTCATTTCCGGCACCTCGCCGGGGTTGAGACGCATCCGGTCATCATCCACCATGATAAGGTTGTTGCCGCGGTGTACTACCGGTCGCTCCTTGGCAAAATACAGAGATACGATAGGGATGTTCTCCCGCTTGATGTATTCCCAAATATCCGTTTCCGTCCAGTTGGAGATAGGAAACACACGCATACTCTCGCCCTGATTGATTTCCGTATTGTAAAGCTTCCACATTTCCGGACGCTGATTTTTGGGGTCCCATGCCTGCGCCTCATTTCGAAAAGAGAAAATACGCTCCTTAGCCCGGCTTTTCTCTTCATCTCGGCGGCCGCCGCCAAAGGCAGCCGTGAATCCATATTTTTTCAGTGCCTGCTTAAGGGCCTGCGTTTTCATAATGTCGGTGTAGGAGGAACCATAGTCAAACGGATTGACACCACGCGCAGCGCCCTCTTTGTTAATGTACTCAATCATGTTGATGCCCAGTTCTTTAGCCGTCTGATCACGAAAAGCAATCATTTCCTTAAACTTCCACGTTGTGTTCACATGCAGAAAAGGAAACGGCGGCTTTTCCGGGTAAAAAGCCTTCATGGCCAAATGCAGCATGACGGAACTGTCTTTACCGATAGAATACAGCATGACCGGCTTTTCACACTCCGCTGCCACTTCCCGGATGATGTAAATGGCCTCTGCCTCCAGTTCATCCAAATGTGACAATTCGCTCATATTCATCTCTCCCTAATATTGATTTGCGTTTTTACGATCCACATCAATAACTTTTACGGTGCCGTCCCAGCAGTGAATTTTCCAATGCAAAACGTCTCCGCTTTCGGACACTGTCATCGTGCTCCCGCTGCCGCCAATGTCAGCTCCAAGGAAAAAGGCAATGGCCTCTGCCGGACATTCCTTCACACATGAAGCACACCCCCAACAGTCCCGGGGATACTTCATGACTGCTTTACCTGCCTGCATTTCAATCAAACTGCCTGGACAAACGACCGTACACCGTTGGCAGCCCACGCATCTGTCCCGGTCAATCTTTATGCTCATAGGATGCTCCCTTCACAAGGTCTCTGAAAAGAATCTGCAGTTTTCCCCCGATCATTCGGGAATTGACATAGCCAAGATAACGGTCATTGGTGTTTGGGTAGTCGAGGTTTTCATTGAAAGCATGCCATCGGGTTTCTTTCCGGCTCATCAGGTGTGCAATTAACACCTTACATACGGTCAGTCGGTCTTTCAGCTCATAGGCAAACAGCAACTCATGCATATTCTCCGCAGCCACATGGCTGGACAAAGCTGTGAGCCGATCGATTTTGTCGGCTGCTATGCTTAACTGCTTCTCATTGAACTGATAGCTGCTGGAAATGCCGCCGGCATACACATCCATGACTTTCTGCATGGCTTCCTCCAATTCTTCAGTAGAATAGACAGGAGTTTGTTCCTTCAGTATCGTCTCATAAGCTGCAGCGACACACTGGACTTGTACGTCCAAATCGGCTGGCTGCTTCACTTTCCGATATTTTCGGATGATATCCTCGGCAGCAATTTCGCCCTCGGCCAGAGCGCCGGTTACATACTTTTGCGGACATCCGCCTGCCACATCGCCTGCGGCATAAAGTGCATGGATGGTGCTCTCCCGCTGCGTGTTTACCCAATAACCGCTGGCTGTGTGACCGCCGACGATGTATGGCTCGGTTCCTTCAATCTCCACGTCATCGCTGCCGGGCAGGCCACTTTCCACCCATCTCAGCGTCTGGCTGGGTGCCATATTCAAGTAGGCTTTCAACAGGTCACATTCCTGCTCCGATGAAATGCCGCTTGTCTTCAAGTAGCAGGGACCATGACCCAGCTGGTTTTCCCGCACAGTGCCATAGACACGCTCACTTGTGGTTCGGCCATATTGTTTTTCATAGACATCCCCGCGGGCGTTCACCTGTCGAGCATGCATCCCCTGCGCAATGGTACCTGTCGGTGCAATCGTATCTTTACAGCGCAGGGCAATGAAACGCATCTCAAAAGTCGTCATTTCAGCACCCGCACGAATTCCCATGGCATATCCGGCACCTGTATTAAAGGGCGGGTACCACATTTTGTGACGGGAAAATCCGGGATTGTTTGACCGGTAAAGACCAGAGGCACCGCCGGTCGCTATCAGTACAGCACCCGCGCGAATATCATACAGGACCACATCCTGTAGAGAAAAGCCGACCGCACCGAAGACACGCCCGTCCTGTACCAGTAAATCAGTCATATTGACATGGTTGAGCACCTGCACATTCGAGGCCTGCTGCACAGCCTTTGCCAACAATGGTTTCAGATTTTCTCCATTGATTTTGATGTTGCGGTTCCCACGTGCCGCATAACTGCCATCTTTATTTTTCAAGATGACAAGGCCCAGCTTTTCAAGGTCTGCGGTCACGGCATTAAAGCGCTCGGCCGCCGTCAGCAACAGGTCCGGCCGAACAATGCCATTGGCATCATTCGCGGCATAGCGGACATAATCCTGCGGCGTGTGTCCCGGAACTATGTAAGCATTGATGGCATTGACGCCGGCTGCCAGACAGCCACTGCGCCGGATATTTGCTTTTTCGGCAATCAGCACAGACAAACCGGAACGGCGGCTGACAGTCAGCGCAGCGTAACATCCGGCAGTACCGCCGCCGATAATGAGCACATCCGTGTAAAGCTTGATGGTACGCAGCTTTTTGCTCATGGATTTCCCAACCTTTCCCTGAATTACAGGATTTCTTGTCGTTTGTATGGGAATATTATAATCATCCCCACTTACATATTTGTAAAGTATGTTTATATGATTCGTTTTATTCCGCATAATAAACAGAGCTGCTGTGCTTCACAGCGGCTCTGTCATCATCCCCTAGGATACTGCCGAATGATTCGGCAAGTTTTTTCAATATCCTCATCTGTGTGTGCATAGGACACAAACATAGATTCAAACTGAGATGGTGCCAGATAAATACCATTGTCAAGCATATAATTAAAGTAATCGGCAAATTGTTCAGTGTCTGACCGTCTCGCCGACACATAATCAGTAACCGGTCCGTCATTAAAGAAAACACACATAAGGGAACCAATGCGGTTGACACATACGTAATTACCCAAACTCTCCTGCACGGCAGCAGCTAACCGACCCGTAATCCGGTCGAGCCGCTCATATAAGTCCTTTTGCTCCCGTAGAATTCGCAGAGTTGCAATACCCGCGGCTGTAGCAATCGGATTGCCGGACAACGTTCCCGCCTGATACACACCCCCCAGTGGCGCAATCATCTGCATGACATCTCTGCGGCCTCCATAAGCGGCCATCGGCATACCGCCGCCAACAATTTTCCCCAGCGTGGTCAGGTCCGGTCGAACATGGTAATACGCCTGTGCGCCACCCAGCGCCACACGAAAACCCGTGATGACTTCATCAAAGATGAGCAGTGCATGGTACCGATCGGCAATCTCCCGCAGGTCCTGCAGAAAATGTGCCCGCGGCAGCACCACACCCATATTGGCGGCAACCGGCTCGACAATGATAGCCGCAATATCGTTACCATCCTGCTCAAACAGTTTCTCCACTGAGTTCGTATCGTTATACTCTGCCACCAATGTGTTTCGGGTAAAGTCAGCCGGCACACCAAGACTGTCCGGTACAGACTGTGTCATCGCGCCCGAACCAGCCTTTACCAACAGCCCATCCGAATGCCCGTGGTAACAGCCGCGGAATTTCACAATCTTGTTCCGGCCGGTAAACCCGCGTGCCGCACGGATTGCACTCATGACCGCCTCTGTACCGGAGTTGACCAAACGCATCATCTCCATGGATGGCATCAGTTCCTGCACCAATTCGGCAAGAAGATACTCCTTCTCAGTCGGCGCGCCAAATGTCAGGCCTTTGCTGCAGGCTTCCTGCACGGCATGAATGACGCGGCCATCCGCATGGCCCAAGATTTCCGGTCCCCATGAACACACATAGTCAATGTATTCGTTCCCATCGACATCATAAATTTTGGAACCTTTAGCGTGATCAATAAAGACTGGACTGCGGTGTACGGCCTGATAAGCCCGCACAGGACTGTTCACACCGCCCGGCATCAGCCGCTTTGACTTTTCAAATAATTCGTCTGACCTACTGTACATAACAGTCTCCCTTTCACGTGGTGTTACAATTCCTCATCTAACCAATGCGCAACGTCCAATGCATGATAAGTAATGATGATTTTTGCCCCTGCGCGCTTGATAGCTGTCATATTTTCCATAACAATGCGTTTCTCATCAATCCAGCCCTTTTGCGCAGCAGCTTTGACCATAGCATATTCTCCGCTGACATTATAGGCAGCAATCGGGTAATTTGTACGCAGTGACACGGCCTTGACCACATCCAAATAGGGAAGGGCCGGCTTTATCATGATGACATCGGCACCTTCCTCGATGTCCGCCTCACACTCCCGCACTGCTTCTTTGCCGTTGGCGGGATCCATCTGATAAGTCCGGCGGTCGCCAAACGAGGGAGCCGAGTGCGCCGCATCACGAAAGGGAGCATAGTATCCGGAAGCAAATTTGGCACTGTAGCCCATAATCATAGTATTGATAAAGCCGTTGTCATCCAATGCACCGCGGATATAGGCAACATGGCCATCCATCATGTCTGATGGAGCAATCACATCTGCACCCGCTTTCGCAAGACTGACTGCCGTCTTTCCCAGCAGTACCAGTGTCTCATCATTTAGAATCTCATGGCCGCGAATCAACCCGCAGTGACCATGGGAAGTGTATTCACACAAGCAGACATCTGCAATCACCAACAGGTCAGGTGCCTTTGCCTTAATCGCACGGATGGCCTGTTGTGTAACGCCCTCATCATTATATGCCTCACTGCCCACCTCGTCCTTGTATGCAGGAATGCCAAAAATGAGAATTGTTTTGACACCAGCAACCTGTATGCGCTTCAATTCTTCATCAAACCGGTCAATGGAATATTGGTAAATACCCGGCATGGAATCAACCGGCCTCTTAATGCCGCTGCCTTCAATGATAAAGACCGGATAGACAAGGTCTGATTTGCTCACGCTGGTTTCGCGGACCAGACTTCTCATTGTTTCATTTACACGCAGTCTTCTCATGCGTATCATGTTGCATTCCTCCTTGAATATCAATATTGTATTGGCCGACGGCGCGGAGCAGTCCTTCCACACTATTTTCTGCAGCAACGATATCCGCATTGCGATGCTCCTGTACCAGTGCTGTGCGTGTTACCTCTCCAATGCAGGCTATATGAAGATGCGGTGGAAGCTGCTGACCCAGCTGCTCCATCTGCGCAAAAAATGTACGCACACCAGAAGCACTCACAAACACCAGATAATCCAGCTCGTCCAAATGCTGTGCACCAGCTGCCGGACAACCACAGACATTATAAATAGGTATTTCTGTGCAAGAAACGCCGGTTCGGCGCAGTGCAGCCGCCAATTGAGGGCTTCCTTGTACTGCCCGCGGCAGCAGCACGCGTTGTCCGCTTCTGCCGACCACTGGTGTGAGCTCTGTCGCCAGAGCAGCAACCGTGTAATTTGATGGTACAAAGTCTGCCCGAATCCCACGGGCACGCAGTGCCGCTGCTGTTCCACTTCCTAACACAGCGAAGTGTAAACTGCCCAAACAGCGAATGTCTGTCTGCGTCTTGCGCATTTCCTCAAAGAAAATGCGCACTGTATTCTGACTAGTAAAAACTACCCAGTCATATTGTCCCAAACGGGTCAGTTCATTGTCCAAAATGTACAAACTATCGGTCGGCCGCACCTGCATGGTGCACACCGGCTCCGTTCGCATTCCCAGCCGTGCAAAACCGCACGCCAGTTTTGTCTGCAGCGGTTGCGTTGCCGTCAGACCAACTTTGGGAATATGCTCTGCAAGAAAAACATCCTGCATGGCGGCAGTTGCTCCAACCACAATCACTGCTGGAGACGGCAGTTTGCTTTCGTACACGCGCTGTGCAATCCGCCCCAGCGGTGCCCGAACGGTGTGCTGACGGTCCGTCGTGCCATCCGCGATGACGGCAACAGGCGTATCAGGCGATTTCCCTGCCTGCATGAGTCCATCTGCAATGTCCTGCAAGTGTGATAGGCCCATAAGGAACACAAGTGTACCCTCACTTTCAGCAAGATTACGGTAGTTACACACCGGCTCACCAGACAAGGTGTTAGTATGACCGGTAATCACATGAAAACTGCGGCTGACACCCCGATGAGTCACCGGAATGCCCGCGCTCTCTGGCACCGCACAGGCCGAGGTCACCCCCGGAATAACTGCATAAGGGATATTATACTGCCGCAGAGCTTCAATTTCTTCGCTGCCCCTTCCAAAAACAAATGGGTCGCCCCCCTTGAGCCGAACAACAGTTGCACAGGTCTGGGCACACTCCACCAGGATTTGATTGATTTCCCCCTGTTGAAAGCTGTGATGACCCGCCTGCTTGCCGACATAAATCTTTTTACAGTCCGGTCGAATGGTACTTAGCAGTTCCACACAGGCAAGGTGGTCATAGACAACTGCATCACACTCTTTCAGCTTTTCTGCGCCTTTCACAGTAATGAGTCCGGCGTCCCCCGGTCCTGCGCCAATTAGATAGACGATTCCCATATTTTCCCCTCCGCTGCGATGTCTTCTGCCAGTTTTTCAGCGAGCTGCAACCGTTCCCCGACAGGGGCGCTGTCCTGCCGAAACAGCACTCGGCCCTCCAGTGCCCGTTTAACGGTCAACTGAATGTCCGATCCCTGTACTTGTGCAAAGGCACCAATTGCTTCGTGACAGCCGGCGTTCAGCAAACTCAGCACACGGCGTTCTGTCTCCAGTTCGTCCATTGTACGGCGGTCTGAAACGACACGCATCCGCGCAGCCGCTTCACTGTCAGCACAGCATTCGACCGCAATGACACCCTGCCCACCTGCTGGCAGCATTTGTTCCGTGTTAAAGTTATGAAAGCAAAAGCGTGTGTCTTTCTCAAAATGCAGCCGCTGCACTCCTGCTGCCGCAAGGATAATACCGTCATAAGCACCGTCCAGCAGTTTCTGTAAACGAGTCGGTATATTCCCGCGCATATCGGCAAAGGATGCGGTGGGAAACAACGTTTCTGCCTGAAACTGCCGCCGTGGGCTTCCGGTCCCGATCACCGGATTCGTCCATGCACCAAGGTCAGTACTCCGCCGCACTGCCAGCAAATCATGGGGATCTCCACGCGGCAGCACACCGGCAATCTCCATGCCATCCCCTAATTTCATGGGCATATCTTTGGCACTGTGCACAGCAAGGTCGATGCGGCCGTCACACAAAGCATCCTCAAACTCTGCCACAAAGATACCTTGTCCCCCAAAGGCCGCCAACGGTTTGTTGTGGACTCTATCGCCTATCGTGCGCAGCACAACCTTTTCCGCCACCATATGAGGAAAACTGCGTTGCAGTGCCTGAATGACCATTTCTGTTTGTGCAAGAGCCAATTGACTGCCGCGAGTACCAATTCTAATGGTTCTATGTTCTGTCATATGCAACGCTCCTTTTCCACTTTTTGTGCATGCACAGCCATCTTCACAACTGTCTGCGGCAGTTCACCGCCGTGGCGGTCCGCATAGTCCAGCAAATCATAATAAATCTGTTTGCGCCGTGCAGCACTGGGAACGTTCTGCCGAATATAGCTGCGGCAGGCACCGAGTGCCTGTACCATTTTTTCGTAATATATCGGCACATTTTGCTGAATTTTCCGTTTTGCATAAGCTGCCGCCGCCGGACTGTCTCCACCGGACGAAACTGCAATGAGCAAGTCGCCACGCCGCACGATGGCCGGAAAGATAAAGGAGCATGCTTCACGCTGGTCAACAGCATTTACTGGTATACCAATTTGTTGACACAGGCGGGAAACATGTATATTTTGGGACTGGTCGTCTGTGGCAGCTACCACAAAGTCCATACCGAACACATCACTGTCACAAAAGCTGCGCTGTATCAATTGTAATTTATCCGTATTGAATGCCATCTCCCAGAGAGCATCGCAAATCTTCGGCGCCACTAAACAAATATGTACCTGAAATGGCAGCAACGTCTGCACCTTGCGCAGAGCTACCTGCCCACCGCCCACAATCAAGCACTGCTGGCCGCTGATATCCACCATAAAAGGGAAATAGGCCATTATATTGCTCCTCTTTTGTCCGCATCTGTGTCAATTTTACTTAGTACCTGGCTCAGTTGCCTGCTGTCCAATACATCGTGCAGATAGCCAACCATCTGTGCAAACCATGGTTGAACCTGTCTGCGGTCATGTTTTGCCCAAAAGTCACGGATGTTCAGCTTTTTCAGTGTGTCCTCCACACAATCGTTCAAAATCTGCTCTGCTTTCTGCAGCTCGTCCTGTTTAATGCTTCGGTTTTCCTGTGAAAGTTGTTGAAAGTAATCAATGTCCAACAGGGTAACACCTGCTACACGGCCAAGGGCTTGGTCAATATCATACGGCACCGCCAGATCAATCAACAGTCGCGGCCGGCTGTCAACCGCATGGGCAAGATAGCTCCGCTGTGTAATAGTGTAATGCGGACTGGTTGTAGCACTCACAACAGCATCAACTTGCTTCATGGCAGTGTAGCGGTCCTCAAAACGGACAAACCGACTGCAGCAGTTGGTCAAAGAAGCAGTATTGCTGCAGTGGTGGCGGACCGTGCCGCAGGTGCCGATGCCCTTTGCCGCAAGGTCTTTCACCACAATGGAACCAATCTTTCCCGTTGCGCCGATAACCAGCACCGTGCAGTCTTCATTTTGTTTGCCACATTTGACCTGCAGGTACCGTTCAATTGTATTGGCCGTCAGCGTGCCGACCGAAACCGGCGTGGTAGACAAACGGGTAGTCGACTTGGTCTGCTTTGCACAGTTAAATGCACCCTGAAACAAAATATTCAGTTCGCTGTTAGTATAACCAAGGTCGAACGAACGCAGATAGCCCTCTTTCACCTGATGCAAAATCTCATCCTCTCCGAGGACCATTGAGTCAAGGCCGCAAACCACTCGAAACAGATGCTGCACCGCTTGTGTACCGCCGTAAAACATGCCATATGTTTTGAATGTCTCAACGTCAAAATGTTTGAGGTCTGCCAACAACTGTCCGACTGCCTCCATGTGTGCCTTGTCACCGGAAAAATACACTTCACTACGATTACAAGTAGAGACAATGACACCACCGGAAATCTCTCTCCTGTAAGTCAGACGCTGCAAAGCAGTAATCTGTTCCTCCGCAGAAATCGCAAATTGCTGCCGCACCTGCAACGGCGTTTTTTGATAGCTGATGCTGATACAAAACATTGTGTACTCCTCGTCTGTCAACTGAAATTATACGTTCTCAACCTTCATCTTTGTCCAATAAAAAGAACACCTATCAAAGCTCTTGTAAATTTCGCGTCTTTTTTCGCTGTGCCAGTATTGGAAATTATATAAAATGCACCTCATGAACTGTAACATTCTTGTCAGTGTCAATGCCAAAAGCTCTCAATACTGGATTATCCCTTTCCTGCAGGGAAAGAATCAAATATTCAATCGATGGATCATATGCCAGACGCTTATCCTCCTCAGACGGACGGGAAGGTGATGCCGGGTGCGAGTGAAAATTGCCGATAAGTACAAACCCATTTGCGCGTGCATCTTTTACCGCAGCCAGTTGTTCTTTTGGGTCCATGGAGAAATGCTCAGGGCTGTGGTCTGTGTTTGTCAGCAAATAAATTTTCTGCACAGTCTTCATTTCACCACTTACGCTGCCTGCCAGCAGCCCGCATGATTCATTAGGCAGACCACTGCGGCAATGCATCAGCATAGTATTATAATCTCGTTTGGAAATATTGATTTTCATGATAATGCCCCCACACTTATTTTTTCATGTCGCACTCAGCCTGCTCATAATCAATGAGCTTTGTAATAGTTGGGTAAGCACTGCATACTGCACAGTGTTCATCACGCGGCAGCTTAATCGTGTGAAATTCCATCTTCAGAGCATCGTAAGTAAGTAGGCGGCCGGTCAAGAGCTTCCCTTGACCGATAATGTACTTGATGGCTTCCATGGCCTGCAAACTGCCGATAACGCCGCCCATGGCACCAATGACCCCGGCTTGCTTGCAAGTAGGTACCGCGTCTTTCGGCGGTGGATTTTTGAACACACAGCGATAGCACGGCCCTTGTCCCGGCACATAGGTCATGAGTTGTCCGCGGAATCGAATGATTCCCGCATGCGAAAACGGTTTCTTTGCCATAACACAAGCATCATTGATGAGAAACTTGGCTGGAAAATTATCGGTACCGTCCAAAATAAAATCATAACCCGCAATCAGGTTCATAATGTTCTGTGATGTGACAAAGGTGCGATATGTATTTACTTTGACATCCGGATTAATTGCAGTCATAGTTTCCGCAGCAGACTTGACTTTTGCTTTACCGAGATCTGCGGTAGTGTGAATAACTTGCCGCTGCAGATTGGATAAATCGACTTCATCGGCATCTGCAATCCCAATGGTACCTACACCGGCTGCTGCCAGATACAAAGCCGCTGGCGCACCCAAACCGCCTGCACCGATAATGAGCACTTTGGCATTCAGCAGCTTTTTCTGACCCTTTATGCCTACCTCTTTGAGAATGATATGGCGGGAGTAGCGCTCAAGCTGCTCATTGGTGAATGGCATCAGACAGTTCCTCCTCCCATGAAGTACAGAAATTCAACCGTATCTCCATCCTTCAATATCGTTTGTGCAAAGTCGCCGCGTTCCACAAATGCGTCATTGATAGTCACGGTAACATAATCCGGATTTTCCACTGCTTCCTGCTCAATTAGCGCAGACAGTGTGAGCCTCTCTGGGTAATTCTTCTTTTTTCCAGCCACTGTCAATATCATCATTCTCATTTCCCTTCTGTTTGCTTCGCTTGTACATCCATATGCAGCATCTGTATCAGTGCTTTTTTGGGCACCGCCCCCTTGGTGCGGCCGACTTCTTTTCCACTGCGGAAAAGGATAATTGTTGGTACTGCCATAACTGCACACTGCTCCGTCAACTTTTCTTCATAATTAATATTGACTTTATAAATTTGTAACTCACCTGCATATTCTTCTTCAAGTTCACCTAACACGCATGACATGACCTTGCAAGGTACACAGGTGTCCGAATAAAAATCCACCAGCACCGGCTGTGTCACCTGCAGCACCAGCTTGTCAAAGTTTTCTGCATTCACTCGCTGTGCCAATTCAGTCCCCCACCTTCCGCACCAAAAGAGTGTAGGTGCCGTCATCATTCGCGTTCAATTTCAGCACCTGGTGGCCTTCTTCCTTTATACTGCGAGGCACATTCTGCACAGGCTCACCGTCATTCATGCGAATCGCAAGTACCTGTCCTTCATCCATCTCTTCCAATGCGACCTTTGCTTTCACAAAAGTGACTGGGCACACCACATCGGTGATGTCCACAGTTTCGTCTGCCTGATAAGTGTCAGCCATGATATGCCTCCTTCAGCTTTTGATAAAACATTTCTCTGCCAACACGGTCCAGTGTAAATTTAAAACGCTCGCCCGGTTGCGCATGATCAGCAAAGAACTGAATAGCCGCATCGGCTACGCAAAACAACTGCTCCTCCGAGGTCACAAGCGGCAGCGGTGACTCCCCTTTACTCACAGTGTTTCCAAATGTACCGCCGAATGACATAATATATGCTGGCTGTGTGTCCCACGCATCTGTCGGGCAGGACTTAGCACACCTGCCGCAGTAATTGCACTTCTCATTGTTTACCGACACGCGTCCATCTACATCCGCAATTGTGACAGCATGAGTGCGGCAGGCTTTAACACATACACCGCAATGAATACATTTGTCGGCAAGCCACTTGACAGTCAATGCACCTTTGATACCAACATCATTTTCCTCAGCTTTCAGACAATTATTTTGACAGCCGGTTACACCAAACTTAAACTTATGCGGCAGTTCCCGCCCAAAGTAACGGTCACTGAGCTGCTTTGCAATGTGGTAAGTTTCGATGTTGCCGCTGGGACACACCTTGCAGCCCTGACACGCAGTCACCGTGCGGACTCTGGGACCGCAGACACCCGGATGGCAGCCGCCCTTCGCCAGTTCAGCCTTGACATTATCAATGTCCTTGAGCTGAATGAATGGAATCTCCACACCTTGGCGGGAGGTTAGATGCACTGTTCCATTGCCGAATGTTTCTGCAACTTCGGCAATTTTTTTCAGATTCTCTGCCGTCAGGGCCCCGCCAACAGTCTGCAGCCGCAGAGAAAAACAGTCTTTCTGTATCTGCTGCATGAATCCGCCCTTCTTTAGGGTCGCATAATCAACTTTACTCATATGGTTCTGCTCCTTTCACAGCGCGCTGAAAGTCACGTGTAAGGTCCTCTATGTCCTCAATGCCAACGCTGATGCGTATCATATCCTCATAAATACCAGCTGCCTGCTGTTCTGCCTGGTCAAGATGTACCGCAATCGTTGACGCAGGGTGAATGACCAGTGTTTTCGTGTCACCAATATTTGACACAATGCTGGGAAGAGTCAGTGCATCCAATATTTGAAAAGCACGTGCCCGACTGCCCGTACGCAGCGTAATAATGGCACCAAATCCACCCTGAAACTGCCGCTGAGCGAGGTCATGATAGGCGCTGGTCGGCAGACCCGGATAATTGACCGTGATACCATCCATACTGTTAAGACAATGTGCCAGTGCCAATGCATTGGCGCATTGTCGTTCCATACGCAGGCCCAGTGTCTCCAAGCCCAGATTATTGAGAAATGCATTCTGCGGAGACAAGCAGGCACCCATTGCAGGGAAAAACGTATTTCTGAGCTTCACGGCATAAGCCATATTGCCAAACTTTGCAAATGGCTTCATGCCGGGGTAGTGCTCCGCATCCCAATGAAACCTGCTTGCGCAGGTAATGACACCGCTGATGGCATCGCTGTTTCCATTGATATATTTTGAGGAGGAATTCACAACAATATCTGCCCCAAGTTTCAGCGGCTGCACCAAATAGGCCGTTGCAACTGTGTTGTCTATGATGAGTGGTACACTATGTCGGTGAGCAACATCGGCCACGCCGTGGATGTCCGTCACATCCAGTCTGGGGTTTCCAATTGTTTCGGCAAAGAGAACGCGTGTCCTGTCTGTAATTTGCTTTTCAAAATCACCCGGTGTGTTGCGCAGAACATAGTGCGTATGAATACCAAATGCCTCCAACATATTGAACAGCTCCACCGTACCGCCATAAAGGCCCGCTGCCGCCACAACTTCATCGCCGCTCTGCAGCAGATTCATTAGGGAAATGGTCAGTGCGCCCATTCCGGAAGCACACGCCACGCTCGTCACACCACCCTCCAATTGAGTCATGCGCCGCTCAAATGCCTGCACGGTCGGATTGTTGATTCGAGTATAAGAGAAACCGGGTTTTCGGTTTGCAAAAATCTGCTCCAGCTCTTCCGCATTTTTATGTTGAAATGCACTGCACTGATAAATCGGCATCAGCGTTGCCCCTTGCGGGTCGTCACTTGCTGCGCTGTGCAGCAGTGCTGTATTAAAACCACATTCTGTCATATGTCTGCCCCATTCTTTTTGAACTATTAATACAACGAAGTGGAAAGATAGCGCTCACCACTGTCAGCCAATAACAGCACAATCGTTTTGCCGAGGTTCTCTGGGCGTTGCGCCAAACGAACGCCCGCATCTATTGCTGCACCCGAAGAAATACCTACGAGCAGTCCATCTGACTTTGCCACTTCCCGTGAACGGTCGAACGCCGCCTGATTCTCCACTGTCATAATTTCATCAAGGATGGAGAGGTCAAGAACTTTAGGAATAAAACCGGCTCCAATGCCCTGGATGGCGTGCGGTCCCGGCCGACCGCCGGAGAGAACCGGCGACCCCGCCGGTTCTACTGCAATAATCTGCACTGCCTTGTTCTTCTTTTTCAGACCCTGCGCCGTGCCGGTGACGGTACCACCCGTTCCAACTGCGGAAACAAAGAGATCCACATTTCCCTCCGTATCTTCCCAAATCTCCTGCGCAGTGGTGCATCGATGTACTTCCGGATTTGCAGGATTTTCAAATTGCTGCAGAATAACAGCATTTCCATACTGTTTTTGCAGTTCTTGGGCTTTGTGAATCGCTCCAGCCATACCTTCATGTCCGGGTGTCAGCACAACTTCTGCCCCCAATGCATGAACAATTTTCCGCCGCTCAACGCTCATGGTCTCTGGCATGGTCAGCACCAAATGCAGACGCCGACATGCCGCCGCAAAGGCTAGTCCAATACCTGTGTTACCACTGGTTGGTTCAATGAGAATCGTGTCACGGTCAATTTTACCATCACGGATGCCCTGCTCAATCATTGCATCTGCCACACGGTCTTTGACACTGCCCAACGGATTAAAATACTCCAATTTTGCCAGCAGACGGGCTTTCAAATGTAAGTCTTCTTCATAATTTGTCAGTTCCAGCAACGGCGTATGCCCAATCAGCTCTGTCAAATGTTTAGCGATCCTGTGCACGGTGACCACTCACCTTTCAACCCTTATGTAAAATATTTTTATATTATACTACTCCTATATACATACTTTGTCAATATGTTTATATGGGATTCGAAGTGTTTTACAAAAAATCGGTCTCTTTTCCCATCAATCTGTTTTAAGTCAGCTTTTGCTTAACCAAGTCTTCGACGGTAATTCCACCAAAATAGTCTTCCGTTATCTTTTGAAATCCTTTCCACATTTTTAGCGTCAAACATTTTGGAGCACGCTTGCATGGATTGGGGGTTTTCTCCAAACAAACCACTGGTGCAAAAGATCCCTCTACCAGTTTCAAAATACTAGCAACTGTGTAACTGGCAGCAGGACGTGCCAATTTGTAGCCGCCTCCCTTACCACGCAACGAAAGCAAAAAGTTATTTTTGCTCAAGATAGACACAATTGCCTCCAGATATTTTTCGGAAATTTCCTGCCGCTTCGCAATATCCATTAAGGGAACGTAGCTACCAGTATCATGCTGAGCCAAATCAATCATAACCCGAACCGCATAACGTCCCCGTGTAGAAATCTTCATTTTAATCACCTCTATAAACATACTTTATCATAGTTTTAATATGTTTTTCAAGTTTTATGAAAATTCCTAAATATTTTCTAAAGCAATATTTAATTTGCCCAACTGGAAACCACTTAGAAAATGTGCTTCTCCCCTTTGCTTTTTTTTGCTGTCAGTCAAATTGCAGAAAGTACCAAAAGTAATTGTTTAAAACGTCACTATTAACAATTTTCAAACAAAACACAAACAAGTCGTGAATATATGCCCAATATATTATAATAAAAAGATTTTAGCCTGATCTATAATCACAGAATCGCCCAAACCATGCATCATACAAAATGGAATGATTAGGAAATAGCGGGCGGAATTTTCATGGTCATTATATTAGTAGTGGAAGACGACGCAAAATTGAATCAAATCGTCTGTGCCTATCTAAATGACAGCGGCTATGAGGCAAAAGGCTGTCTGAATGCAAATGATGCCTATGACCTGATGTATAACAGTTTGTATGACCTAATTATTTCGGACATTATGATGCTGAAGATTGATGATTTTGAGTTTGCCGGCACCGTGAGGCAAATCAATAAAACCATCCCTATCCTGTTCATGACCGCAAAGGATGATATTTTTTCCAAACAAAAGGGATTTCAACTCGGCATTGACGATTATATGGTCAAGCCAATGAATCTGGACGAGCTGGTCATACGCGTAGGCGCATTACTGCGCCGTGCAAACATCACAGAAGAACGAAAAATGACGGTGGGCAACCTTTCAATGGATGCCGACGCCGTGACTGCAACTGTCAACAATGAGAAAATATCCCTGACTTTGCGGGAATTTAATATTCTCTATGTATAGTTTAAAATGATATGAACCAATAAAAGAGGAAGTCCATCCCTCCATGTGATAGAATGAGTTCACCACAAACCATTCCACAGGAGGGAAAAAACTTCCCATGAAAAGATTAGCACAGGAAGCACAAATCCGTCAAGGCGTCGTTCACT
>DHDR01000002.1:29357-30477 GCA_002399445.1 Ruminococcaceae bacterium UBA4871 | reverse complement strand
TGCCCGGACAAAAAGCGGTCAAACACTGCACGATAAAGGTTGTAATACAGCACCACAAGAGTTATGAGGCAAAGAACGGCGGCTTTGTAGATTACTATGAGGGCACGGATACAAATTCGGTTGATGCTTTTGGTTACTATAAAATAAATTACACACTTGGCGCAAATCGTAAGAAACAGTATTTCATTGACTACATGAGTTATATGGGATATACACACAATGCCAGTCTGGACAATGCCAACATCTGGACAACACCCACTGCAGAGCAGTACAAACAGTCATCTACTGGTGACTGTGATACAAGTGTAGAAAAGGGACTGGAAGCTTCTGCGAACGATTTGATAGAAGAACTTAAAAAGCACAAAACAACTGAGTACGGTGTTCATACAGTACCAAATGATTCAAATAAAGATTATAACACAGAGCAGATTATTCCCACCTTTCAGTCAAATCTGACCTATGACACCAATCCTGATCCGGTGTTTACGAGCAAGTATTACCAGAACGGCTATAGCGGGGTTATGCAGGCTACCGCAACCGGTGGAAATCTTGGATGCAACAGTTATGTATTTTGCCGTGCGAAAGAAATCACAGGAATCAATATTCATGATTCAATTTATGCCTTAGTTCCTGCATATGCAAAAGAACATCCGGAAGAGTATGAAAAGATTAAAGCCACCGGCTATTCTATCGGTACAGAACCGAAAAAGAATGCTATTGCAATGGAACCGGGTGCTTCTGCCCTTGGTCACTTTGAATATGTGGAAGCTGTTAACGGCGACGAAGTTACGCTTTCTGGTGCAAACACAAATGATGATTATAAATACTATGGCCGTGTAACGCGTACAAAGCAAGATTTATCTGACTGGGACACCGTGTATGTTTACCTGAAATAAGTTTACAAGAAAAGTTTTTCATATATTTTCCAATCCTGCCGCCAGCAATGGCGGCAATTTTCATGTCAGTTTGCGGGCGCAGGAGCCGGAACTGGCTTCATAATGCAAATTCAATAAGTGCGGTACATTGCCGCAGTCAACGAAGGCACTCTTTTTGTAAGAGTGCCTTTTCTTATGCTTAAAAAATTTCAGCGGAACTGGTTCCGCTTTTTAGAAAGCAGGAA
>DHDR01000002.1:29055-29176 GCA_002399445.1 Ruminococcaceae bacterium UBA4871 | reverse complement strand
GCCGCAATGTCTGTTATCATTGCAGGAAGCAGCGCTATAAACGTAAATGCCGCCGGAGTGCAGCAGGAAGGCATCATAAGCCACCTGCGCAAGTCCAACGGAATCTATGTTACCTGCAACA
>DHDR01000002.1:27978-28700 GCA_002399445.1 Ruminococcaceae bacterium UBA4871 | reverse complement strand
GTTCTGACTGGTCACAGCATGGTCAACGAAATTACCGCTCCTGCCAGTCTGTTGTCACAGATTCAAACCTGTTACAACAAAGTCAGTGCCCAATTGAAGTATTACTACCACCAGCCCGGCTTTGGCAGTTTTACAACGCCAAGTACGGCTGATGGAACACCCGGTGTCATTACCATGCAGAAAAACAGCTCTGCAAAAACACTGGAAGGATGGATCGCGGGAAGCAAAGCAGAAATAGATGATACATATATGTCCGATTTACAAAATCAGGCAAATGCCAAGGGACTGCCGATAACATTCTCCAAGAGAGACAATACCCATCTGATTGCATCCATGCCGCAGACGGATGATAAATCTATTATCAGCAAAGTTAATAATACGGTGTTCACGGTAAAACGCCGCAGTGATTCCAGCATGAGCACCTATGGAAAAGGTGCGCTTACCATGTTTAAAGGTACTAGCAATGGATATCAGGTTTTGTTGGGACAGACACCAGCTTCTCCAAAAGAACTTTATTTCCGACTAAATGCTCAGATAACCACAACCCCCGGCCCGGTAACTGTAAAAAAGGTGGATGCCATCACTGGAAAAGCACTTTCCGGTGCCACGTTCGGCCTGTATGATGCGGACCACAACCTGATTACAGACACCAGCATCACCGACAGCAGCACCGCCATTTCCGGCGACAACGGCATTGCAGGTTTTACCGTCAAAAAGGACGG
>DHDR01000002.1:0-27725 GCA_002399445.1 Ruminococcaceae bacterium UBA4871 | reverse complement strand
GGAAAGATGGTGACAACACAGGTTACCGTAAAAGATACACAGAATACAGTTGTCACAACAGAGATCGGCCACAAGTACGGAGAGTTTCTGGATGAAGCCGGGCTTGGCGGCTGTTCCATTAAGGTCAATGCCACTTATCAGGTGATTGATACGGATGCGCTGGCAAAGATGACCGCAGCGGGTCAGACCGTTACCGACCCGCCGCTCAAATCTGTGACGAAAGATTTCATCGTTACGAGTGCGTCGGACGGATCTATTTCCCTGACCATCGACGGGATTGCGCCCAACACACAGCCGTCCATCAACTCCGTATCGGAGGTTTCCAACACGACCACGACGCAGGGCGGCTACACTTGGAACCAAAGCCGCACGAGCAACTATGTTTTCAGTAATGACGGCGGCTGCACGGTTTCCGGCACGAACCTCTACAACTATCAGCAAAAATCCATCATTACCGTACATAAGCGCGACAAAGGCACCGGCAGCATTTTAGCTGCGGGCGGTACCTGGGAGAACGCAACCGGCAATAAACCGCAGGGTGACGCGACTTTTGCGGGCGCAAAATATCAGATTATCCGGGTAGATGGTCATGATGACAGCGGCCGCCCAATCGGTGAGATTGTCCAGACGCTTACAACAGACAGCTCCGGCAGTGCCAGCAGTTCCCCTCTGCAGCAGGGTGTGCGGTATGCCATTATCGAAACCAACGCCCCGAAGGGGTATCTGCTTTACGATAACAACGATTACGCGAAGTATCATGGCAGCTGGTATCAGGAGTTTGTTTGTCTGTTTAACGGCAATCATGCAGATCTGACCTCCTCGCAGATTACGCTGCTGGACAGCCCCGACGCTGTAACCGGCACGCTGGTTTCGGACGGCACCGTTACGAATAAAGATAAAGTCAAAGACGGTTATCTGCACGGCTATAAATTCCTAGAGAAAGACCCCAACGGCAATGTAGACGGCGACGATAATCAGGGCAAGACACCGGCACCCGGTATTGTGTTTGATATTTATATGCTCTCTGCAACACCGCAAAAGAACCCGACCGGCGAACTGCACAACGGTACCACGGTGCTGTACAATTTCGGTATTTCTAAAAAGGACGGTCACAAAATGACCTCTGCGGAAATTGCAGCAAACCCCGGGGACGTCAAGGGACTTGTGGACACCCGCACGACCGATAAGACTGGCGAATGGACAAGCTGCCTGCTGCCCTATGCGGAGTATATCGTGGTAGAGCGCGACCCCATTACCGGGTACGACAAGGCCGCACCAGTATTCCAGTGGGTGGACACACAGGTAAACTGGAACGCCACTATCAAAGACTGGACAGTTGTGCGCGTCGGCAATGGTCTTGGCAATGACAACGGGCTGGGTGTGGAACATAACCCCCCGCTCTCCGGCTCAGTCGGCGGCATGACCCGCATGGATTTATACGGTGACAAAGTCTTGCGCGATGTGGAATCCAACGCGGACTATGACGCGGACAGTTACAACGACTACATCACGATTGATGATTACAACCTCTGCAAAACGCAGTACGCTGCGCTTGCCAATGCGGATTATTTCTTTGGCCCGGACGGCAGCATGTACGATAACACCGGAACACTGAACACCGCTGCCGTTTTATCAAAAACCGGCGCGCGCAAGGCGACAGCCGCAGAAGCGGCCAGCTTTGCGGCAACCATCATCAGCAACAAAATTATCATGATGGCCGGTGCGGATATTCCAATCATTGCTAACAAGGACATGACGGATCAGGACTTGTGGGCATATTGGGATGAAATTGACAACTCCGACCCGTTCAGCACCCATCTGTCTGAATACGAATCTGCCCATCCCGGCGTGGATGTGAAAACAGTGGATGGGCAAACCGCACCGCTTTACATTGAGAATCAAGTGACTGCTCGTCACATACGCATCCAGAAAACAGATTCCGTCTCTGGAAAGATTGTACCTTACAGCAATTTCTACTTTAAGGTTTGGGACTGCACCCGGAAGTGCTGGGTGACAGATAACCAGACTGTTTCTGCTGCGCTTAACAAAGTGACCGTTTGGAAAACGGACGAAAAAGGCAATGTCACCGGCAATGATCAGGGAGGCGCTGCAAACCTCGCTGACCTGCTCGAATGGGGCAGCGCCGGGTACGATATCTATGAAGTTCATACAGGCACCGGTTATTATCTTACCGATAAGCCGGTGCATTTTACGCTTAACGGCGCAGTTGACCCGCTCGATCAGACGTTGGTTGTCAATTTTGCGGATGCGCCGATTCTGGGCAACGCAACGCTCACCAAAACCGCAGACGGCGCAACCAGCACAACCGGCAGTGACGGAAATATGCAGTTTACCTACACCAACAATCCGCTGTCCGGTGCAATTTACGGCGTATATGCCGCCGAGGACATCACCGCCCGCGACATTGACAGTACCGTGCGCAGCAACCGCAACACGACGCTTTCAAAGACATACAGTGTAGACGACAAATACGGCAAGCACCGTGAAATCAGCTTTACCTTTGCCGATACACTCAAAAAAGATGCACTGGTGGAAACGGCCATGACCGACAGCAAAGGCCAGATTACCACCAGCAATCTCTATGAAGGAAAGTATTATTTCAAGGAACTTTACAGCCCGGTGGGATATATGCTTTCGGATGAAGAAGTCCCGTTTACGATAACGGATACACACAATGCTGCCTTTGATCTTTCTGATACCAAGCTGAATCCGCAGGAACTGCACTACATCGGTTCCAATACGCAGAACAACAGCAGCGACAAGACGATTACCAAAGAAAATCTGGATTACTCCGGTGAAGAAGCGCGGCTGGCCGGTATCAAGACATTGGTGAAAACCAGTGACGCTCTTGCTCCGCTGGAACATGTGGAATGCACCGCCAACGACACCCGGCAGCAGGCGCACATTTCTCTTGTAAAGCGGTTCGTTGAACTGCCGGTTGCAAAAAATCTCGACTACACCGGTGCAGCCGTTGTCATTAAGGCTGCGCAAAACATTCCTGCGGTCAAGGATAAAGACGGCAAGGAAGTCCTGCCTGCCGCAAAACTGGGAGACACCATCCAGACCATCACCCTCAAAAGAGGGGATAATCCGCAGAAAGTTTTGACAAAGCTGCTGGCGGTCGGCGGCAGGTATACTGCCACCATGACCGTTACGCCGGAACCGGACAAGATTGATCTGCGTACAACGACACCGTATACCTTTGTGGTAGAAGTGCCGAAAAAGGATGATAGCAGTTCCAGTACATCCAGCGGAACCAGTTCCGGTTCCAAAGAAGCAGAAAAGCCGGTTGTGCTGGCGCAGACACTTGACCTCACCACCAATTTCCTTTACAAGTGGAACACGGCCAATGAGGGCAAGCACCTGAAAGCCACGCCGGACAAACTGCTCAAAGATTGTGTTTTCGGCCTGTACGCAGCCGAAGATATTGTTTCCGCAAAAACCGGCAGCGTGATTGCTAAAAAAGATACGCTGCTTTCCAGATTCAACTTTGACGAAAACGGCAAGGCAACCAACGTTCTGTACGATCAGGACGGCAAGCCGACCGGAAAACTCTCCGTTGACATTCCAGTGGGTGACTATTACGTCAAGGAACTGAAAACAGCAGACGGTTATACGCTGAACAGCGAAGCCTATGATTTGCTGTACTATCCCTGCGGCGTTGGAACGGATGTCAACGGCCTGCCTGACCAGAAGCACAGCCAGACGATTGAAGTGACAACGACAAAAACGCCGCTTCTCAATCGTCCGTATGACGTAAAAGAACCGCCGACACCTACACCAAGTTATCCTCCTGCTGGGCCGACGACCGGTGACTTTACGCTTACCAAAACAGATCGGCTGACGGGCAGTTTCCTGCCGGGTGCTGAAATTTCTCTCAAAGACAGCACTGGCACAACCCATACCGCGACAACCGGCACAGACGGCAGGCTGACAATTTCTGGCTTGCCTACAGGTGCGGCAACATGGTGGGAAGCCAAAGCGCCGGACGATTATGTGCTGGACAGCACGATTCATACCATTACAATTTCTGCCGGTCAGACTGCTGCGACAGCATTGGCTGACAAACCGATTACCGGCACCTTTACCTTTACCAAGACAGACATTGCGGACAACAAGCCGCTGCCCGACTGCGTGATTGAAATAAAAAATGCAAAAACCGGTAAAGTCGTTTTCACCGGCAAAACCGACAGCACTGGCAAATTGGTGTTTAAGGATCTTCCTGCGGGCGATTATACCTATCAGGAAGTTTCCGCGCCAGTTAAGTATAAGTTGGATAATAAAGCCTATCCATTTTCTATCAAAGAGGATGGACAGATTGTCAAGGTTATCATGAAAGATCAGATCATGACCGGTACCTTTGAGTTTAGTAAAACTGATTTTGTGACGGCGAAAGCACTGCCGGACACGGAGATTGCTATTAAGGATGCTTCCACTGGCAAGGTTGTTTTTACCGGAAAAACCGACAAGGACGGTAAGCTGACGGTGAAGCTTCCGGTCGGCAAGTACACCTATCAGGAAGTCAAGGCTCCGGCCAATTACAGTATTGATAAGAAAGCCTATCTGTTTGAAATCAAAGCGGATGGTGAAATTGTCAAAGCCGTAATGAAAGATAAGCTGCTGACCGGCGCGCTGGAAATTGTGAAAACAATGGACGGCAAAAAGGACGGACAGCTTGGCGGCATCCAGTTCCGCGTAACCGGAAAGGAAGCCAATGGTGCTCTGTATAACCAGACCTTCACGACGGATACCCACGGCATGATTGAAATCAAGGATCTGCCGGTTGGTACCTACACGATCCATGAGCTGGAGGGCAAAATCAACAAGGGTTACGTGCTGGCGGCTGATAAGACCGTATCGGTCAAAGCAAATCTGATTGCCAGTGTCAAAATTGACAACCAGAAAGTCAAGGCTGCTACTGTCACAAAAATCCCAACAGCACCGAAAACACCCAAAACCGGACAAAGTCCGATCCTACCTTATATTGCAAGTTTCCTGTTACTGGCAGCGACTGGCGCACTTGCTTTCGTTAACCGCAAAAAGGCAAAACAACAGTAAGTCGGATAAACTGCTGCATTACTGTGAAAGAGGGTGGTTCCAATGGACTGAGTTTGTCCGTAAAAACTGGAATAGGAGTGGATTTACTCATGAAGAAAAATACGAAATGCCGCATTATTTTGTTTGCGTTGGGATTGGTAGTTGCTTTGTGCGCTGGTTATCTTCTCAATATTTTTGTCGTGCAGCCCCGTAAGAGTAAGGCCGATCTGCAGGAACTGAACCGCATTATTTCCAAACCAATTCCACAAAGCAGCAAGGTAAGTTCCGCATCAGCGGCAAAAGCTGTACCGGACAGCCGCACAAAGTTTCAGCGCCTGCAGGCAGTCAATCCGGACATCAAAGGCTGGCTGACCGTACCTGGCACTAACATTGACTACCCGGTGCTGCAGAGCAGCAAGTCACAGCCGGATTATTACCTACACCGCAACTACAAAAAGCAGTATGCGGAGGCGGGCAGCCTTTATCTGCAGTATGACTGTAAGCCGCAAATTTCCCGCAATTCTGTAATCTATGGACATCATATGCTGTACGACGCTATGTTTACGGAGCTTACCAAATATAACTATTTCAGCTTTTGGAAAGCACACCAAAGCTTTTTTTACGAAGACATTTCCGGTAAACACAGTTATGAGATTTTTGCGGTACTGCACGTTTCGCCGGATCATTTTCAGTTTAACCGGACACAGTTCGCGGATGACACGGACTATGCCCGGTTTTTGTCTGCCCTGCAGAGCAGGTCTATTTACAAAACAGGGGTGAGCGTTACAGCGAAAGATAAAATTATGATGCTCGTTACCTGCTCCTATGAGCAGAGGAACGGGCGGACAGTTGTGATTGGCAAACTCATAAAAGGAGGTCAAAATTGAACTACATCGTAAAAAACGTTCAAAATGATCTTGTCGGGCATCGTCTGCTGGTAATGCAGGACAAGAAAACTATGGAATATATTTCAGCATATGACACAGAGATTGAAGCCAGACAGTACGCCGGGAAAATGGAATATATTCTCAAAGCAATTACACTGGATAACCGCCGGATCTGGCTGTGGGAAACATCAAGCTTATCCGAAGCTTATCAGCATAAAATCGAACTCGATAGGCTTTTAGAATCTTTTTAAAAGACGGAAAAACTTAAATAGGAAGGAAAAAACCATGAGATTTAAAAACATGCTGCACTGTGGTATGGCAGTATTTCTGGCTGTGCTTATTGCGGCTGGCAGTTTTCCATTGGTAGTTTATGCGGATGATAGCAACATAAGTGATTCCAGTGATGGACAAATTCTCGATGTCAGTTTAATACCTACTATTAACATTACGAAAAATGGGAATTATCACATTATTCAATCTATACCAAAAACAGATCAGACCGGTTCTATTACCATTGCTGAGAACGTAACGACGAAAATCTTATTGGATAATATAACTTTGCGAAGTCCTACATATATCACAAATAATATTGTCGTGAGTGATATGTCCCCATTAAAGCTCAGTGGTGGTTCGAACGTAACACTTGTTCTTAAAGGTAGTAATATCTTTCATGATACAGGCAGCTTTTTACACGGTCATGCAGGAATTGAAGTGCCAATAGATGTATCTTTGGATATTACCAGTGTAGATGGTAATGGAAGTTCAAAAGGTTCTCTAACAGCAATATGTAATGATGCTTTATCATCTGGTATTGGTTCAAGTATTTTAGTAGGAAATGACGCTGGAAATATAACTATTGACGGTGGAACAATTGTTGCAAAAGGCGGAACAGGAATTGGAGGATATAACTGCAATAATTGGAATTTCACAAGATGCGGAAACTTAACATCTTTTACTATGAATGGTGGAAATCTTACTGCTACAGGCAAAGGAGGTCCTGCAATTGGTGGCGGGAGTTCCTATAATACTGATGTAGAATATGGTTCTAACTTGAAACCTGGAAACGGCGGGACCATTAAATTTAACGGAGGTATTGTTCATGCCACAACTACAAGCAATGATGGCAATTTTGATATAGGAGAAGGCCACGATGCATACCACGCATTTACAGCTTTTAATTCAACTGGAACGACAAATGTCATAGTAACAGGTGGACAAATTCATCTTGGACAAAGTTCTAATATCAGTGGTGAACGTGCCATAATTAGTGCATCCTTTCATCAATCAGGCGGCAGTATCATTTCTCATAATACGTCAGGGACTAATGATATTTACGTCAACAACTTTTTTAATACAAAAGGAATAGATCGTACCAGCTGCTTTGTAGTTAGTGGAGGCACAATCGTTGCAAATGGATTAAAATCGAATGCCGATGTAGTACCAATCACTATTTGTGGGGGTACTGTTCTATCAAAATCTGGGATTAACGGTACATTTACTACTAAAACATCTAATAGCGAATTAGGCAATGCAACCATCTTTTCAAGCGGTATTAGCGATATATCGTATAAAAATAGAGATTCAGGTACACAAGGAATAATTTTTGACAATTGTACCCTTGATAAAGATGGAAACATAACCGGTGGAACTGGACAGGTTTATGGTGCACCAACAATTGGAACTAATTTTACGATTCCTGTTGGCTGCACATTAAATAATCCTGCAACCGGTAAAATCGTTAATATTGCAAAAGGCGTAACGTCAACCATCAAAGGCACGCTCAATAACAACGGTACAATCTACAACTATGGCACGATTGTTAACGATGGTAAGATCAACAATCTTCAAAATGAAGATGGAACGGTCGGCCGAATCATCAATAAAGATGGCGGTATTGTTCAGTCCGATTTGACACTCCACTTAAACAATCCCGATGATCCCAGCACAGATGTTTTGACCGGTACATATACAGCAACAAGCGGTCAAAAGTATGGCCCTGCCCTTCCTGTGGATCTGACTCGGTCCGGCTGGGTGCTGGTCGGTTGGAATACCAAAGCAGACGGCAGCGGTGTTTCCGTAACTGCCGATACTGTATTTGATGGAAATAATACCGAATTGTATGCACAATGGGCGCAGGTTGGCAAAATCAGCGCAATAGTCACAGACAGTGATAATCGCCAACCAATTTCCGGTGCGGTTGTTGTTGCAAGGAATTCCACCGGTCAAGAAGCCGCACGGGGAACAACCGACTCTGACGGTACTGCTCTGCTGCCAAACATGAAACCCGGCACCTATTCGGTGGAGGTTGTTACACCTGCAACCGGCTATGCGGCTTCCACAGAACAGACCGGAATCAGTGTGAAAATTGGCAAGACCAGCAACGTGACATTTACCGCACGTCCATTTAAAGGCAGCATTGCAATTACGCATTTGGACACAAAACGAAATAAACTGATTGCCATTGCTCCGGTGAAGATCACGGACAAGAACGGAAAGACAGTTTACACTGGCAGCAGTGCAAATCCTTCTTTGACGGTTCCAAATTTGCGCGTTCCGGACGGGCCGTTTACATTGGTGGAAACAGCTCCGCTTGCGAATTACCGGACGGATGTCACAGCGTACACCGTCAGCTTGGTAACAGACGGTGAGACTGCAAATGTGGAAATGCACAGTGTTCCCACAATGGGAGATATTACTTACACAGCCACGGATAAAGACGGCAAGCCGATTGTCGGCGCAACCGTAAATTTGGTGGATAAGGATAGAAAAGTTGTTTCAACTGGTACAGCGGATTCCAGCGGAAAAGTTACATTTAAGGATGTTTACACCGGCGACTATACGGTGCAGCTGCCCGGCTATGAAAATGGAGACATAGCCGTTACCGTTAAAGACCAGCAGAATACTGCTCCGGCTCCGGTCAAGGCGGCTATGCTAGTAGGTTCCGTGCAAATTGCCCATGTAGATGCGCAAACAGGGAAAGAACTTCCCGTTTCAAAAGTGCAGCTCAAAGACAAAACCGGAAAGGTGGTTTTCACCGGCGCGCCTGCAGATAACGGCACAACACTGGAAATTCCAAGCTTAACCGGTCCAGCCAGTCCCTACACGCTGACCGAGGTTTCTCAAATTGCAAACTTTCATGCAAATACGACACAATATACAGCCGCGATTACCGTTCAGGGCCAAGTTGTAAAAATCGTCATGCAATCCAGCCAGTATGCCGGTGACGTGATACTGCACACTGACCCAACAACCGGAAAACCTGCAGCAGACGTTACCGTCAACCTAATTGACAAGAACGGCAACATTGCCGCCACCGGGAAAACAGACAAGAATGGTAATGTGACGTTTACCAATATTCCGATTGGGGATTACACCTACACAGTCAATGACCCGCGCTTCAAGCTGGATAACGATAAGGCAAAATCAATCACTGTGACAGACGGTGGCAGGCAGACTGTTTCCGTACCGGTGATTGCGTATGGAAATGTTACACTGCATATCACAGATCCGTCCACTGGAAAGCCTGCGAGCGGTGTCACGGTCAATTTGATTGACAAAGACGGTAAAGTAATCACCACTGGCAAAACCGATAAGAATGGCAACGTGACCTTTACGGATCTTCCTGCCGGGGAGTATACCTACAAAGTAACCGATCCAAATTATCAGAGTGTCACAGGTAAAGTCACAATTGGCACCGGCGATGCAGCCGGAACTATTGACATTGAGGTAAAGCATCCTGCGTCCAGTTCCACTGTAAGTACAACCGGCAGCGCAAATATCACTGCTACAGACAACAGTGGCAAACCACTTGCCAATGTGCCGATTATCATCAAAGATAGCAGCGGCAAAATTGTCGGCACAGGTACGACAGACAGTAATGGCAGCATTATCGTCTCTGGCCTGCCAGACGGTACCTATACGGTTTCTTCCGGTGATTCCAGTGTGATACTGGACGGCAGCATTACAATTACGAACGGCCAGACTGCCAACGTAACGCTCAAAGGTTCGCGCCTCCTGACTGGTAACGCAAAGTTGCTGGTAGTCAATACGCAAAATCAGCCGATGAAAAATTTTACTTTGCTCGTTATGCGTGTCACATCTTTCACCGCAGACAACTCCGCCTTTTCCTTGCACAGAGCCGGTGCAGTAACAAGCAGTTCCGTATCCGCAAACGGTCAAGTCGTTGCAGAAGTCACGACTGATGCAAGCGGGTATGTAACACTGCCGCAGCTTCCCTCCGGCAAGTATATTCTTGTGGCAAAGGATTCCGCAGAATACAAAGTGGATTCCCCAATTTCCATTGTGCCGAGCACAACCATTTCCGAAACAGTTACAGCAATGGCAGTGAAGGATTCCACGCCGCCTAATCCATCCAGCAGTTCAAATCCTTCTGCCAGTTCCGCGCCGTCCGATAAGGTGAGCAATCAAATCAGCCAGTCAAAGGTATCTGGAAGTACGGATAAAACGGCAAACGGTTCCACACAAAAGAAAACTGCAGTGGGTGCTCAATCTTACACGGCCCCCCAAACCGGTCAGAATGCTGCTCTGCCGTTTCTTGTGATTGTTCTGCTTGTTGGATGCTGCACTGTGGCAGTGCTGCTTTGCTGCAAACGTAAAAATTGACTGCAGGGCAACATCATGTTGATTCAAGCAATACTTTACAAGTTTAAATTATAAAAGCGATTTTGCGGAAAAAATTGTTACCATTTGCGGACTGATACCGTGTTATAATAGTAGAGTTAAAAAGTGTAAACAGGGAGTCAATGGACGATATTCACCGAAATACTTCAGCAAAAAGGGATATTCCTTTGTTGGGATGTCCTTTTTTATGACACTTCAAAATGGGAACCAGTTCCGCTTCACTTAGTAAAAGCGATTTTGTGGAAAAAGTTGTTACCATTTGTGGAATGGAACTGTGCTATAATAGTAAAGTTAAAAAGTGTAATCAGCGAACAGCTTGGGCAAAAGGAATTGCTCAGGCTGTTTTTTATACATGGAAAGGGGGCGATTCCCTTGTACAAGAAATGTTTAGGACAGTAAAGTACGAAAAGATTTTAAAGGAGATGAATACATGGTTACAAAGTTTTGCCAACTTCAAATGGAGCACCCGGCAGCAGTATTGGGTGGTAATGAAGATAGGACATTTTTCAGAGAAGAAGATCAAGGGGACGTCTATTATAATGATGCACCTGCTTCATTATACAGTCCGGGTGATTGTGAAGACACAGAAAGTCTTATGAAGGTTGCCGATGGCAATGAAACTGTGCAGAAAGCGTGGAGAGAGTTTTCCCAACAGGAGGTGTGCAGCAACAATGGCCTATAAAAAGTTTACAGAGAAAGAAAAAGCGATGTTTCAAGAACGCCAAAAACGCACAATAGAAGAAATGCGGGGTGTGGTTCGTACAGCACTGGACAACTTTCAAAGTCATCCGGAACAGTTAGCAGAAGCCATTGCTTTTAGTCAGAAATTCTATCGATATTCACTAGGCAATTCCATTCTCATTCAGAAAGCAAATCCGCATGCCGAGTATGTTGCTTCTTATGCGGGCTGGAAACAACTCGGCTACAATGTAAAAAAAGGAGCAAAGGCAATTAAAGTCCTTGCTCCGGTTGTTGTAACTTTCTATGAAGACGGCAAAAATTCTGACGGTACGCCAATTTATAAACGACTTTCTGATTTACCAAAAGAAGAACGGCAGAGAATTGATAAAGACCGATTGACGAAAAGGGTAGTTGGTTACAAACCCGGAAATGTTTTTGATATTTCAGGAACGACGTGTCCGCAGGAGGATTATCCTAAGATATTTAATATGGGATATCCGTCAGAAATGCACAAGACCTTATATGAAGCACTGAAAAAAGCCGCTGAAGATGTTTATGGAATCAGTGTTGCCGAAAAAGATCTGGAATCCATTTCATTGCGTGGACAGTATGTACCGTATGGTGGTGCCAACGGAAGTATTGAAACAAACCACTTGCTGAACGATACGCAGAAATTGGATACGTTTGCGCATGAGTTTGGCCATGCGCTCATGTTGAAATATTATCCGGAGGAAAGTGAAAAAAATATTTCCATTCGGGAATTTGAGGCGGATACCATTAGTTTAATGCTTCAGTCTCGTTTTGGAATTGATGCATCCCACTCACAGGCTCGGGTTGATCATCTCAAAAAGCATTATGATAACTGTATTGCTCTTGGTAAAGACTTTAACATAAAAAAATTTTATGAAGAAGTCAGTAAAGTATACAATAAACTGATCAATGATGTTCAGCCGGTGGTTGACCAATTTGTTGCGGCGGCAGCGGAAACAGAAAGGCAGGATGAAGCCGAAGACCGCGCAGCAAAAGCAAAGAGCGCAGTCGAAAATCAGCTTGATGAACAGTCAAAGAAAGAGCGAAAAGCAGAGCACAAAGCCGCAGCGGTTACGGCGGCTGCAGCAGTAGCCGCAGGTGCTGCGGTATCTTCTCAAATTACAGATGAACATTCGGAAACAGTAGCGGTAAAAAAACCGGAACCAATTCCCGTAGCAATATCATCTGCTGAGCGGACTTACCGAAATTGTATGGACAGCCTTAGGCATAAGTTGCAAAATCCACCACAAGAAATGAAGAGTCTTAACAGTATTGATGGTTATGAGGAAGGGCTGCGGCGGGCAATGTCAATTGTCAGTCAATATTATCATCCTCGGATAGCTAAAGCTTTTGGTAACGAACCTGCTGCAGATTCAAAAGCGGAACCAGTTCCTGCTGAAAAAGCAGCACCGCTTGCAGACAAAGAAAAGAGCCATGAACTTATAGGGGAAGCCGGGCTACAATTGCCCGGGGCCTTTATAAGTCATGACTCTTCTTTAACGACTAGTATATCCGAAAATTCCAAAAATGTCAATGTTCCAGAAAAAAATGTGGAGGATAACACTGTACTTAGTGATGAAGCAGCCCAAAAAGCGGAACCAGTTCCGAGAAAGACAGTTGGCAATGAAATAGGACCGGATATTGCAAAAGCAGTAGAAGTTCCTGCACCGCTGCCGCAGCCGCAGGAAGAACAGCAGAGGGAAGCCAAACGAAAACCGCAGAAACCGTATGGCAGCTACAGAAATAGCAATGACCAGTACAATGAGTGGCGCGACCAGCTGGTAAACAATATTGATATTCGGGATGTTGCTGACCGGCTGGGTTACACATTGACTCGTGTGGGAAACAAGTTCTTTTCCACTTCGGAGCATGACTCCGTTCGTTTCTATCCCAATAATACCTACGTTAGAGAATCCGTGCCGAAAGGTGCAGCCCATAGAGGCGGTACCACGATTGACTTTGTAAAAAATTTCAATTTGGATGATGGGATTGGCCTGCATTGTGCGGATGGCACGCCGGTAAATGAAGCCAAAGATGCAATGAAGTGGCTTTCTGAAAACTTTAATATTCAGCTATCGCAGGGATTTGATTACTCAAAAGCGCAGTCAAAAGCTCCAAAACAGGAATTCAAACTTCCGAAAAAGGCTGATAATCCGGTTCATGCTGCTGCTTATCTGCATAAGACGCGCGGCATTGACAGTAAAACGATTTCCAATATGTTGGAGCGCGGCCTGCTGTACGAAGAAGATACAGCTTTCCACAATGCAATTTTTGTCGGTGTCAATAAGGATGGGGAGCGCGACTTTGCAAACCATCATACGACTTTGCCCGGCAGTAAGTATAAGGGCGATATTGGCGGCAGCAATGAAGAAACCGGCTGGTATGTCGCAAACAATTCGGACAAGCTCTATGTTTCAGAAGCGCCGATTGACGCAATGAGCTTAATGTCTGTCAAGCGGATGGACGGCGAGAATCCTGACAGTGCGAATTATCTGGCAACGTGCAGTACGGCAAAGCTCAACATTCTCTATAATCGTCTGACGGATGATCCGAATATCAAAACAGTCGTGTTTGCAATGGATAAAGATGATCCGGGACAAAAAGCCATTCAAACGGCAGTGAATACCATTTCAGCGAAGTTTCCGAATATTACCTGTAAGCAGTATGAACTTCCGGATGGATGTGGAAAGGATGTGAACGACTATTTGAAATATCGGAATAATCGTGGGCAGACAAATTCCCCTAAAAAGCCTGAGCAGCAAAGTGAAGCGCTGACTCAGGAACCGGTATCACCGGAAATTTGAGAAAGGATGATTTTACAATGACACGTTCACAGACCAGCAAAGAAAAGAAAGAATGTATGGTCGTATTCAGTCCGGATGAGCGAAAAGTCAAACTTGTGGATGCGGCTCTAAAAGAGAAAGGGTCGTCTTTTAAAGAATGGCGGGCGGCAGGGTTTGCAAAACTCAACAAAGAAGTGCAAAAAATGAATGAAGATTTTCAAAAAATCTATGATGAATATACGCTGCCGTTTCTCAGCGATCTGCTTGCAGATAAGAAGGACACCGGCAGTACAATGCCTGCGTCAGAAGAATAAATAACTCATTCGTTAAAAAAGGCCATACGGCCTTTTTTTATACCTATTTTTAAAGGAGTGTCGATGAAATGAAACACACAACGAAGGAATTAAACAGGGTATTCCGTCGGAACGGAACTGCCGCGGAAAGGAGTGAAGATGCAAAATTTGTCCGAAGGTTCCGCAGTGCATCTATGGCAGTTATGGCACTTGCTAGTACAAGTGTTGTGACAAACGGGGCATTTGCCGCTGGAAATGGACTTGCTGCCACTGCACAGAATATTTTGAAATTTGTTCAGATTGGCGGTGCTGTTGTTCTGGCAATTTTTATTGCTCTCTGCGGTTTAAAAATGGCATCCGGTGGGCGTGAAGCTCTGGCAGAAGCGAAAGGGCGCGTTGCGGGTTTAATTGCAGGCGGCGTGTGTCTTGTCGGTGCAAGCGCAATCAAGCAGGTCATTATCAGCTTCAATGGCTTTGGTTCCTGAAAACGGTACATTTCATGTTCTGGGCATAATTCGTGGACACAGGTGAAAGTCTGTGTCCATTATTATGCCCAGAACAGTTTAGTAAAGGTGGGAAATGGATGAATATCAATAACCTCAAACCTAAAGAAGACTTTCGCTTTAAAGTGCAGCGAATCCTGTCCAATAAAATTCTCGTTACGGTCTTAAGTGTCCTTTTGGGACTGTTTTGGTTTTTCTTTATTAAATGGACAGCTATTGTGATTCTCAATGCTTTTGCCGGTCTTATGAAAATCACCCAAACGACCGAATTTAAAATGCGCTGGCCTAACATGCAGCAATTGTTTGCCTTAGTCAATCCTTTTAAACCATTCAAAAATAAGCAGTGGGGCTGGATCATTTTTTATGCTTTTGCAATAGTTGTTGCCCTTGTGAATGCTGTGAAATTTGGTACGAATATGGTGCTGTCTTATGAACCGCTTTCTGACCGGGGAAGTGAAGAAGGACATCGTCGGTGGACGACAAAACGCGAACTTTGGCGGCAGTATAAACATGTTTTGGCGGCAGAGCCGGAGGATGAAGCACTGCAATACCGTGCAGAGCATATTTTAGCAGAACAAAAACATCCGGACATACCCTATATACCCGAAAAACCACTAGGCGATATTATCGGCAAAGCTGGTTTTCCAATCGCACGTTATCATGTACCGGTATTGCTGAAATGTGGAGTAGTACGCATCTTTTTCCTGCCGCTGCGGAAACTGTCACGTCTGATCGAAAGAGCCGGGCTGCTGGGTAGTGAATGGGCAGAAAGGAAGGATCAAGAATGGAAAACGCAAAGAACAGAGAAACTGGTACAAAGACACAGATTGCGGAAGAACTTGATAAAAAAGAGTTAAAGCGGACAATGAAATGGATGAAGAAACGAAACCAGACAGAGAGGCGTATTACTCCGTATACGTTTTTGAGTCAGTTCTTTAAGTTTCTCAGTCATTTCGACTTTGATTCCCGCTTTTATGACCAACTCTTTGTCGATACCGATCCGGTCAACAATATTATTCTTGGCATGACCCGTTCCGGTAAAGGAGAGTATTTTGTTTTATCATCCATAGATGTATATAGTCGGCCAAAATATTTAGCCGACAAAGCAAGCATGATTATCAGCGATCCAAAAGGTGAGCTGGCAACCATGACCTCAAAAAAGCTGCAGGAACGAGGATATAAGGTGCTGGTTTTTTCCCTGCGTCCGCCGATGGACGGCATTTCTTACAATCCACTTGAAATCGTGAAAAAAGCGTATGTGAATTTTCTGGACCTGACACATCAGGTTTTGTCTGAAGCAGATACGCAGAAACGAATTGAAATTCAGACACGGGCCGACACAGAAGAAGGATACTCTGAAACTTACGCCAAATCCCTTGCGTACATTTTGAACTATGACCCCGGGGCAAAGGAAAAAATCTGGCAGGAGTGGGGTACTGCCATTACAACGGCTGCAATTATGGCCGTTACAGTAGACTGCTGCGAAGCGGCTGACAAATGCCTAACGGCGAAGCACGTGCTGATGCAGCCCGCAATCAATGGCGGAATTGAAACGGTTGATGATATTCATGCGTTCCGCGAGAGTGTAGACAAGGCAATGGATGATGAGGGAACCGAAAAGACACATGAGGACTATTGTACCGACACGGTTTATATCATTCCAAAATCGTTTCCCCAAATGGCACAGGGAGATTCTTATCTTGGAATTTCCTATGTTGGCAATGACAAGTATGCGTATACCTATTATTCCATGACATATCTGCCAATTGACGGCGGCACCTGTCACGGAATGAACTATAAGGGTGCAGTCATAAATGCACTGCAAATTGAAGCTGACAAGTGGTACGCACGTGTCAATATGTATTCTGTTGCCATGTTTATCACGGATTACTGCAAACCTGATCCCCAAACCGGTATTCCACCGCTTGATCAATACATTATGCATAAGCAATGGCCAGCCAAGCTGCAGTATTCACCTGTAAATGCCGCGGATAACCGGACAAAAGGCAACATTACCGCAGAAGCAATGGCAAAGCTTACGCAGCTCACGCTTACGCCGATTGCCAAACTGCTTTCCAAAAACGATTTTGATTTTTCCGACATCGGCTTTGATGAACGTCCTGTTGCACTGTTTTTGGTGACGCCGGATGAAGACCACAGCAATGATTTTATTTTGACCATGTTTATTGAGCAGTTGTACCAGATGCTGGCCCGCCGTGCCAGCGCTTCAAAGTCAGGAAAATGTGTACGGGATGTCATTTTTCTGCTGGATGAGCTTGGCAATATGCCGGCTTTTCCGGACATGGAACATATGGTTACGGTCGGTCTTGGACGCAGATTTTACTTTGACTTGATTATACAGGACTATGCAATGCTTGATCATCTGTATGGAAAGGAAGCTGCTGTTACGATAAAAGGCAACTGCGGCAATCATATCTTCCTGCTTTCCAATAATGCGGAAACGAGGAAGGAATATTCTCAGGCGATCGGCAGCAAATCAGTCGTTGTCAATACTAGGTTCGGCAATCCGCTTGAATCACATAAAAATATGCAGGAATCGGCCAAAACAATTCCATTGCTGTCTGCAGACAGTTTGGGTGAACTTGGCGATGGCGACTGTGTGGTGGTCCGTTCTATCCACAGACAGACGCTGACGCACCGCCGGGCGATTCAATTTCCTATCTTTAACTATCATGGCGACCACACGGAATTGATTCCCCGGTATAAGTATTTAAAAAATACGTTTCCGTCCGGCGGCAAGTTTTCTGACCTGCATTTGGAGAGAAGCTGTACACATAACACTGTACAGCTTACGGATATTATCTATGATCCCATTCATCAGGGCTTGTACAATGCCTCTTTTTCTCTTGAAGCTCCTCAAAAGCAAAAGAAAAAAGCTACGGAAAGAGTGATGAAACCGACAGAACCTGATCCTAGTATGGAAGAAGTCCTTGTACCAAAGGATTTTGAGAATTTGATGGACAACATACAGGCAATGCACATCCAAAACGGTCTTTCAAAGAATGACTTTTTGTCTATGACAATAACCGATTTTGAGGGCTATATAGACCGTGAGTTAAGCGCCGGTGTGTTAACGGAAAGCGCCTGCGCAGCACTGCATGATATTTTGGCAGAAGCATTGGAAAAGGGGGATGAATATGAATCTAAAAGTCAGGAAGAGCAGGAATACAAGGAGGACAGCAAGGTTTAAGCTATGAAAAAATATTTAAAGCGTCAAAAGAGAAAGCCCTGTGTTACGCTTTTGTCTATCCAAAATGCGGACAAACACAGATGGTATTTAAGGATGGTGCCTGTAATGGGCATCTTTTTTTGTGTTGGAATGTTGATTCTCAGCAATCTTTTTTTACCATGTTTTGCAGATGACAACACGGTCATTGCACAAATTGAAAAGCTTGATTTGCCGAGAAACAACATCATTTCATATATCCTGCGTCCGGCTGGATGGGTTATGCTCAAGGGGTTAGCCTTTCTGGTAAATTGTATGAGCGGGGCAATTTATCAAATCAATTCAGCGGCAAGCGGCGTATTTACCAATCGGCAGATTGTTGCGCTTATGAAAAAAGTAATTGGAATTGCTGCTGTTCTGCTTACATTAGTAATTGTATACATCGGTATACAATTCATCACCAAACCACAAAAAATTGGTACGGTCATGACAAACTTTATTGTGGGGTTCCTGCTTTTCGTCAGTCTGCCGACGTTAGTGATGGGTGCATACAACTTGACAGAAGCAGCTATCAGCAGCATTGGCGCGAATAGCCTTGCAAGTTTGGGCAATCAGGTGTTGTCCAGTAACGTCATCGACGTTACATTTTATGATACCAATGGATTTAATGCGGATTTAGCAAAAAAGAATTTATACACATCAAATGTGGATGGAATTCGAAATATTGATCCAATTGAAATGGTTGACGGCAGTGAAGATCAGAAAATGAATGGCTGTGTCAAAATTAAGAACAAAGATTTTTGGTGCAAGCGTGTCATTACGGATTCCAGCGGAAACAAATCGTTAACGAACCTGTGGGATGGTATGCAGGCAGGAGCAGTTATTGGCTCAAAAATTTTCTCTGAATTTTACTATCGATATAAAATTGACTGGTTTAACGCTTTCATAACTCTCATTGTAACTGGTTTGGCCTTGATTTTATCGGGAATCAAGATTGCTCGTATTCTGTTTGAATTAATTGTGAAGCAGACACTCGCTCAGGTAGTTGGGCTGTTGGATATTCATACGGGTCAGCGGCTAAAGCAATGCCTGCAAAGTTTACTGTCTTCATTTGTAGGACTGTTCGGCTGTATGCTGATGCTTCAGGTCTATACAATTGGTACAGCAGCGGTTGTAAACAATGTTACGAACCCATATGTAAAAATTATTCTTGAAATTGCAATGGCGTGGATGGTCATCGATGGGCCGGATATCTTTGAAAAAGTATTTGGCATGGATGTTGGTATGAAGCATCCGATGGCCGCTATGTACGGGATAAACACGGCTGCACAAGGCCTCAAGGGTGCAGCGCAGGCCATTACCGGGAATAAAAATTATACGGCTCCAGACGAAAATGGACATGTCCATACTTATCACACCGGCGGACTATTGGGGAAGCATGGTGCAGTAGATAATGTAGTAAATGGTGCAGTCGGTGCGGCATCTATGGCCGCTGGAGGAGCAGGCTTAATAGGTGGTCATTTTGCTGGGAAAAAGGGGACGAAAAACGGTTCCAATACAGAATTCCCACAAAACAGAAATCAGCCGCAGAGTCAGCAAAGCCCGAATGGCGGAGCAGAAGACACTTCAGCAGCAACTGCCAAGGCATCTGAAACAGACAGTCCCCAAAACGAATCGGAAACAACCAGCGGTATCTATACCCCTAATGCGGAAAATAACGGACAGACAAAGGGGAAAGCAAATGTAAAGCCGCATGAGACAGTTCGTGGATTACAATCTCCGCAGACAAGTGCCAATGTGCAGAATGGCCATTTTACAGGTCCAAGCAGTGTTTCCATGTATACGCCGCCGACGCATCGTAAAAATGCGGCACCGTTCAGCGGCGGTACGCATCAGGATCGCGGAGGCTCCTTTGCACAGAATGAATATGAAGCGGAGCATGGCAGCAGTTACGCAGGCGGTTCCGGCTTTGCACAAAACGAGTATGCAGCAGAGCAGTCTGCACGGAACGAATCTGATATTTCTGAAAGTTCAGCGGGCAGTACCGAGCAGCCTTCTTCCAACAAGCAGGGAATGCCGGACTTCCACGACTTTACCACATCGGAGTATTTGAAATACAAGATTTCAAATGCTGCGCAGAATTCACGTTTTGCACGGCCGAAACAGGCATATTCGCTTTACTATGACCTTTCCAAAAATTCAGCTATGAAACATTCGGCTGCTAAACATACGAAACCTATGGATAAGAATGAGTGATATTTACAGGAGCTGATAAAATGATAGATTTTTCACAGGTAATTCCGAAAAGCCTTTCGGAAGAGATCAAACTGTTCAATATTGGTAAAATGCCAGTGTATGTCAAGGATTTTGTGACCGCAGCGGTATGCGGCGGTGTGTACTGGGCAATGTCAAATTATGTATCTTCGGTTTTGATGATACCGTATATCATCTTTGCGGTTGTTACCACATTTTATTTTATTCGGCCCGCAAGGAAAACCAATCCCGGTAAACGGAACTGGGAAGTTATTCTCCTTTTATTTACCAATCGTCAAGGCGTATTTTATTCTCTTAGTCACAAGGAAGAGGGGGATATGTGATGAATAGAACACACACAAAAAAAGATTTACCTGCAGATAAACGCCCGCAGGGGAAAAAGCCGGAACCGGAAACGGCACTTGCAGACAGCGTAAAGAAGGAACCTGCCACCATTTCAACTGACGATGATGATCTTTCCATGTACACCGAAAAAACACGTCTTAAAATTATCAAAAGACGTAAAAAATCATGGGAAAAGCAGAAGCGTACTGCAGGCAAAAAAGAAAATCAGAAAGTTTATCATTCGGTTTTAGATACCTATCCCGTTCGGGATTACAGATTTGCACTGCATGGCGGGTACTTCATTTTGGATGACGGCAGTGTCTTTGACATCCTCCATATTACCGGTCAGTCTTACCTTCATGCAACCACTGATGATTTGCAGCGGCTGGCAAATAACAATACAATTTTTCACCGCATGTGCAACTGCGATTTTAATTTGTATATGTTCAGTGTGCCAACCAATGCACGGAAGCATATTGAACATATTGAGCATGTTTCGCAAAAAACTACAAATGTTGTTCATCTGCAAATGCTGGAGGATGAAATAGAAACCTGTCTTTGGCTTGAGAATAATAAACCAGAAAAGCAGTTCTTTTATGCAGTTTTTGCGCCGACACCGGAACAGCTTTTGAAAGAAAAGCAAAAATTCATGGCTTATTCTGTTGTCCCGCTCAGCGATATGTCTTATTCTCTCAAAAAGATGTTCCTGTACAAATTAAATAATCCCAATTCTGTTGTCAGATTTTAAGGAGGATACATAAGAATGTTTAAAAAAGCAAGGCAAGCAAGGAAGGCGAAAGCTCCAAAGGAAGAAGTCATTACAGCAGATATGTTTGTTCATAATGACCCGGAATTTGCAGCATCACATGGCTATGATCCATATCTGATAAGTCAGACGCAGCCAATGGGAAATCTGCATTTTGGAGACACACTTATTGAGTCCGGCTCCGGCTATGCAGCACCCATTCAGATTGTTGCTTTTCCAGACAGGGTGTTCCTGTTCTGGCTGGATGAAATCAATAGGTGGGATGATGTTATTACTGAAATGCAGGTGAGCACCGAGGATATTGATGCTACAAAGGATAAACTGAATCGCTCTCTTGAAGAGCTTGAATCACGGAAAGCACACAATCCGGAGGAAGAAAAAGTAATTGCTAACAATATTGAAAAGCTCGATAATATGCTTTCTGCGATTGTAAAGTATGGTGAAACTGTAAATCTTGTTTCCATCCGGCTGTTTGTATACAACAAGAATCAGGCAAAATTGATGGATCGAGTGCAAACAATTATAAGCACATTGGCGTCTGGAGATTATCAGGCGGCAATGTGCTTTTTTGAAACAGAGCAGCAGTACCGCTCTCTGTTTTTACCGTACAGCCGCACCGTTAAAGAACAGCCGCGGCGTGCGGGTGCCTGTATTCCTTCCTGTGCAATGGGAAATTCGTATCCATTTAACAATGAAAGTCTGAATGATGATTTTGGAGTGTACCTTGGTCATTCGTCAACGGGCGGTTCCATCTTTCTGAATTTGTTTTTAAAAACAACGCACCGCCTTTCCTACGACGCTATGGTGCTGGGAAACAAAGGCTCTGGTAAATCAACGCTGCTGAAAAAGCTAGTCAAGTGGTTTACGATAACCGAAAACTTTATTCGTGTACTGGATTGTACAGGCGAGTTTTCAGAGCTTGCAGAAAAGTTAGGCGGTATTGTGGTTATGCTGAACGGTGAAAATACCAAAGGCGATATCATGAGCGGCGTATATAATATCATGGAAATTGCAAAAGCCAGTGAAACAGAAAGCATGAACTTTTCTCATCAGATGTCAAAACTCTCTGTCTTTTTCAAATTCGTTTCACCAAACTGTACGGATGCAGAGTGCGGCGAATTTTCTGACCTCTGTAGAAAACTATACATTCGCTGCGGACTTTATGACCCGGATAAACCGGCGGATGAGCAAAAATTCGCAGGATTAGATCCTCAGGATTATCCGACACTGAAAGATTTGCTTCAGCTCATTGATCAAGAACTTTATGCAGATACGAGTACACACAAAATCAATAAAGATATTTCCGATACCCACAGAGAACGTTTGGAAAACATTCGGCTTGCAATATCTGATCTTGTGGAATCAAATCCAAAGATGTTTACCATGACCACGACGATTCCTTCCCTGACAGACCAGCATCTGGTTGTTTATAACGTACAGGGTTTGGCAGATATGAAACCTGAACTTTTTAACGCGGTGCTTTTCAATGTTCTCAACTTGATGCTTGCGGATATGATGAATATCGGTATGCCAAGCAAAGAACTGTTTGAACAGGGCGTACCGATTGAAGATATTCCAAAGTTAATTCTGATTGTTGATGAAGCACACAAATTCATCAATACCCAAAATCCGCAGGTGATTGACTTCATGGGAAAGATATTGAGAGAGGGACGTAAGTATTTTACGTCCCTCATTTTGGCGAGTCAAAGTATTCGTGACTATGTACCGGAGTCAAAAGAAAGTGAGAAACAGGACAAGCTGAAATCCCTTTTTGAATTGGCACAGTACAAGTTCATTATGCAGCAGGACAGCAACGCAGTACCAATGCTGCGGCAGATTTTTGATGGCCGTCTGACGGAAACACAGCTTTCGCAGATTCCCCAGTTTGGTGTTGGACAGGCTGTGCTTCTGACCGGTGAAGACAGTATTAACATGACAGTCGAAGTTTCTGAGAGTGACAAAAAGTTATTCAAAGGTGGTGCTTAATGTTGAAAAGTCGGCAGAAAAAGAAAAAAATCAAACTTCCCAAATCACCGAAAGCGAAGTACCGCACTTTCATCAGTATATTTATTTTGCTGCTGGTTGTTTTTATGACAAGTACCTTTTGGGTTCCAGACACTTCCAATATTAAAAATACAGCGTATGGAACGCAGGAAGCATCATCTGATGATGTGAAGCTGAAGCTTGAAAAATGGATGTACAACCCGGATAAAAATTATATGGAAACGACCTTTTATGTTGACGAAGGCCAATTCGCTTTCAGTAACAATTTAGTCTTTTCACCGTCTGTTTATAACGGCAGCACTTCCAATTCTGTTCCGTGCAGTGTTGCGTTCAGTAACGATGATACGCTGATCATCCGTATCAAAAATCTTCCGAAAAAGTGGAAAGTCCTCATGATGCAAATTACCGATAACTCGGAAGATCTGCTTACAAAGGAAGTCGATGATACGACTTCCAGTGCGGCAGATGCGGCCGGTAATATTGGAAAAGCTATTTCAGGACAGGTGACAGCAAACTTCTATTGCGATTACAGAGCAGTAGAACAGAATACAGCTTTAGCACCAAAATCTGAAAAAGATTATGCAATTGATTCCACATTATATCGCATAAGCACAACGCAAAAACAAATTTCGGATGATAAAAATGCGATTGCCCAAAACAAAAATACAATCTCTTCTCTGCAAAAAGACATTAAAGCAATTCAGACAGAACAGTCCTATCAGACGACTTCTGAAATTTCAGACAGCACGGAGGTTATGCAGAATAAGCAAAATTCGATTGCTGAACTTGGGACAAAGAATGATGAACTGAATCAAGAAATCGGAGAGTATCAGGATAAAATTTCAAAGCTCGATCTGAAACTTTCCGATATTCGCAGTGGGACTACGCGCGTTTACAGTGACAAAGTTCCTGATGCAGATTCGCTTTATACAGCCGGTGCCAGTTCAACTTCCGTTTCCAGAAGCCCAGTTTCCTCTGCAGCAAGTTCCGCTGCAGCAAGCAGCAAACCGACTGTTTCAACAAGCAGTGTCCCAATGAAATGAGGTTTACACAATGAAATATCTTCTGAAATTTCTTTTGATGGTACGGTTCCCACCCTGAAAAGGGTATTCAAATGTGCCACAACTTTATGTCACTAAAGTAAAAGTGCTTCAATATGGTGCCGCAACTTTATGTAATTAAAGTAAAATATGCCGCTGAACGGCGGATTTTTTAAATTTTGTGGTATCACTTAAAATCCCGAAAACGGCAGGCTTTGCCTGCCATATCACAGAATGTGATATCAGTTTTCCCTTATCCCGTTTTTCTCTCCAGAGGAGAGCATGAAGCTGCACAGCAGCGTTATTTGAAAGAGGTAGGTAATATTATGGATGAATCTTCAGTTTTAATTCGTGGCTTGGATGCAGCAGTCGTAAAAAGGCTAAACACAAAAGCAAAGCAAATGCATCTTAGCCGAAATGAATTAATTATTCAAATACTTGAAAATGCAGTATCGCATGACTTGTTTGCGGCGACTGAGGAAAAATATCAGGCACTGTCCAATCATTATATGCAGGCATTTGAACAGGTCGTCAAAGACAATACGCAGGCACTGCGCAGAAATACAGATACTGATCTGCAGGTGCTGAAACTGCTGGACGGTGTCTTTGATGATGATGGTGATGCAGAAACGGAGGAATAAACGTGACGACTAATGAACGTATCGCTAAGCTGGAAGAAAAGAAAAAGCAGATTGAAGCGCAGCGTCGTCAACTGATAGTACGACGAAATAAAAAAGAACGTGCAGTAAAAACTCACCGGCTTGTCGAAATTGGTGCAATCTGTGAAGAGGTTCTAGGAAAGCCGATAGAAAAAGAGGATTTGCCAAAGCTGCGCGTGTTTCTGGAACAACACGAAGTATTTGAAAAATTGTCTTCCTTGGAGAAGAGTATTACAGCACAAATCGAACAACAGCAGTGCTGCAAAAAGATTTATAAAGTCCAAATCCAAGCAAGGGGGAAAAAGTCATGCCACTTAAAATGAATGAGAACGAAGACAGAAAAATTGAAATGCGTATCAAGGTTTCAAAGCATACGCAGCAGTTCTTCACTAAATTAAAAGAACAATATGAAGTTAAAACTTACTCGGCTGCCATTGAAAGAATGTGTGTAGAGTATGAAAAACTGCAGAAGGAAATCACAATTGCGCACACGTTGGATGATGTACTCCGTGCGCTGTCATTGCTGGAAACAAGCATTACGGAACAGATTAAACAGGCATCACGGATATCACGTGAAGCAAGAAATCATACGGCACTGTGCTTGATGCTGCTGAACGATATGCAGTTTGAAAGCAAAAACAAATATCATTATGACGTGGACAGTCCCCGATTGTCTGATGCCCGGAAAGACCTCGACAGTATTCTCAGTAAAGCACGCAGCTATAAACAAGAGAATACCGATCGGCAAAGTTGGACAACTGTAACTTCAGAGAATGGAGAGAAGAGCCAGACTTAATAAAAGGAGGTAAACCAATATGAGTCCCGGTGTGCTGCTCCTTTGTAAATTCGTCAGGCCGGAAAGTAAAAAGTTCAACAGCTATATCGAATACATAGACCGTGATAAGGCCGTGCGGAATGCCAATTTCAAAAAGTTCTCTGCGTATAACGATTATATGGACAACCCGGAAAAACAGCGCGAGTTTAATGCGGAGTCCGATAAAACCAGCGCGTTGTTTACTGAAAAATCAGACCGGCTTACAAAAGAACAAAAAGCGATTCTCAAAGAACGGTTTGCGACTGCGCAGAACAATGGGAGTCCCTTGTGGCAGGATGTAATCAGCTTTCGCAACGATTGGTTGGAACAAAACGGCCTGTATGATTCTAAAACGCATTGGCTGAATGAGAAACAGATTCGGATGGTGACACGGCAGGCAGTGCGGACAAGGCTCAACAATGAAGAGATGTACAATTCGGCCGTGTGGGCTGCATCAATTCATTATAATACCGACAACATTCATATTCACATTGCCGTTGTGGAACCGAACCCTACACGAAAGCTGGTGCGAAACAAGGATGGCACAGCCGAACGGCGCGGTAAACTCAAGCAGTCCACTTTGGATAAGATGAAATCGACAGTTGCAAACCGCATCGTTGATCGCTCAGAAACATATAACCGAATGAACAAGATCATTCGGGAAAACATTATCGCTGCTCGGCCAAGAGATGTCTTCATCAAAGATCATAAAATGCAGCAGGTGTTTATGGATATTTACAAGGTACTGCCTTCCGATAAACGTCAATGGAAGTACGGAATGAATGCTATGAAAAAACTGCGTCCATCTATTAACTATCTATCACGGATGTACATTGACTGTTATCATGCAAAGGATTTTCATGACCTGCAGTTGGAATTAGACAAAGAGCAGGCATATTTAAAATCTGTATATGGTTCTGGTAAAAAAGAAAAGTACATGGACTATCGGAAAAATAAAATGCAGGATTTGTATACCCGGCTGGGGAATTCGATACTTACGGAAATGCGAAATTTTGACAGGCGTTCTAAAGCGGGGCTGTATGTACCGCCGCAGTCACAATGGCAAAAGGCACCGTCACAAAATGCCAAAAGTCCAGCAAACAAAGAAGTGCGGCCGATGCATTATCGGAAAACTAACCGATTCCGAGGAGGCGGGCGGCTGCGGCAAAATTATGAACTGGATAAATCATTAAGAAGTTTGAAACGTGCCATAAACGCGGACTGTAAAGACTCATTTCAGAACGAGCGCGCTTATTCTGAAATGCTGTATGATACACAAATCGCAGAAAAGGAACTTGAAAATGATATACCCATATGAAATAAACGGAGGTAAAAATGATGGTTGGCATTAGGCAGCGAAAAAGTATCATTGGAAAAATAGTTGGATTTTCGGCGGTGCCGCTGATAGCCGGTTTCCTGATAATTGCATCAATTGCCGGAATTATCGGTGCTGTTTTAAATACTGGTTCTTCTTTGGAAAGCAGCACAAGCTCTGCTGCGCTTCCGGCAGCCGTTGAAAATTACCGGCCGGTAGTTTCTGCCTATGCCGCCCAGTTTGGCATGACAAATTATGTTGACCTGATTCTTGCGGTTATGGCTCAGGAAAGTGGTGGAGCAGGGCTGGACCCAATGCAGGCAAGTGAAGGCCCTTTTAACACCAAATATCTTCCCAAAGGGCCGAATGCGATCACAGACCCGCAGTATTCCATTTGGTGCGGCATTCAGGAACTCAAGCAAAACCTGCAGCTTGCAGGATGCACCTCCCCCTACGATATGGAACA
>DHDR01000001.1:18220-19312 GCA_002399445.1 Ruminococcaceae bacterium UBA4871 | reverse complement strand
GGCGGCAAATAAGAAGTTAATTGATTAAACATGGAGGTACAAGAAATGCAAAAAATCTTTCAGCGCTGCATGGCAGCCGCAATGTCTGTTATCATTGCGGGAAGCAGCGCTATAAACGTAAATGCCGCCGGAGTGCAGCAGGAAGGCATCATAAGCCACCTGCGCAAGTCCAGCGGAATCTATGTTACCTGCAACAGCAACAACATTGTTTGGAAAACAGGCCCTCACACCGGTGAACAATTCTGGTGGACGCAGGTCAACGGGAAATATACATTCTGTATGAACCTTGGTGCACATATGCACACCGGTGCATCCTATAAACTCGACAATAGTTATTGGAACACAATTTCTGCGGATAAGCGGGAATTAATTGGCCATGCCTTTGCAATCAGCTATGACCCCAAATACGGCGGTGGTCCGGATATTTATCCCTGCTATTATTACACCCGCCAGATTCTTATGTGGGAGATCATGGGTAATAGATGGGATCTTACAAATGGTGTTCTGACTGGTCACAGCATGGTGAATGAAATCACCGCTCCGGCATCTTTATTGTCACAGATTCAAACCTGTTACAACAAAGTCAGTGCCCAATTGAAGTATTATTACCACCAGCCCGGCTTTACTAGTATATCTTCTAATGGCGGTGATACTGCCAGTAAGAATAAAATGGTTCCGAATAATGTCTCTAAAACACTGGAAGCAACACTTGTGGGATACAAGTCTGAAATTGACGATATGTTTATTTCCGACTTGCAAAAACAAGCCAATACCAAAGGACTTCCGTTGACATTTATCAAAAAAGACGATACACACATTCAAGTTACCATGCCGCAGACGGATGACAAATCTATTATCAGTAAAGTTAATGCTGCGGTATTCACAGTAAACCGCCGCAGTGATTCCAGCATGAGCAACTACGGTGGTGCGCTTACTATGTTTAAAGGTACCAGTAATGGATATCAAGTTTTACTTGCGCAGACACCGGCTACGCCCAAAAAACTGTATTTCAGGCTGAATGCAAAACGAGTTCCAACTCCTGGCCCGGTAACCGTAAAAAAGGTGGATTCCATCACTGGAAAAGCACTTTCC
>DHDR01000001.1:17932-18057 GCA_002399445.1 Ruminococcaceae bacterium UBA4871 | reverse complement strand
GGTTTTACCGTCAAAAAGGACGGCACTTACTATATACACGAAATATCCGCACCGTCCCAATACAACGCCGATTCCGGATATTATCCCGTTACGGTCAAAAACGGAAAGATGGTGACAACACAGGT
>DHDR01000001.1:0-17915 GCA_002399445.1 Ruminococcaceae bacterium UBA4871 | reverse complement strand
GGCGGCTGTTCCATTAAGGTCAACGCAACCTATCAGGTGATTGATACGGATGCGCTGGCAAAAATGACCGCAGCGGGTCAGACCGTTACCGACCCGCCGCTCAAATCCGTAACGAAAGATTTCTTTGTTACGAGTGCGTCGGACGGATCTATTTCCCTGACCATCGACGGGATTGCGCCGAATACGCAGCCTACTATTAACTCCGTGTCGGAGGTTCCCAACACGACCACGACGCAGGGCGGCTACACCTGGAATGGAAGCCGCACGAGCAACTATGTTTTCAGCAACGACGGCGGCTGCACGGTCAGTGGCACTAACCTCTATAACTATCAGCAAAAATCCATCATTACGGTACATAAGCGCGACAAAGGCACCGGCAGCATTTTAGCTGCGGGAGGCACTTGGGAGAACGCAGCCGGTAATACGCCGCAGGGCGACGCGACTTTTGCGGGCGCAAAGTATCAGATCATCCGGGTGGACGGCCACGACGACAGCGGCCGCCCAATCGGTGAAATTGTTCAGACGCTTACAACAGACAGCTCCGGCAGTGCCAGCAGTTCCCCTCTGCAGCAGGGCGTGCGGTATGCAGTCATTGAAACCAACGCCCCGAAGGGTTACCTGCTCTATGACAACGACGATTACGCGAAGTATCACGGCAGCTGGTATCAGGAGTTTGTTTGTCTGTTTAACGGCAATCACAGCCAGCTGACCTCCTCGCAGATTACGCTGCTGGACAGCCCGTCTGCCATGACCGGCACACTGGTTTCGGACGGCACCGTTACCAACAAAGATAAAGTCAAAGACGGTTATCTGCACGGCTATAAATTCCTAGAGAAAGACCCCAACGGCAATGTGGACGGCGACGATAATCAGGGCAAGACCCCTGCACCCGGTATTGTGTTTGATATTTATATGCTCTCCGCAACACCGCAAAAGAACCCGACCGGCGAACTGTACAACGACACCACAGTGTTGTACAATTTCGGCATCAGCAAAAAAGACGGTCACAAAATGACCTCTGCGGAAATTGCCGCCAACCCCGGTGACGTCAAGGGGCTTGTGGACACACGCACCACCGACAAGACCGGCGAATGGACAAGCCGCCTGCTGCCCTATGCGGAGTATATCGTGGTGGAGCGCGACCCCATTACCGGGTACGACAAAGCCGCACCAGTATTCCAGTGGGTGGACACACAGGTAAACTGGAATGCCACTATCAAAGACTGGACAGTTGTGCGCGTCGGCAATGGTCTTGGCAATGACAATGGGCTGGGTGTGGAACACAACCCTCCGCTCTCCGGCTCAGTCGGCGGCATGACCCGCATGGATTTATACGGTGACAAAGTCTTACGCGATGTAGAAGCCAACGCGGACTATGACGCGGACAGTTACAACGACTACATCACGATTGACGATTACAACCTCTGCAAAACGCAGTACGCCGCGCTTGCCAATGAAGATTATTTCTTTGGCCCGGACGGCAGCATGTACGATAATACCGGCACCCTCAACACCGCAGCAGTGCTCTCTGAAACCGGCGCGCGCAAGGCAACGGCTGCAGAAGCGGCAAGCTTTGCGGCGACCATCATCAGCAACAAAATTATCATGATGGCCGGTGCGGATATTCCGGTTATCGCCAATCAGGACATGACAGATCAGGACTTGTGGACATACTGGGATGAAATTGACAACTCCGACCCGTTTTCCACACATCTGTCTGAATACGAAGCTGCCCATCCCGGCGTTGATGTGAAAACAGTGGACGGGCAAACCGCGCCGCTTTATATCGAAAATCAGGTGACGGCCCGGCACATCCGGATTCAGAAAACAGATTCCGTTTCCGGAAAAATCGTTCCTTACAGCAATTTCTATTTTAAGGTTTGGGACTGCACCCGAAAGTGCTGGGTGACAGATAACCAGACCGTTTCCGCAGCACTCAAAAAAGTGACCGTTTGGAAAACGGACGAAAAAGGCAGCGTCACCGGCAACGACAAGGGCGGCGCTGCAAACCTCGCTGACCTGCTCGAATGGGGCAGTGCCGGGTACGATATTTATGAAGTTCATACAGGCACCGGTTATTATCTTACCGATAAGCCGGTGCATTTTACGCTTAACGGCGCAGTTGACCCGCTCGACCAGACGCTGGTTGTCAACTTTGCGGATGCGCCAGTACTCGGCACTGCAACGCTGACCAAAACCGCAGACGGCGCGACCAGCACAACCGGCAGTGATGGCAGCAAGCAGTTTGTGTATACCAATGTTCCGCTGCCCGGTGCGGTCTATGGTGTGTATGCTGCCGAGGACATTACCGCCCGCGACATTGACAGCACCGTGCGCAGCAACCGCAACACTACACTTTCAAAGACATACAGTGTAGACGACAAATACGGCAAGCACCGCGAAATCAGCTTTACCTTTGCCGATACACTCAAAAAAGATGCGCTTGTGGAAACGGCCATGACCGACAGCAAAGGCCAGATAACCACAAGTAATCTCTATGAGGGCAAGTATTATTTCAAAGAGCTGTACAGCCCAGTAGGTTATATGCTTTCGGATGAAGAAGTCCCATTTACGATAACGGATACGCACAACGCGGCCTTTGATTTAAGCGATACAAAGCTGAACCCGCAGGAACCGCACTATATTGGTTCCAACACGCAGAACAACAGCAGCGACAAAACGATTACCAAAGAAAATCTGGATTACTCCGGTGAAGAAGCGCGGCTGGCCGGTATCAAGACGCTGGTGAAAACCAGTGACGCTCTTGCCCCGCTGGAACATGTGGAATGCACCGCCAACGACACCCGCCAGCAGGCGCACATTAACCTGCTCAAACGGTTTGTCGAACTGCCGATTGCAAAAAGCCTCGATTACACCGGTGCAGCCGTTGTCATTAAGGCTGCGCAAAACATTGCTGCAGTCAAAGACAAGAACGGAAAAGTTGTCCTGCCCGCCGCAAAACGGGGCGACACCATCCAGACCATCATTTTCAAAAAAGGAGACAATCCGCAAAAGGTTGCAACAAAGCTGCTGGCGGTCGGCGGCAGGTATACTGCCACCATGACCGTTACACCGGAACCGGACAAGATCGATCTGCGCACGACAACGCCTTATACCTTTGTGGTGGAACTGCCGAAGCCGAAGCAGGACGATAAGAGCAAAAGTGGAACTGGTTCCGCTCAAAAGGAAACTGAAAAGCCGGTTGTGCTGGCGCAGACGCTTGACCTCACCACCAATTTCCTTTACAAGTGGAACACCGCGAATGAGGGCAAGCATCTGAAAGCCACGCCGGATAAACTGCTCAAAGATTGTGTTTTCGGCTTGTACGCTGCCGAAGATCTCACTTCCGCAAAAACCGGCAGCGTGATTGCTAAAAAAGATACGCTGCTGTCCAAGTTCAGCTTTGATGAAAACGGCAAGGCAACAAACATCCTGTATGATAAAGACGGCAAGCCGACCGGAAAACTCTCCGTTGACATCCCGGCGGGAGATTACTACGTCAAAGAACTAAAAACCGCAAACGGTTACACGCTGAACAGCGAAAAATACGATTTGCTGTACTATCCCTGCGGCGTTGGCACCGATATTAACGGCCTGCCAGACCAGAAACACAGCCAGACGATTGAAGTAACAACGACAAAAACGCCGCTTCTCAACCGTCCGTATGATGTAAAAGAACCGACACCTCCGCCATACTATCCGCCGAGTGGCCCATCTACCGGTGATTTCACATTTACGAAGACCGATAAGCTGACCGGTAATTTCCTGCCGGGCGCACAGATTTCTTTCAAAGACAGTGCTGGTACAATGCATACCGCAACAACCAACACGGACGGCAGGCTGACAATTTTCAACCTGCCCACAGGTACAGCAACTTGGTGGGAGTCCAAAGCGCCGGATGGCTATGTGCTGGACAGCATGGTGCACAGCATCACGATTACTGCTGGTCAGACTGCTGCCGCAGCACTGGCTGACAAGCCGGTTACCGGGACGTTTGAATTTACAAAGACCGATATTGCGGATGATACACCGCTGCCGGACTGTGTAATTTCCATTACCAACGTCAAAACCGGCAAAGTCGTTTTTACCGGCAAGACCGACAGCACTGGTAAGCTAGTGTTCAAAGACCTTCCTGCGGGCAATTACACCTATCAGGAAGTATCCGCGCCGCCGAAGTACAAGCTAGACACCAAAGCCTATCCGTTCTCCATTAAGGAAGATGGACAGATTATCAAGGTTGTCATGAAGGATCAGATTATGACCGGCACGTTTGAATTTACGAAAACTGATTTTGTGACGGCGAAAGCACTGCCGGACACAGAGATTGCTATTAAGGATGCTTCCACAGGCAAAGTCGTCTTTACCGGAAAAACCGACAAGGACGGTAAGCTGACAGTGAAACTTCCGGTCGGTAAGTACACGTATCAGGAAGTCACGGCTCCGGCAAACTACACGCTGGATAAAACCGCCCATGCTTTTGAAATCAAAGCGGACGGTGAAATTGTCAAAGCCATAATGAAAGATAAGCTGCTTCTCGGCGCGCTGGAAATTGTGAAAACAATGGACGGCAAAAAGGACGGACAGCTTGGCGGCATCCAGTTCCGCGTGACCGGAAAGGAAGCCAATGGTGCTCTGTATAACCAGACCTTCACGACGGATACCCACGGCAAGATTGAAGTTAAGAATCTGCCAGTCGGTACCTACACCATCCATGAGCTGGAGGGCAAAATCAACAAAGGTTACGTGCTGGCGGCTGATAAGACCGTATCCGTCAAAGCAAATCTGATTGCCAGTGTCAAAATTGACAACCAGAAAGTCAAGGCGACTACTGTCACGAAAATTCCAACAGCACCGAAAACACCGAAGACCGGACAAAATCCAGCTATCCCCTACCTCGTAAGCTTTGCTCTTCTCGGTGCTGCCGGTGCTATGATATTCGTTACTCGGAAGCATTCTAAAATAAGCAAGAAATGATTACCGCAGTGCATTTATGTATCTGCGGGTTTTTTATTGATGGGGATGGTTCCAATGAACTAATTTTGTCCGTAATAAATCTTAGTGCGGCAATTTGTCGCACAAGTTTTAAAGAAGGAGGCATTCATCGTAAACACATTTATATTTATTTCATATTGTCACAGCAACAAAGCAGTCGTTTATGACTTTACAGAACGTTTGGAAAGTTGTGGCATGAACTTCTGGATTGATAAAAAAGACTTGGAAAGTGGGAAGCCGCTGCTTCGTTCAATTCTGGAGGGTATTGCAAAATGCGACATTGCCATCAGCTTCGTTTCCAAAGCAATGACACAATCCGATTCTGCGCAGACAGAGTTAGACCAGATTTTAACAGCATTGACGAAGAAGCAAAAGGCTTGGTGTTTTGTACGGCTGGACGATGTGGATGTTGATTCCGTAATGCCTGGTCTCAGTTCTTACGTCTACATTGATTACGCTTCCGAACCGAATATAGGCCTTGTTTTGGATGACGTTTTGAAAAAATATGAACGCATGCACAAAGCGAGGCTTGGATTCACTTGTGAATAAACGTGATTCAAAAGTTCTAATATTGCTAGAATACTAATTTTGTGGTACGATAAATAAAATTATAGCATAAGGTAAAAAGCAATCAGGAAAGAAGTTGATTTTATGAGCGGAGCAGCTTTACAGGCTCTGAATAATGCTGCAGCTTCCTCCCAAATGGAGGGACTACCATTACAGCAGAAACATCTCGATACAATTCAGCTCATTCTGGAAGGGAAAATGACACTGCAAGATTTTTTCCGCACCCTTCAGGAAAAGCAGGAGAAATGAAATGGCATATTCAGTTGACGCTGCTAATGACAACTGCTATCCAAACACCACTGTGCTAATCAACAAGTTAGGGTTAAAGACACAAGAAGCACTGGATGAGGCAGAAAAGATTGCAGTATCCCTACATTCTGTAGAAATTGAGCAAAACAGTTCAAGTGAGCCTCTGGATTTTGCCTATTACTGTACGCTGCATAAACGCCTATTTGAAGATTTGTATGATTGGGCTGGAGAATTACGAACAATCAATTTGTCGAAAAAGGGTACGCATTTTTATCCAACAAACGAGTTGAAAAGTTTAGGTACATCAATGTTTCAGCGATTGCAAGCCGCACATGAATTTTGCGGTTTACCTCATACAGCTTTCGTTTCAGAAATTACAGAATTCTACAATGACGTGAATTTGCTGCATCCATTTAGAGAAGGAAATGGTCGTACACAACGTCTTTTTTTCACTCTGCTCATTCGCCGCGCCGGTTATTGCATTCAGTTTGCGGATTGTGATACGGATGCTCTTATGATGGCAACTATCTATGCGGCACAGGGCATCTCTGATTACCTTTTAAACTTTTTCGACAAAGCAATTTGTGAGATTTCAGAAAAGCCTAGTCCTTTTTACGATGAGAGGAATCACGCACGCTTGCTGAAATCTGCTCGCCAAATGGAACAATCGGGTGGCACCGTTCACAGTCTAACTGAGGAAAACGGTACTCATCAACAAAACTAAAATTTTATATTCTACTCAAATGCGCTTTCCAAGGGAAGCGCATTTTTTATGCCTGCAAATAAAAGCACCTGCCATTTTATAAAGGAGGAGGATAAAAATGCTTAATGTAATTTCCTTAAATGGCCGCATGGTTGACAACCCCAGACTCAATGAAAACGGAAAAAAGCCATCTGTACAGTTTGCGCTTGCAGTAGACAGGCCGTGGATTGGCAGCAAAAAATCCGGCTGTGATTTCTTCAAATGCGTTGCCTTTGGACGTACGGCACAATTCATCTGCAGCAATTTTGTAAAAGGCCAGCTCGTTGCAATCAGCGGTAGTTTACGCAACACCAGCTACGCAATTGCCAGCGGTGAGAAGCGTTATAAGACAGAAATTCATGTTGACAACGCTGACTTTGCTGGTGGAAAGCCTGTCCCACAATACACAGACACTGATGATTCTGGTTTGCCGCCATACGGCGAAAGGAGTTGATTTATATGGAGACAGATAAACGAAAAGCGCAAAAAGATGAACTGATGGAAAGGCTGAAAAGTGGAATCAAGAACACTTTTACAAGTGAACATTTTCAGAAATTTCTGAAAATGGCTTCCCTGTTTCACGGCTATTCTTTCCGAAACACGCTGCTCATTCTTGTGCAAAGACCGAATGCTTCACAAGTCGCCGGGTTTGGCGTTTGGAAAAAACTGAACCGCCATGTGCTGCGTGGCGAAAAGGGAATTTCAATTTTTGCGCCAATCACTGTGAAAGAAAAAATTGAAAAGGTGCAGCACAACGAGGATGGCACAATCAAGGTTGATAGACAGGGCAATCCTGTAACAGAGATTGAAACCAGACCGCTGCTCCGTTTCAAAGTAACGCACGTTTTCGATGTGGCACAGACAGATGGTGACCCACTCCCTGAAATCTGCCCGCTGCTGCAGGGCAGTGTTGACAACTATGCTGATGTGTTTCATGCGCTAAAAGAGGTCTCCCCTTTTCCGGTTGTCTTTGAGCATCTGCATGACGGTTCGCATGGTTACTGTGATTTTTCCAACGAAAAAATCGCGTTGGACTATGGAATGTCGGATGCACAAACTATTAAAACACTGATTCACGAAATCGGCCATGCTACGCTACAACACGCTGTCAGCGGCAAGCCCCGCAAGCAGGCTGAAATAGAAGCGGAAGCAACGGCCTTCATCGTTGCCGACCATCTGGGACTGGACACATCTGAGTACAGCTTTGATTACATTGCAGCATGGGCGACCGGTATGGACTTTGAAAAGCTCTCCGAAGTCCTTGCTAACATTCAAAACAATGCACATCAGCTAATCAGCGAGGTGGATGAAAAAGTTTGCGCAATTCAGAAAAGCCACGAACAGGAAAAAAGCGCACAACCACTCTCCCTCGACCAGCAGTTGCACACCGCGCAGCAGAAAGCACAGACAGCCAATGCCGAACGATTTTCAAAAATGCAGGAGGTAAAAGAAAATGAAAAAAGTGTTGCACAAGGATGAAAAGTCAATTGAATCATCCGAGTTTTTAAATGCGAAAGAATTATTGGTTAGTGAGTACGGTGAGGATTTCTTTAAGCACTTAACTCCACAGGGATTTTTCTTCGGAGTATCCGGTAGGGGAATTGAAATTCACAAAAATTCATTGGCCAACGATTCAGACAGCAAATCAGCCCCGACTGTTCCGCAGAATACAGATAAAAATTCAAAGGCATAACAGTAAAAAGCTTCTTCAAAGTTCGTAACAAACGCCTTTCTAGAATCTTGAAAAGAGTACAGACAAGCATCAAGTACCTTGCGTTCGCTATTCAAAAAGCCATTAACACGATTTGTAAAACATTATAGCATGATTCAAGGAGGTAAAAGAAAATGAAAAAAGTGTATTATACGGATGAAGAACAAGCCATGCTTGCGGAACTTTCTTCCTATCCAGCAGCGCAGCAAATGCAGATTCTGGAAGATTCCGTCGCGGCAGCTGAGAGTGAGAGCGACCGAAACGCCCTGAAAGCCCTTCTCCTTAAGGTGAAAGCGCCGCAGGCGAAGTGAATTGTATTTCATGACTGGCAAGCATAGCATTTGGTGCCCCAAATGCTGATTTTCAATAAAATTTGCTTTCGCATATTTTATGAAAAGCTTGTTAGGGGCGCTGCCCCTAATACCCTTTGCTATCGCAGAAAGCGAATCTCTTAAAAACGCAAAACTTCAAAAAGGAGAAAACTTAAATGGAAGGGAGAACTCGAAATAACGAAATTAAGGTTCGCCTTTCGGACGGAGAACTTCAACTTTTAAAGTTGAAAATGGACACGGTCGGCATCAAAAACCGCGAAGCGTACATACGAAAAATGGCACTCGACGGATTCATTATTAAAAAAGATTACGCTTTGCTGAAACAGATTTTGCATGAGCTGCACAAGCTCGGCACTAACGTTAACCAGCTGGCACGAGCCGCTAATACTTTTGGTGATGTACGTGCTAAGGATATTGCCGAAGTCAGAAAAGGAGTGGATGAAATATTGCAACAACTTACATCGATACAATAAAATTACGATCAGGCAGAACAACCAAAGCTACTATTCGTGATTCTCTTCTATACATTATGAATCCAAGCAAGACAGATGGTGGACGACTGATTACATACGAAAATTGTGAATCAGAAACCGCCATTCAAGAATTTATTTTGATGCAAAATCAATATGAAGAAATCACAGGAAGACCAATTATCCGAAATTACAAAGATGCAAAAAAGCAATCATCTGTTTTAATCACAATGCGTCAATCGTTTGCACCTAATGAGGTAGATGCAGATACTGCACATGTAATTGGTTGTGAATTGGCAAAACGATTTTTCGGGAATGGAGCCAAATATCAGTATGTTGTAGCTACGCATATTAACGCACACTGCATTCACAATCATATTACTTGGAATGTTGTAAGCGATAATCTTACAAAGTTTAAAGAAGATTTATCTGCACATCAGCGCATGCAATCGATTAGTGACAAACTGTGCGAGGAATACGGGCTTTCTATTGTTGTTCCAAATCCGAATCGTGATAAACGGCACCGATACACCTGGATCAATCCTAAATCTTATCGTACCTATATTAAAAATGATATTGACCGCTGCATTGAAAAAGCAAAGACCTATGAAGAATTCCTCGCCCTTATGAGCGAGGATTATTTTTGCAAAACTTCCGGAAAGTATCTGGCTTTCCGACACCGGACAAACGGGCAAAAGCGAAATATTCGTGTTTATACGCTGGGAGAGGCTTATCGAGAATCTGCCATCCGGCAGCGGATTGCTTCCGGCATTTTTATTCCGGTACAGGAAACTGCGCAGCCACAAACTTATTCTCAACAGCTGCGTGACATTCAAAATATGTTCCATACAAAAGGAGTCCTGCGGGAAAACAAAATTAAATCCTACAAAGACTTTGCTTCCATTATTTCAAGGATTGCTGATCAGTCGCTGGATCTGCAAACTTCCATGCGCACGCTGGAAACGCGTATGGACAATCTGCAGGAAATTACAGACAGCTTTGACGTGCTGGAAAAAAATCAACCGGTTATGGATGAACTGGATGCCGCACTGCTGAAAGACCGCTATCGCCTGCAGCACCGTGACAGCATCACTGCCTACCAAACGGCTGCCGCTATTTTACAGAAGCACAGGATTAATGCAAAAGACGATTCCAGCAGAAAAAAGTATCAAGCACTTTTTCAAGATGCTTCCGGCAAGCTTGAAACTTTGTGGAAACAGTATGACAGTCTGCAGGCAGAACTGCAAAAGATCAGTGAAGCAAAACGTACCATTGAAAAAGTTTATACCGAAGAAAGAACACAGGGAGGTATTTTAAATGAGCGATGAATCTGCAGAAAAATATGTATCTTATTCTTTTCGCAGGAAAGGGCGGCTGACAGCCGCAGTGCTGCGCGCTTTTTTCCGCGCAATGCTTCATTTGAGAGCGAAGAAAAAAGAAAAGGCAGAAATTTCTCCAGGTGAAAAGGGAATGGAAGATCTTTCAAAATCCGCAGTCAAAAGAGGAGATTCCATTCAGTGCATTCCTTTGACAAAACAGGAGATGCACGGATTTGACAAAATAGCAAAGAGGTACGGAGTCCGATTCTCTTTGGTCCGTGAAAAGAATGATCCATCCCATTACATTTTTTCTTTTCCGCAGAAAGATATCAGCAAAATCAAGTGCGCTGGAAAAGACTTTCTGAAAGATGGGAAGGGACATGGTGACCTGGAAGAAAAAATCAAGCAGGCAGAAAAAGAGGCCTTTACAGTGAATCAGGCAAAAACAAAAGAGCGCGGACCACAGGTAAAAGGCAAAACACATAAGCGTGGAAAGGAGGAACCCTCTTTATGAGCATGCATGAAATTCGTCAGACAAAAGGCTGGCGAATTGCCGGTATGCTGGTTCCGTTTGGGCTTACAGCTTGGATGACATTTTACACAATGCAAGTTCTACGCCCATACTGTATCGGCATATTCCCCACTTTTTCTTTTCAGCAGAAGCTCCTGATTTCTGCAGCAGCCGGATTTCTCCTGACGGCACTGCTGCATACCCGGCACCGTGCTTTTGCCGGAAAAGAACACGGCTCAGCACGCTGGGGAAAGCATTCCGATATAAAACCGTTTTTAGACAAAAATCCGATGAACGATATTATCCTTTCTCAAACAGAACGTCTTTCTTTGGATCAGCACCTTCACCCCGGTCTGGCAAATAATGTACTGGTCATCGGCGATACCGGTGCCGGAAAATCCCGTTTCTATGCGAAACCCAACATCATGCAAATGAACGCAAGCTATGTCATTACAGACCCAAGCGGCGAGCATCTGGCAAGTGAAGGCAGAATGCTGGAAGCAAACGGATACAAAATCAAAGTATTTGATATTACAGACCCGAAAAACAGTCTGCATTTTAACCCCTTCCATTATTATAAAGGGCCGAAGGATGTACGAGATTTCATTGACGTCTTGATGGAAAATACGACTGGCGATACTTCCAATCCACATTCTACAGACGATTTCTGGGTAAAGTCGGAGCGGCTTTGGTTTTCTGCGCACATCAATTATGTGCTTGAAACCTGCGCACCGGAAGAACAGAACATTCCTTCCGTCATGAAGCTGCTGAACGCTTCCGAAGTGCGTGACGAAGATGACGACTTTGTCTCAGCCATTGACATTTTGTTTCAAAAGCTGGAAGCACAAAATCCACAAAGTTTTGCCTGTCTGCAATATAAGAAATTTAAACTGGCAGCCGGAAAAACGGCGAAGTCCATTTTGATCAGCGTAGCCATCCGTATGCAGGACTTTGACATTCAGGAGTTCTCGAATTTGTTTTCCGAAGATGAACTGCACTTGGAAATGCTGGGGCAGGAAAAAACAGCGCTGTTTTTAATTATGGAAGAGACAAGTCCTACTTATAATTACATGATTGCTCTTGTACTCAGCGTTCTGTTCAATGTACAGGTAAAGGTGGCAAAGCAGCAGTCCAGCCGGAAGCTTCCTATCCGCCTGCGCTGTATTATTGATGAAATTGCTAATATCGGCAAATTCCCGCACTTTGAAAATCTGCTGGCAACACTGCGAAAATATGAAGTTTCCTTCGAACCGATTTATCAGGATATCGGCCAAATCAAACATCAATACAAAGACAGCTTTTCAACAATCCTCAGTTGCTGCCCTACAAAACTGTTTTTAGGCGGTACTGGTGAGGAAACGACTAAATATGTTTCCGAACAGATGCTGGGTGATGCAACAATCGCGACGAAAAGTTCCGGAGACAGTGCTTCCGGTACGATGGGGAAAAACAGCCACAGCGAGAATGAACAAAGTGCAGGGCGCAAGCTTCTGGATATAACAGAAGTCGCCAGTCTGCCGCCAGATGAATGTATTGTTAAGATTAAGGGACTGCCTCCGTTTCGGTCCAAAAAATATGATTTAACCGTACACCCCAATTATAAGCTGCTTGCCGATGATCCCAACACCAAAGGATATGCTTTTCATCGTGAACAGCAAGGTCAGGCCGTCACTCTGCAAATGAATTATATTACAGAAATTGAATTGGAGGATGAATAAAATGGGTGCAACAACTGCTTTGGAACTTTTACGAATTTTAATTATGGTCATGGGAGGCATTGCCGTTATCTTTGGCATAAACGATGTATTCGGTGACGGCCAGCAAACCAGCATGGGCATTAAGAAGATTATTGGCGGCGTTGCCGTTATTATTATCGGATACTTTTTAATGACGCAGGCGATTAACAACGTCAAAACGGCTGCCGGACAGGCTGGTGTCAAAGTTGCCGTTTACACATTTCCAATTCAAATGATGCTTCCCGGCTTTCCAGTATTGCAATAAAAGGAGGCTCCGCTAAAATGGAAGATTTTTTAAGATCCCTGCTGCAGCGTTTCTTTTCTGTTATGAACTGGCAGCTTCAGGATGCCCAGAATAATATTCTGCAGACACCGGAAACATTCTTTGGTCATGACAAATGGACTGCTTTGCTGCAGATTTGCGCATCCGCTATTATGCCGCTGGCACTTACCATTTTGGGATTCTGCATTGCAGTAGATCTTTATCATTTGTATGACAAAAATAACGGTTCTCTGGATATCGAAGTTTTCACAATGGAGATTGTAAAGTTCATTATTCCGTTTCTGCTGATTTCAAACACGTATGGACTGCTGGATGCCATCACAAAGCTCGTCAATTCATCCCTGCAAAGCATGTCGAACCTGATGCAGTATTCACCCGCACAGATGTCCCTGCAGATTGATAAAATCCTGCCGCAGCTTACTAGTCCGAATATTTTTGGACAAATAGGATGTTTGCTTGAATTGCTGCCACTGACAATTTTGATGCATATTCTCGGGATGATGATTTATGTGATCATTGTCGCCCGCCTGTTTGAAATAGCTATGCTCTGGCTGATTTCTCCGATCCCTACGGCATTTATGGTAGATGCCAATGAGCGTCAAATTGGTACTGCCTTTTACAAGCAGTTCTTTGCTGTACTGCTGCAGGGATTTTTGATGATGATCTGCCTTTATCTATTCAATATTTTAATTACAAATTTCATGGAACGTACAGCATCCGGATTAACCGGGCTGCGTACTTTATGGGCCTATATTGCAATGGGAAATATCGGCGCATTCTCTCTGTTTAAGACAGGTTCCCTTGCAAAACGAATTATTAATACATTTTGACAGGAGGTTCTTCATTTGATTGTAAAAATTCCGGATGACATTTATTCCTATGAGCCAAAGCTCTTTGGTAATTTCACAGTCCGTCAGGTAATCTGCGTAAGCATTTCGCTGGGAATTATTACCGGCGTGTTCATCCCACTGTTTCTAGCAACACATGACACGACCATGCCGGGCTTTCTGGCGTCGATGCTGGGGGTGCCTGTCATGTATTCAGGACTGATTCGAAAAGACGGACTGCCTTTCGAAAAGTATTTATATCTGAAAATCAAGTCTAAATCCTATCCCTCAAAAAGGCCGTTCCGTATGCACAACCTGTATGAGGACCTGAACACACTTGAAAAGGAGATGACCTCTTTTGATAAAGAGTATGACGAAGAAACAGAAAAATAATAAATCTGCTTTATCGAAGAAAAAAGCAAAAAAGAAAATTCAGCAGGAGCCGGAACGGATCACGAATAAGCGCACCACACAGAAACATGCAGTCTGGAAAAAGCGGGATACCGTACAGGACAGCATTCCATATGAACACATGTATGAAGACGGGATTGCCTGTCTCGGTGACCATCGGTATAGTCTGACTTACAACTTTGATGACATTAATTATACCAACACGGATGAAACAACCCGTGTTGGTATTTTTGAAGCATACTGCTATTTTATCAATGCTTACGACGATACGGTTCAAATTCAGATTCACATTGTTAACAGGCAGCTTGCCCGCACAACCACAAAACTATATCTGCCCGTGCAGGAAGAGGCCAATGAAAAATTAAAATCCTGTATTGGTGAATACAATGATATGATTCACAAACGCATTACCGGATCGAAATCATATGTCAAAGAAAAATATGTAACACTGACCATCCTTGAAAACAGCTATGAAGAAGCTGTAAAGCGGTTCGACCGGATTGAAAACGATACACTTTCTCTGCTCCGTCAGATGGGATGCGGAACACATCAGCTGAACCGGAGCCAGCGCCTTGCTCTGCTCCGGGAATATTACCGTCCGGATGATTTATCCGCAATCAGTGAGCAAAAATCGATCCGCACGGGCATCTATGGAAAAGATCTGATTGCTCCATACAGTATAGACACTTCTGATGACCATTACCTGAAGCTTGGTGATGATTATGTTCAGTGTCTATTTGTTTCTGATTTTCCACAAGACCTGTCAGATGACTTTATGCGGGATATTACCGATATCGACCGTGATATGTTTATCACCCTGAATATTCAGCCGCAGGACCCTGTATTTGCAATCAAAGAAACAGAAAAGCGATTGAAACGCATGGATACGGAAAAATACAACGTGTTTGCACGACAGTCCAAAGCCGGTGTACTGGTACCGGAAGCACCGCGTGAACTGGTACATATGATTGAAAATGCGGAAAGTTTTTTGAAAGCCCTGCGAACACGCAATGAAAAAATGTTTTTGGCCAATATTTTGATTATGATTCGTGGAAAAAGCAAAAAAGAGATTGACCTTGCCGCATCAGAAGTGGCCGCACCTGCCAAAAAGAACGGCTGCACGGTCAAACCATTTTCTTTTGACCACGAAAATGCGCTGAATTCCATTGTTCCTCTTGGCCGCAATGACACATTTGTAAAACGAACATTTACAACCACTTCCCTGTCGGCATTTATTCCGTTTAATGTCGTGGAAATCGTACAGCCTACCGGTTTTTCCTATGGTAAAAATTCGCTTTCCAATAACGTTCTGATGCTTGACCGGAAAACACTTACAAATCCGCATGGATTCTATTTCGGCACATCCGGCTCTGGGAAAAGTATGGGAGCAAAAGCAGAAATTTTCGAGTGCTTCAACCGCACCAATGACGATATGATCATCATTGACCCGGATGGTGAATTCACGAAAATGGTGAATCTCCTCGGCGGGCAGGTCATTAAAGTTTCAAACGGCTCTGCTACCTGCTTCAACCCATTTGACATTAATGAGTACTACGGCGGCGACGAGGAAGCCGATCCTGTACCTTTTAAATCTGATTTTATTATTTCCCTTCTGGAAGTTACCCTGAACTATCGAAACGGCATTGATCCCATTACACGGTCTATTATTGACCGGTGTGTCCGTGACATTTATAAATCCTATAAAAAACATCCCTGCCGCCGGAACGTCCCGACTTTCCGTGACTTTTATGCAGATCTGCAGCAGCAGCCGGAACCGGAAGCAAAAACGCTGAAAAGTGCACTGGAAATTTATATTGAAGGTTCCCTGAATATCTTTGCGGAACAGACCAACGTAAATATTAACAACCGCCTAATCTGCTTTAACACCAGGGATCTTGGACAGCAGCTCAAAACGATGGGTATGACCATTATCCAGGACTGGTGCTGGAATCACATTTCCGCCAATCAAGCCAAAAATGAGACAACGTGGCTTTGGAATGATGAAATCCACCATTCTCTGCGGAATCCATCCACTGCCGCCTGGCTGATTAATTCCTGGAAACGCGGTCGAAAATATGGCTTAATTGCGACCGGCATGACACAGGAGGTCCGTGATGTCTGCATGAACGAGGCAGCAAAAACACTGATTGCAAATTCTGAATTCATTATGCTTTATCGTCAGAAACCGGATATGCTTGAAGATCTAACACAGGTTATGGATCTTTCTGACCGCCAGACCAAAAAGCTTCTCACCTGTCCGAAAGGCACCGGCCTCTTCAGAGCTGGCAACAGTATGGTGGAGTTCAACAACATTTACCCCGACGATACGCAGTTATTCCAGGCAATGATGTCCGATATCAACCGAAATCCGTCAAAATCAGCCGGAAGGAAGGAAGCCTGATGCTATGCTGGACAAAAAAGTCATTCAGTTTACCCGAGACGGCATCAAGGAGCAAAATTTAGCAACCGGAGAAACCACACAGTTGACACAAAGTGAGCATGGTAAACAAATCAAATACAATAACGGTCAGTTTGTCTATCATTCAGCAGGCCGCGAAAAGGTCACAAGCAGATCCAGTCCCCACGTCATCACGCATGCAAAAGCGCACCGATTTGGGGAAACCGTTGTGGACACCTCCTTTGCACCTCAGAAACCATCTTTATCCAAACTCAAATCCGCACAGGCGGCCCTCCGAAAAAGACAGACTGCGGGCCAGAAAAGCGCCGGTACATCCGCTCATCTGGGAAATAAGTTCAGTCATGATACTTCCCTTTCTCAAAGCACCCCTATACAATCAGGCAGCAGTGCCTCTTCCCCTCCTGAAGCAGGCGGAAACCAATACGCCGTACAAAGGAAAGCTTTGCAGCGGTTAACTGTTGGAAAAAAGCGTAAAAGCTGTCCTCCTGCAAATGGTCTTCAATATGAATCAGCCAGTAAGGCCACGCAGTCTGCAGACACAAAGCTGCGAACCGCAGCCAATGCAAAGGCGTTAAAAAAGCGGCTGCTTGCAGGCGGTATTCAGATTGATTCTAAGATGATGACCGGCCATATTTCTCCAAACGATGAAGAAAATACTGCTCAGGATGAACTTTCCCTTTCCGGAAAAGCAAAAAGCGGAAAAAGTCTGCAGCAGCTTATGCAGAGCAGCGGACCTGTTGCAAAGAAACTTCGGGACAAGATTCGCCTGCTTGCTGCCTTAAAAGGAGCGAAAACCTTCGGATTTGCGGCTGCCCCTACAGCCGCAGCAGTCTATGGTTCTTCTGCTGCTCAAACAGCTGGAAAATCAGGCAGAACTTTTTCAGTACCGAAGTTCTCTTCTAAAAAGATTGGAATCTGTATAATTGCCGTTCTGCTGTTTTTTCTGATCCTTTTTTTTACTTCCTTTGGCGGAATTATAACCGGATTTTTGGAAAACAGCACCAGCTCTGTCGCGCTTCCGGCAGCCGTTGAAAATTACCGGCCGGTAGTTTCAGCCTATGCCGCCCAATTTGGCATGACAGATTATGTTGACCTGATTCTTGCGGTTATGGCTCAGGAAAGCGGTGGAGCAGGGCTTGACCCAATGCAGGCAAGTGAAGGCCCTTTCAACACCAAATATCTTCCCAAAGGGCCGAATGCGATCACAGACCCGCAGTATTCCATATGGTGCGGCATTCAGGAACTCAAGCAAAACCTGCAGCTTGCAGGATGTACCTCCCCCTACCATAGTTATACCCCTGTAAAGCAAGCTCAATGTGTTCCATATCGTAGGGGGAGGTACATCC
>DHDR01000005.1:11626-48358 GCA_002399445.1 Ruminococcaceae bacterium UBA4871 | reverse complement strand
TGGTTCACATCATTGACAAACACAGAACACTAAAAATATTTTAAGTCTCAGTCACTTGACATTAAAAAGTGAATATGATAGCATATCAATTATCTCTTTGCGCTGCATTTGATCTACAGTACAAACTGAGCAGGCGATGAACCTCAAAAGAGGTTGATAGGGCTGGGCCTCACGGCAACAGGAAACAACAAACCTGTGGGACAGTGTATTGTTCCACAGGTATTTTTATACCTATTTTCGTGGAATGAAGACTGTTTATCTCTGCAATGCCATAGAGCTGTGGCACAAATGCCAAAAGACATGAAGGAGGTAACTTTTATGGCAGGACAAAAAATAACTGCAAATCTAACAGGACTGACAGCAGAGGAAGTTGTACAGCGTCAGAAGCAATTTGGTAAAAATGAATTAAGCCCCCCAAAAAAGAAAAATATTTTTTCGAAGATACTTCAGGCTCTGTCGGAGCCAATGTTCCTGCTCCTTATTGCAACAGCGGTCATCTACTTCTTCCTGGGCCAGCCGCGTGATGGAATCATTATGCTGATTTTTGTGCTTGGCATGATTGGCATCGACGTCATCCAAGGTTGGAAAGCTGATAAAACCCTGAGTGCATTAAAAGATCTTTCCACACCGCGCATTTCAGTACTGCGTGACGGAAGAAGGCAGGAAGTTGACAGCACAACTCTCGTCCCGGGCGACATTATGCTGATTGCAGAAGGCGACAAAATACCAGCCGACGGAGAAATCCTTCAGGCAAACGACTTATGCGTCAATGAGTCATCCCTGACAGGAGAAGCAGAAGGCATTTGGAAATCCGCTTCTGGAACTGAAAAAGACAAGGGCCGGTGGCGCCGCGATGCTTGCTATGCAGGTACGCTTGTCACACAAGGCAGCGCAACTGTCTGTGTGAATCGAATCGGCAAAGCAACAGAAATTGGAAAAATCGGCCTGAATATTTCTCATGCGCCGGAATCTCCTTCTCCTTTACAAAAACAAACAAGAAGTCTTGTGAAACTGTGTGCGGTGATTGCGGCTGTCCTGTTTGTCTTAGTTGAATGTTTCACTTGGTTCAATCTTCTGGATCATAGCTTTGTAGACCGGCTGGTGGAAAGCATCCTTTCCGGAGTTACACTTGCCATGGCGATGATTCCCGAAGAATTTCCGGTCATTTTAACCGTATTTCTTTCCATGGGTGCATGGAGACTCGCGAAAAGGCATTCACTTGTCAGAAAGCTTTCCTCGGTGGAAACATTGGGTGCGGTCTCTGTCCTTTGCGTCGACAAAACCGGTACCCTTACAGAAAACCAGATGACCGTCTGCAAAACATGGGCGGAGCAGAATCAGGAACAAACTTTTTGCACAATTTTGGGAATGGCCTGTGAACCGGACACCTATGATCCGATGGAAAAAGCCATGCTTTCTTATTGCGAAAATAAAGGCCTGTCAAAGGATTTTCTGTTTGGCGGCAAACTAATACGGGAATATTCCTTTACCCATGAAGCCAAAATGATGGGTCACGTCTGGCAGCATGGTAATGAAATTACGGTTGCAGCAAAAGGCTCGCCGGAGAAAATTTTTGCTTTGTGCAAAATAAGTCCGGAAGAACTTGACAAGGTGCAAAAGGTAGCCACCGATATGGCGGCAGAGGGGCTGCGCGTGATTGCCGTTGGACAGATGAAGATACCGACAGTCGACAATATTCCGGCAACTTTATCGGAATGTCATCTCCGCCTCTGCGGTTTGGTCGGCCTTGCCGATCCGCCAAGGAGATCCGTGGAAACAGATATCTGCCGCTGCAGGAAGGCTGGCGTTCGGGTAATGATGATTACCGGCGACAATGGCGTCACGGCAAAAGCGATTGCCAAAAAGGTCGGCATTCCGAACTGTGAACAAACAATTACCGGCGATGAAATAGACCGGATGACTGAGAAAGAACTGCAAAACTGTGTCCGTACCGTTAATATTTTTTCCCGTGTCATACCGGAACATAAAATGAAGATTGTGAAAGCACTGAAAGCCAATGGAGAAATTGTTGCCATGACGGGAGACGGTGTTAATGACGCTCCTGCACTTAAATATGCCGATATAGGAGTCGCCATGGGCAAAAGGGGATCTGAAGTATCACGTGAAGCGGCAGACCTGATTCTTCTTGACGATAATTTTTCTACCATTGTGAATACCATTCGGGACGGCAGAAGAATCTATGACAACATTAAAAAGGCAATCGGCTACGTTTTTACCATTCATATTCCAATTGCGTTTTCCTGTCTGCTGGCTCCACTGCTAAAAGTGAATCCGAAAAATTTAATGCTGCTTCCGCTTCATGTCGTCCTGCTGGAGCTGATTATTGACCCAACCTGTTCTATCGTTTTTGAACGACAGCCGGCGGAAAAGGATATCATGAAACGCGCGCCCCGCAGTCCACAGGAAAAACTTGTCGGCGCAAAGAATCTTTTCAAAAGTGTTTTGCAGGGCATTGCCATTTTTGCTGCTTCTTTCGGAACTTATTATACCGTTCTGCAGAGGAATCCGGCTGAAAATGCAGCGACAGCCCGCGCCATGGGACTTTCCATTCTGTTTATCAGTAATATTTTTTTGGTTCTTGTCAACAGCTCCCAGACAGATTTCGCATTTCAGTCGCTCCGTTCTCTGGTAAAGGATAAAGTAATATGGGCATCTTTCATGGGAATTATCCTGATGCTTATCTTGGCTTTGTATACACCGCTTTCTTCTTTCCTAAAGCTGACTTCTTTAACTGGGACAGAGGTATTGACTGTTATCGGCATATCTGCAGCTGCGGTGCTATGGTTTGAATTGGTAAAACTGTTTTGGGCTTTAAGAAAACGCCCTCGTTAAAAAGTCATGTACAAAATGCACTTTGATTTGGCCTGTAAAGTCCATTTCAAAGTGCATTTTTTAATAAGGAATAAAATATGTCTAAGAATGTAATCCAAAAGGATACGAATCATGACCATTTTATCTCTCCTGACATTTGACGTTCGCAATCGTACGTTTCAATCCCAAAATTTCTATTGACAAATCATATAGAACTGAATATCATATAGATGAATGTTAATATGATTTATGCTCGTCTATGTTAGGAGAATTCCATGAAAAATGACTATGCCGATTTTGCCTTACTGTTCAAGGCCTTGGCAGATGAAACGCGGCTGAAAATCATTGATATGCTCTCCTGCGGTGGACTTTGTGCCTGCGATATTTTAAAGTCTTTCAATATTACACAGCCAACACTTTCTTACCATATGAAAATTCTTACACAATGTGGAATTGTCAATGCCAATCGCGAGGGTGCCTGGATGCATTACACCCTCAATCATAAAACAATTCAAAGAATATCCGAATACTGGAATGAAAGCACCAGCAATAAAGACGACTGCATCTGTAATAAATGCAAACGGGAAACGGACAGCTGCCAATAAACATGATAAAATGATATCTTATCAAAGAAACTGTTCATTTTTTAAATTTTTTTAAAAAATAAATTTAGGGAACAAAGGCCAAGTTCTATTCATAATTTAAATATAGAGCTTTTTCAATCATATAGAAGTTATTCAATAAGAAAAGATCTTTAAATTTGTATCGATCAAAAGCAAGCAGGGTAATTATCCCTGCCTTTGACATAGATACTTATCTATGATCTATGACTTTTTATAAATTTTATTTTAAGGAGTTGTTCGCCATGAGCAAAATGGAAATTTACGATCCTGCCATGTGTTGTTCCACAGGAGTATGCGGCCCATCCGTAAACCCTGAATTGATTCGGGTTGCTGCCGTAATGGAAAGCCTCAGCAAAAACGGTATTGAAGTCAAACGGTATAACCTTTCTTCCAATCCGCAGGCATTTTTAAACAATCCCATAGTGAACAAAGAACTCAATACGAAAGGTGTAAAGGTCCTGCCCGTCACGATTGTGGACGGAAAAATCGTAAAAGAGTCCGGCTATTTGACGAACAAAGAATTCGCTGTTTATCTGGGAGTAAGTCTTGACAAAATTCAATCGACTCCGGTCAAGGCAAAGGTTCACAAATGTAATTGCGGCCGAAAAGGCTGCTAAAGGAGATTATTGGAATGCGGAATATAAAATTATTTGACCCACTCCAATCAGCTAAAACAAAATATTTGTTTTTTACTGGAAAAGGCGGTGTGGGTAAAACCTCGATTGCATGCGCCACGGCTGTTGCACTTGCAGATGCCGGTCAAAAAGTTCTGCTTGTTAGTACAGACCCGGCTTCCAACCTTCAGGATGTTTTTGGTCTAGCGTTAAACGATAAGGGGAGTGAAATCAAAGAAGTTCCGGGGCTTGTTGTTGCGAACCTTGATCCCTTGGCGGCGGCTGCCGAATACCGCGAATCGGTGATTGGCCCTTACCGCGGAAAATTACCCGAGTCTGCCATCCAAAATATGGAGGAACAGCTTTCCGGCTCCTGCACAGTAGAAATTGCGGCATTCAACGAATTTTCCAATTTCCTGACCGACAGCAGAAAAGCTGAAAATTATGACCATATTCTCTTTGATACTGCTCCAACCGGTCATACTCTCCGGATGCTTCAGCTCCCCTCCGCATGGAGCGGTTTTATCAGCGAAAGCAAGCATGGTGCTTCCTGTCTTGGGCAGTTATCAGGCTTGGAAAATAAAAAAGCAGTGTATAAAAAAGCTGCCGAAACTCTTGCAGATGGCAGCCAGACAACACTCATCCTTGTTACCAGACCGGAGAAGGCACCCATTTGGGAAGCAAAAAGAGCTTCTGATGAACTTGGTGCTCTGGGTATCCGGAAACAATTGCTCGTAATGAATGGAGTTTTACAAAACTATGATTCGATGGATAAAGTGGAGGCCGCCTTGTTTGCAAAACAGCAAACTGCTCTCAAAAGTATTCCGGAAAGCCTTTTACAATATCCGATTGCCACACTGCCGCTTCGTGCCTACAATATCACCGGCGTCAAGAACGTAAGGCGTCTGCTGTCTGATGCAAGCGTTTCCTCGGAAAAATTCACGGAAAGTCTCCCGAATTTTCACAAATTGAACGATATTGTTGAGGAAATTTATGAATCCGGTAAAAAAATCATTTTTACAATGGGAAAAGGCGGCGTCGGCAAAACAACAATTGCCGCAGCCATTGCTCTCGGCCTGAGTCGAAAGGGACAGAAAGTCCGGCTCGCAACTACAGATCCGGCCGATCATCTGAACCTAGTTGTCGGACAGGAAAAAGGAATTTCCGTCAGTCATATTGATGAAAAAGGCGAACTGAAAAACTATCAGGAAAAAGTACTTGCAAAAGCACGTCAGACCATGTCAGAAGAAGATCTGGAATACGTCAAAGAAGACCTTCGCTCTCCCTGCACGCAGGAGATTGCTGTGTTCCGGGCATTTGCCGATATTGTGGCAAAAAGCGACGAAGAAACAGTCGTCTTGGATACTGCCCCTACAGGGCACACCATTCTTTTGCTGGAATCAACAGAAAATTATAACCAGCAGATTGAGAATACCGGCGGTGAAGTCACACAAGCAGAAAAAGACTTGCTCCCCAGACTGAAAAATCTGGACGATACGGAAGTGATTATTGTTACACTTGCCGAAACTACGCCATTTTACGAGGCAAAGCGCCTTTCAGATGATTTAAAGCGTGCCGGACTTATGGTCAGATGGTGGGTCGTTAATGCAAGCTACTCTCTGACAGAAACGACAAGCAGATTTTTGAAAACAAAAGCAAAGGAGGAAGTGCACTGGATTCAAAAAGTCAATGAAATATCAAACGGAAATGATGCAGTGATTCCTTGGAAACCGTTTGAGGTAAAAGGAAAGAACCTGTTTGAACTGCTGTAGAAATTTATTTTGGAGGATCGAACATGGAAAAAGTCGGAAACAGACTTTCTTTTTTAGACCGTTTTTTAACACTGTGGATCTTTGCTGCCATGGCACTCGGCATTTTGCTGGGAAATGGATTTCCTTCCGCGGCAAATGCCATCAGCCATCTTAGCACAGGCACAATATCATGGCCAATTGCAATTGGTTTAATTTTGATGATGTACCCGCCGCTTGTCAAAGTGAAGTTTGAGGAAATCGGTAAAGTTACAAATAATAAAAGAGTGTTTGGATTTTCCTTATGGCAAAACTGGGTAATAGGTCCTTTCCTGATGTTCCTTCTTGCTGCAATATTTTTACCGGATAAGCCGGAATATGCCATCGGAATTATCGTCATCGGCCTTGCGCGCTGTATTGCCATGGTTATCATTTGGAATACTCTGGCAAAAGGCGATAACGAATATTGTGCGGCACTTGTCGCATTAAACGCAATTTTTCAAATTCTCCTGTACTCCGTTTATATCTGGTTCTTTGCCACAGTTCTGCCACAGGCACTGCATCTTTCCTGGGGCGGAAAAGTGATTCATGTATCGATGTTGGATATTGCGCGAAGCGTATTGTTTTACCTTGGAATTCCTTTTGCGGCAGGGATTGCTACCCGCTTTGCGGTAATTCGCATAAAAGGAAAAGAATGGCTGAACACAACCTTTATTCCAAAGATTTCTCCGCTTGCTCTCATTGCCCTGCTCTATACCATTGTAATTATGTTTATGCTGAAAGGTAAATATATCGTAGAACTACCGCTGGATGTGGTGCGTATTGCGATTCCGCTGCTCCTTTATTTTGTGCTGATGTTTTCCATTAGTTTTTTCATTTCCTATAAAGGAGGATTCCGGTACGACCAGACGGCCACGCTTTCACTGACTGCAGCAAGCAATAATTTTGAACTTGCAATTGCAGTTTCCACTGCTGTATTTGGTATCGGCTCCGGTCAGGCATTTGCTGCCGTTATCGGGCCGCTGATTGAGGTGCCGGTAATGCTTCTTCTTGTCCGGCTGGCGCTTTACCTGAAGAACAAATACTTTGATACAAATGGTACTCCCACGAAAAAGGCAAAGGTGAAAAATGAGTGATAAACCAAAGGCAGCATTTATCTGTACCTTAAGCCGTCACGCCAAGTGTGAACAAGATTCCATAGGGTTTTCAAAATCAAACATTTGTGAGCTTTGTGATTAAATAGGTTTCTGCTTGTTAAGTTTAGTTTTGGCCATTATTTCGTTTGCATTTTCAAAATACAGTAAAAACGAATTTGACAATTACTTTTCGCTATTGTGTGCAAGCTTTTCTTTTTCGTCACTGGGCCTGTACAAAATAAAAAGCCATAAAGATGGGACCCATGTGTTTAAAGCTCACTGTCTCTGACATACTAGGAACTGCCATTCGCTTAAAGAGTGACTGGCAGTTCCTTTATTTGCAAATATTTGCAAAATATTTTCTGCTGCATTGATGAATTGCGTTTAACTGTTATAAAATCCAATTTGTATATTGGACATAAGCATTTTTTGTATAGGGAAAATGGGTCTGAAAAGTAAAAAGGACACCAGAAAATGCCGAAAAGCAAGTTTCCAGTGTCGATAGAATTTATAGAGTATCAACTTTTCCCGGCTGATAGCCAGCATCGGTGACGGCTTTCTGCAGCACCTCATCAGCCACTTCCTTCTCGCAGACCACCTCTGCATTTTTCTTTTTCAAGCTGACCTGGACTTCCGTTACACCCGGTACCTTTTGCAGTGCCTCTGTCACATGTGCCTGACAGTGTTCACACATCATACCCTCTACGGCAATCACTTTTTTCATGGAATCTGCTCCTTTTTTTGTTGATGTTTGATTGGAATGATTTGAATTTATTGTTTGAACCGCTGCACTTGCGTCAGCTGTAATCTCAGCCTGCCCATTTTTAGGGCGGAACCGACGCAGGCGGAGCGCATTGGTCACCACAAACACACTGCTTAGGCTCATGGCAGCCGCAGCAAACATCGGATTCAGCTGCCAGCCAAGCAGCGGATAAAAGACACCGGCAGCCAGCGGTATCCCGAGGCTGTTATAAAAGAATGCCCAAAAAAGATTTTCCTTTACATTCCGAATGACTGAACGGGAAAGTTCAAGTGCCGTGACAGCATCCTGCAAACTGCTTTTCATCAATACAATATCTGCACTGGCAATTGCCACATCCGTGCCGGCACCGATTGCAATCCCAACATCCGCGCGCGTCAGAGCCGGAGCATCGTTAATCCCGTCTCCGATCATGGCCACTTTATGCCCCTGTTCCTGCAGAGAGCGGACCTCATGTTCTTTATCCTGTGGCAGGACTTCTGCTACCGCACGGTCAATTCCCAGTTTCTTCCGCACTGCTTCTGCTGTTCGGCTGCTGTCTCCGGTAAGCATCACAACAGAAATCCCCATTTGCTTCATAGACTGGACTGCAGCACGGCTGTCCGGTTTCACAGGGTCAGCCGCTGCAATTAAGCCCATCGGCTGTTTACCTTTGGCAAAATACAGGGGTGTCTTTCCCTGCTGCGCCAGTTTCTCTGCCTTTTTCTGCAGGTCAGCTACATCCGCACCGCAGCTATGCATAAATTCCACATTGCCTGCATAGTAAGTTTCACCGTGGATGCGGGCATGCACGCCCCGCCCCGGAACTGCCTCGAAATCTGTTACCGGCTGTATCGGTATCCTGTTTTCCTTTGTATACCGGAGTACCGCCTGTGCCAGCGGATGTTCACTGGGAGTTTCCAGCGCCTGCGCAGCAATCAGGAGTTCGGATTCTGTAAAGGGCTTCTGGACCAGAATATCTGTCGCTTCCGGTTTGCCTGCAGTAACCGTTCCGGTCTTGTCCAACACAACAGTATCCACTGCGTGAGCCGTTTCCAGTGCCTGAGCGGATTTATAAAGGACACCAAACTGGGCACCCCTGCCGGTTCCCACCATAATGGCGACCGGTGTTGCCAGTCCCAAAGCACAGGGACACGAAATGACCAGCACCGCGATTCCGGCACGCAGGGCAAATTCTGAGCCGTATCCGAGCAGCAGCCAAACAACAGCCGTCACAACAGCGATGCTAATGACTATCGGAACAAAAACACCAGCGATTCTGTCTGCCAAACGGGCAATTGGTGCTTTGCTGTTGCCTGCATCTTCAACCAGTTGGATAATCTGTCCCAGTGCGGTATCGTCCCCAACCTTCTCCGCGCGAAAAACAAGTCGGCCCATACCATTAATGGTTGAGGTAATGACTTGATCTCCCTCTTTCTTCTCCACCGGAATACTTTCGCCGGTAATGGCACTCTGATTAACGGCGGAAAGGCCCTCCGTCACCACACCATCTACAGGAATACTTGCTCCAGGTTTGACAACAACAAGGTCACCCACCTTGACGCGATCAATCGGAAGTTCCTTTTCCTGCCCATTCTGCAGCACAATGGCTGTCTGCGGTTTTAAATCCAACAGCTTTTCAACCGCTTCTGTTGTCTGCCCGCGGGAGCGGCTCTCCAGATATTTCCCTACCGTTATCAGAGTAAGGATTGTCCCGGCAGACTCAAAGTACAAATCTTTGTGGTATCTTTCTGCCAGTGCCAAATTTCCTGCCGCAAGTCCATTTCCAATCCGGCAAATCGCAAAAATACCATATATAACAGCAGCTACTGCACCGATTGCAATGAGACTGTCCATATTGGGTGCGCGCTGAAATAAAGAGCGAAAACCATTGATAAAATAATTGCGGTTCATATAAGCAATTGGCAGCAGCAGCAGGAACTGGAACAATGCATAAGAAATTGCATTCTGCAGACCTGCAAGAAACGGCGGCAGCGGCAGCCCCATCATATGCCCCATTGCAAGATACAACAGCGGTATCAAAAAAATGATGGAACCAATCAGCCGATTTTTCATGGACTGCTGCTCTTCCTGCGCACGCTGACGGGCAGTCGCTTCAACTGTGGCCGTGTTCTGCGCACCCACCGACTGTGCCCCATAACCTGCCTTTTTCACCGCAGTACAAATTTCTCCTTCTGAAAGTACCGCCTCATCATACTTAGCCGTCATGGTACCGGAAAGTAAATTGACTTCACAATCCTTTACACCCGAAAGAGAACCAACCGCTTTTTGCACATGCGCTTGGCATGCAGCACAGGTCATGCCGCTAATTGTGAATTTTTTTTGTTCCATGGAACATCCCCTCTATTCATTTGATAACTTTCTGTTTGGGATAGCTATTTTTCAGTCAGGAATGGCAATTTCAAATTTCTCTGCAGAATTTTGGGCGGAAAGTCTCTATCCAGTATTTCGCACATTTGAAGTAAAATATGTATCCTATATAGTTAGCATACACTTACTCTATTAAAAAATCAAACATTTTCTTGACTTTTGCACATTTTGCATTAAAATAGATTTATGACATATGAATAACAGTTCATATGTTCACATATAAGAATAAAAGAGTAAAGGAAGTTTTTAGATGCAGGATAAAAACGGAATAGAACGCTGTGATTTCATTCATGTTCACGCAGACATTGTGAAAAAAGTGCAAAATTCCATACCAGATGAGGACTCTCTGTATGATCTTGCAGAACTTTTTAAAGTTTTCGGAGACAGCACACGTATTAAAATTCTTTATGTCCTTTTTGAAAGCGAAATGTGTGTATGCGACATCGCTCAGCTGCTCAATATGAACCAATCTGCTATTTCCCATCAGCTGCGTGTTCTCAAGCAAAGCCAGCTGGTAAAATACCGCCGCGATGGAAAAACCGTCTTTTACTCTTTAGCAGACGAACATGTGCGGACCATTCTCGGTACCGGCATGGAACATCTGATGGAACTGACCGGCGGTTCCGCCGACTGAACTGAACTTTTCGACTTTTCTATTGGTGATGAAGAAATGAGGAAAAAGAAATGACACCTAAACAAAAAAAGAGCTTGTACCGCATTTTGATTTCCACGGGGTTACTCATTTTAGCAGTATTACTGCCAGCAACCAAAACATGGAAACTGCTGCTTTACCTAGTACCGTACCTGCTTATTGGCTATGATGTGCTGTGGGAAGCACTCTGCAATCTTGCACATGGTAAGGTATTTGATGAAAACTTTTTGATGGGGGTTGCCACCATCAGTGCACTGTCGATTGGCCAATGTCCGGAGGCAGTCGCCGTCATGTTGTTCTTTCAAGTGGGAGAACTGTTTGAAGACCTTGCCGTGGAGCATTCCCGCAAAAATATTGGCCAATTGATGGATATCCGATCCGACAGGGCCAATTTGGAGAAGGAAGACGGCTCTGTTGTCTCAATCCATCCCAAAGAAGTACCGGTTGGCAGCATTCTCCTGATTCGTCCAGGAGAGCGCATCCCGCTGGATGGCATCGTGCTGGACGGACGCAGCCTGCTGGACACATCTGCTCTAACTGGGGAAAGCATCCCACGGGAAGTCCTCGCCGGAAGCGAAGTCCTGAGCGGGTGCATCAATCAGAGCGGTGTTCTGCACATTGTCACCACAAAGGAATTCGCAACCTCCACCGCTTCCAAAATTCTCGACCTTGTGGAAAATTCCAGCGCGAAAAAAGCAAAGGCGGAAAATTTCATTGCAAAATTTTCCAGATATTATACACCAATTGTCGTTTTTGCTGCTGTGGCATTGGCAGTGCTTCCTCCTCTTCTGCTTCAGCAGCCATTTCAGGAGTGGTTTACACGTGCGCTCAATTTTCTAGTGGTTTCCTGCCCATGTGCCTTGGTTATTTCGATTCCGCTCAGCTTTTTTGGCGGCATTGGCGGCGCTTCCCATTGTGGAATTCTGATTAAAGGCGGTAATTACATGGAAGCGCTTGCGAAAACAGAAATTGCGGTTTTCGATAAAACCGGTACCCTGACAAAAGGTTCTTTCCATGTTGTACAGATCCTGCCGAGTGATTCTACTTCAAAAGAAGTATTACTGGAAACCGCTGCGCTGGCAGAAAGCGGAAGCAGTCACCCAATCGCCCTTTCCCTGCGCAATGCATGGGGAAAAGAAATCACGCCCGGTCGTGTTTCCGAAATTCAGGAACTTGCAGGACACGGTGTAAAAGCAAAAGTGGACGGTCACACCGTACTCGTAGGCAGCCGAAAACTGATGCGGCAGGAAGGCATTCCCTGCCAAGAAGTTTCCCAACCCGGTTCCGCAGTTTATGTGGCAGCAGACAACGTTTATCTCGGCTGCCTCATCATTGCCGACGAAGTAAAACCGGACGCAGCAGAAACAATGGCAGCGCTGAAATCCAGCGGTGTCAAACGAACCGTCATGCTGACCGGCGACAATCCCTCCGCCGCAAAAACAGTTGCCGATCAAATTGGAATTGATGAAGTGCAGGCGGGGCTTCTCCCCAATGATAAAGTGGATGCTGTAGAAAAACTGATGCAGGAAAAGCAGGGAAGCCTTGTGTTCGTGGGAGACGGCATTAATGATGCACCCGTGCTGGCCCGTGCGGATGTTGGTATTGCTATGGGCGCACTGGGAAGTGATGCTGCCATTGAAGCGGCAGATATTGTCCTGATGGATGATAAGCCTTCCAAACTAGCCACTGCCATCCGTATTTCCCGCCGGACGCTGCGCATTGTCCATCAGAACATCATCTTTGCAATTGCTGTTAAGTTGATTGTGCTGATTCTCTCTGCACTGGGAATAGCCGACATGTGGGCTGCCGTTTTTGCCGATGTCGGTGTCTCCATTCTTGCAATTTTGAATGCCATGCGGGTCCTTTACGGAAAGGGAAACTCCATTTCCTGATTGGGAACTCAAAAAATCTGCTGCGAAACAATCTGACACAAGAATACGATAAAAGCACTTTGAATTGGATTTTAAAGCCAACTCAAAGTGCTTTCTTTGTTATATAGTGTATTATGGGAAATGGCAGACTTGATTTTACCCAAAGCAAGGGTTTGTCACACTTTGTGCCACTTAACCCCCTGCGGCGTATCTTCCAAAACAATACTGCGTGCTTTAAGTTCATCTCGGATACGGTCTGCCTCTGCCCAATTCTTGTCTTTGCGAGCCTGTGTGCGCTGTGCAATCAGAGCCTCAATGTCCGCAGCTTCTTCATCTCCGGTATCTGTCCCCGGCACTGGCCGGCTGTAGAGCAAACCGAGTACATCAGCAAGTTTCGTAAAGAGAGCATAGGCATACTGGCACAATTCTTTGCCGGGGTGCTTCTCCGCAGAAAAGTCCGTGTTAATCTCCTTTGTCATTTCAAACAGTGCCGCCAATGCGTTTGCTGTATTTAAGTCATCGTTCATCGCTTCTTCAAAGGCAATGCGGCATTTTTCCAGCTTCTCCTTGACAGCAGCATCGCCGGTCTGCTCCCCAAGCTGCGCATTCTTCATCACAAAGGCCAAGTTATCCCGACAATTATAAAGTCGGTCGAGCGCGGCTTTGCACTGGGTCATCATCTCGACACTGTAGCTAATCGGCATCCGGTAATGTGTGGAAATCATCAGATAACGAATCGGCTCATAACCATACACATTGGCAACATCCCGCACAGTGAAGAAATTATGCAGACTTTTGCTCATTTTCCGGTTATCCACATTGATGTAGCCATTGTGTACCCAGTAATGGGCAAACGGCACGCCATTGCAGCATTCGCTTTGGGCAATCTCATTTTCATGGTGCGGAAAAATGAGGTCCTGCCCGCCGCAGTGGATATCAATTGTTTTGCCAAGGTAGCGGCGAACCATTGCCGAACACTCGATGTGCCACCCGGGGCGGCCGTTTCCCCATGGCGAATTCCAATACGGTTCACCGGGTTTTGCACCTTTCCACAGGGCAAAGTCCATTGCATCCTCTTTAATTTCTCCAGTTGCAATTCGCGCACCAGCCTGCAGATCCTCCAGCGGCTGGTGGCTTAATTTTCCATATTCTTTATCTTTCAGTGTACGAAAATAGACATCCCCGTTCGCCGTGGGATAAGCATATCCTTTTTGGATGAGAATGGAAATAATCTTCTGCATTTCATCAATATTCTCCGTTGCCTTTGGGTGAATGGTCGCGGGCCGAACATTCAGGCCCGCTGCATCCTTTTTGTACTCCTCAATATAGCGGCGGCTGACGGTCAGATAATCGCTGTTTTCTTCTTTTGCTTTCCTGATGATTTTGTCATCAACATCTGTGAAATTTTGGACATAGGTTACCTGACAGCCCAAATATTCCAAATACCGACGCAAAACATCAAAGACACAGATCGGCCGTGCATTGCCAATATGGATATAATTGTACACGGTTGGACCGCATGCATAGATTTTCACTTTTTTCGGAGTCATTGGCACGAACGTTTCCTTTTTCCGTGTCAAGGTATTATAAAGCTCCATTCCAGCATCCTCCTGCCTATTGGTGCATAAAAGTCATGCAAAATTCTGATGTTTCTGATCTGCAGATTTTTCATCCGGTTTATCGTCTGCAGTTCTTTTTTTGTCGATCGTTTTCTCCATACCTTTCAGCATGTTATTGATCCGGCACAGTTCCTGTGACACCGGGTCAGACACATGCACCTGATCCAGATTATCAGGCCGCACGCCATTGATACGCACCACACGTGCAGGTACGCCAACCGCCGTCGCATTGTCCGGAACTTCATTCAGTACCACCGCCCCGGCGGCAATACGGGCATTGCTTCCAATCTTCATTGGACCAAGAATTTTTGCGCCGGAGCCAACCAAGACATGGTCACCCAACGTGGGATGACGCTTTCCTTTATCCTTGCCCGTGCCGCCTAATGTGACACCTTGATAAAGCGTACAGTAATCGCCGATTTCTGCCGTTTCTCCAATGACAACACCCATGCCGTGGTCAATAAACAATCCTTTTCCAATTTTGGCACCAGGATGAATTTCAATACCGGTTTTGTGCCGAGAACGCTGGCTCACCCATCTGGCGAGAAATGGATGCCCGTGTTCCAGTAACCAATGTGCTTTGCGATAACTGCGCACGGCCTTAAACCCACTATAGAGGGAAAAGACCTCCCAGCGGCTCCGTGCAGCCGGGTCACGTTCCATAATCGAATCAATCTCTGCTTTCAGCTTAGAAAACATGATAACACCCCTTGTGCTGACACGCAAGGCCGGAGAACGAAAAAAGCCTCCGTCTGTGCTTTTCTGCACAGACGGAGGCGAAAAATTTCCGCGGTTCCACTCCGGTTTCTTGCTCTCAGAGGATAACGGCTCCAGCCGTGCAGGGATTTTCCCCCTGCCTGCTCCCGGACGCATACTTCACAGGGACTTTGCGAAAAGCACTTTCAGCCACTGATGCTTTCTCTCTGGCACATCCGCCCCGTTACTTTTTCCGTTCTCAGCATTTCATACCTATATAAGTCTATTATATGTTGCAACAACAGAAATGTCAACCTGACCTTAGCCCGTATTCTCATCATATCATTTGGTCTGACTGATAATATGAGCATTTTGACGGATATAAACAGCACCGCTAATCACAGTCAACACACAGGAAATGCCAATCAGTACATTTCCAAACACCAATAGTCCCAGCGCCATCCCAGTTGGGAATATACCGGCTTCTAAAAGGCACTGAAACAGCAGCACCAAAAAAACGGCGAGAATCTGCGATACGGTTTTGGCCTTTCCCCATTGATTGGCCGCTATCACTTTTCCGGACTCCACGGCAACCAGGCGTAGAGATGTCACCGCAAATTCGCGAATTAAAATAATCAGGACCAACCAGATATTACACAAGTTAAGCTTTACAAAACAAATCAGTACGGATAGAATCAGCACCTTATCCGCAAGCGGGTCCAGAAACTGTCCAAAGGTGGTGATCAGTCCTTTTGTACGGGCAATTTTCCCATCTAAATGGTCGGTGTAGGATGCCGCAGCAAACAAAAGCAGCGCCCACAGATAATGATAGGGAACCTGCGGCAAAAGCAGAAAAGCCACAACTATCGGTACCAGAATGATACGCGCAACAGAAAGCTTATTGGGCAGGTTCATTCTTCACCCTCCTTCTGCGGGCAAAGTTCACCCACCAAATCACCATCAATGCAGTCACGAATTTTCACTTTAACAAAGGTTCCCATCTGGGGTTTGTGGATTTCAGCCGGTACTGTAAAATAAACTTTTCCATCGATATCATCCGGCGCCTGCGCAGCATTGCGCCCAAACCAACATTCCGCATAGCGGTCCCAGCCTTCACAGAGAACCGTCTGCACCTGACCTGCCGATGCTTCTCCGGCAGCCTGCATCCGCTCCATCTGGCCCTCCATAATGAGTTCCATCCGATGCTGTTTGACGGCATCGTCAATTTGGTCAGGCATTTCCGCTGCCGCGGTGCCCTCTTCCTGCGAATACGGAAAACAACCCAGACGGTCAAACTGTATCTCTTTTACAAATTCACACAATTCTGTGAAATCTTCTTCTGTTTCTCCCGGGAAACCGGTAATCAGTGTCGTGCGCAGCGTAACATCCGGTACTTTTTCCCGGATATGCCGAATGAGCTTTGTCAGCTCTTCGCGGCTCCCCCAGCGATGCATTGCTTTTAAAATCCGCTTGCTGCAGTGCTGCAAAGGCAAATCAATATAATGGAGTACCTTTGGCTCGGAAACTATCGCATCCAGCAGTTCATCTGTGAGAAAATCCGGGTAGCAGTAAAGCATCCGAATCCACACAAGGCCATCAATCCTGCACAAACGGTGCAAAAGCTCCGGCAGCATCAGGTTATGGTGATAAAGGTCCCAGCCATATTTGGTGGTATCCTGCGCAATCAGGATAATTTCCTTTGCGCCGTTCTGAACCAAGCGGCGCGCTTCCGCTTCGATATCCTCCATTGTGCGGCTGCGGTACCGGCCTCGGATAAAGGGGATTGCGCAGTAACTGCAGCGGTTGTCACAGCCCTCTGCAATTTTCAGATAAGCGAAATAACTGGGCGTCAGCAGTTTGCGTTCACCGCAAAGGGGCAACTTCTCTTTTTGCGGGAATGTTTCTGATTTCCGCCCAGCCAGTGCTGCACGGCAAATGGAACTGATATCCACATTGGCACCAATCCCGCAGACGGCATCACATTCCGGTAATTGCTGCATAATCTCTTGCTGATAGCGTTCCGCAAGGCAGCCTGTTACCACGATTGCCTTGATTCTGCCCTCTTTTTTCAAGCGTGCCAGTTCCAGAATTTCGTTGATGCTTTCCTGTTTGGCACTCTGGATAAACCCACAAGTATTGATAATCGCCACATCTGCCAAAGCGGCATCATCTTTTACAATCCAGCCGTCTTTCTGCAGAGAGGCCAGCATCATTTCTCCGTCCACCTGATTTTTGGCACATCCCAAACTTACCATTCCTACCGATTCAGTCATCCTGTTCATCCTCATTTATAGAGTATAGGCGCATTGCCGCGCGGATATCGTCATATTCATAGCCCAGCCGCTGCAAAGCTGCTGCTGCGCGCCGTCTTATCTTTTCATCGGACAAATTCCGGTACCTCTTCTGCAGCACAGACCGGATACCTTCCTGCGCATCCCGTTCATTTTGCTCTGCTGCCTGCTGAGCCGTTTGCGGAGCAATTCCTTTCCGAGAAAGTTCCCAGCACACTCGGCGTTTTGCATAGCCTTTCCGGTAAAGTTCTCTGGCAAAGCGTTGGGCAAAGTCAGCGTCGTTCACCAAACCGAGGTCTTCCATCTTTTGTGCCGCCTCTTCGGCTGCAGCCCGCGGAACCGTCCGGGCAATCTTTTCTGCAAGTTCCTTTTTCGAGTGGCTTCTGCGTTCCAGCAGATACAGAGCTTTTTCTTTGGCCCTGTGAGCATCGGACTGCCGCAAAAGTTCGTGCAGTTCTTCATCAGAAACTTCCCTGCCCGGCTTCCATCCCGCCTGCAGTACAGTTTCCGTATCGACACTGACGGCATATTCCCCATCCAGAAATAACGCTGTCATATGATGCCGTCTGGGTTCTATTGCCGACAGTTCCAATGACTACCGCCCCTTCATCCTCATTCATCGTCCGCTTCGATATCAATATTGACGGGCTTGCTGCGGGGGGGTACATTTCCCACCTGTTTTTCTGCCGTTTTCGGAGCAGCAGATTCTGCCGCCAGCGGTTTGGCTGCGCTGGCACGCGGAGATATTGTCTTCGCATAGAGTTTATCTGCATTGGCCCGAACCTGTTCTTCTATCTCATCAGAAAGCTTCTGATTCTCTTCAAAATATTTTTTGACATTGTCACGGCCCTGTCCCAGCCGCTGACCTTTATAAGAGAACCATGCACCGCTTTTTTCAATAATATCCAGCTCCACACCGAGGTCAAGCAGCTCTCCGGCATGAGAAATGCCCTGCCCATACATAATGTCAAATTCAGCTGTACGGAAAGGCGGAGCAATTTTGTTTTTCACGACTTTTGCACGTGTGCGGGAACCAACCTGCTCCGTTCCGTTTTTCAGCGTTTCCTTCTTGCGGATATCCACACGTACAGAAGCATAAAACTTCAGTGCGCGGCCGCCGGGAGTTACTTCCGGATTTCCATAGACAACGCCAACTTTTTCCCGCAGCTGGTTGATGAAAATAGCGACACAGTTACTCTTGCTGATTGCACCGGACAATTTACGCAGTGCCTGACTCATCAGGCGCGCCTGTAAACCGACATGGTTATCGCCCATTTCGCCCTCAATCTCCGCACGCGGCACCAGCGCTGCGACAGAGTCAATGACAATGACATCAATTGCACCGGAGCGCACCAGCGCTTCTGTAATTTCCAGTGCCTGCTCGCCGGTGTCCGGCTGGCTGACCAAAAGGCTGTCCACATCCACGCCAAGTGCCGCCGCATAGACGGGGTCCAGTGCATGTTCCACATCAATAAAGGCGGCGTTACCTCCGCGTTTCTGGCCCTCTGCCACACAGTGCAGGGCTAAGGTGGTTTTTCCGGAACTTTCCGGCCCAAATATTTCAACGATTCGGCCGCGTGGGAATCCGCCAATGCCCAGCGCCAAGTCAAGGCTCAAACTGCCCGTTGAAATTGCCTCCACATGCATAGCTTCATTTTGACCAAGGCGCATCACCGCGCCTTTGCCAAATTGCTTTTCAATTTTTGCCAGCGCTGTCTGCAGCGCTTCTTCTTTGCTTTTTGCTTCTCCGGCGGCTTTTGTACCTGCGGATTTACTCGTTGCAGCCATTCTCGTTCCTCCTATAAGTTCGTTCCGGCACTGTGTCCCGTGGGGGGTTGCCTATGTACGGTAAAACGGCAGCGCCTGATTTCCAGACACACCTGCCGTGAATTCATTTTAGTATACCGTAATCCGTACAAAAAAGCAACTTTAATTGGAACATATGTTCCAAAATTTGTCTTTAAATTTTAAGGGCATACCTTCCTTGACAAAACTTTTTACGATTCACGGCAGCCTGCAATAACACGATCAAACCCATTGAAATCTTTTTTGACAGAAATATCCTGCAAACCAGCATTTTGAAACAACTTAGAAACGGCGGCGCCTTGACTTTCTCCAATTTCCACCGCACAGATTCCGCCCGGCCACAATTGCGGAATCCACAGTTCCGCAACTGCCCTGTAAAAGCGAAGGCCGTCTGCGCCGCCGTCTATCGCCGTCTGTGGTTCAAAGTGCAATTCCGGCTGCAGTCCGGGGATGTCGCCCGCCTCCACATACGGTGGATTACAAAGAAATCCACCCAGCTTTCCGCAGGAAGCGGCATCCTCTTGGGAAAAGGCGTCCAGTTTCACGGGCGTAACGTTCAGTTCCGCATAAGTTTGACAGTTTTTTTGCAGGAATTGAAAAGCTCCTTCAAATTTCTCCCCACAGCGTACCTGCAAATCCGGCCGGAGACTTTTTAAGCCCAGACCAACCGCGCCGGTCCCTGCACAAAGGTCCAGCACCTGTGCGCTGCGCGGCAGCATATCCGCCGCTGTTCGCACTAGCAATTCTGTTTCTTCACGTGGACAAAGGACACCTTCCCCCACAGCCAATTCCAAATTGAGGAATGGCCATTTACCCAGCAAATACTGCAGCGGCTCCCCATTGGCACGCCGCTGTGCAAGGCGTTCCAACTCCTGCACTTCACTGTCTTCCGCTTTTTCTGAGCCATGAATGGAAAGTCCGGCACGGTCAAGCCCAAGCACTTTGCCGCACAGGCAAACGGCATCAAAAGCCGGGCATTCATTCCCGGCCTGCCGCAGCATTCTTTTGGTCTGCAAATAAATCTGCTGCTTTGTCATGGGACAATCCTGTCCTCTCCATTTTCCGGAATGACTTTCTTCATTGAAGTAATGGCCACCTCGATCATGCTGTCATCCGGTTCTTTCACAGTCAGACGCTGCATCCACAACCCGGGCGCAGCAATCAAGCGGGTCAGATGATTTTCGTGTCTGCCGCAGTAGCGGATCAGCTCATAGCCAATCCCCATTACAATCGGTATGCACAGCAGTTTTACAAATGTCCGAATAAACGGATTGGAAAATGGAATGAAAAGGCCCACCAGCACACCAACGAGAATCATCAGCACCATAAAGCTGGTGCCACAGCGCGGGTGAAACCGGCCCTGCTTCCGCACATTTTCCACCGTCAGCGGCAAACCGGCTTCATAGCAAAAAATCGTTTTGTGCTCTGCTCCGTGATAACGGAACATACGCTTGACATCCGGCTGAAAACTGATAAGACCAATGTATACGATAAAAATAATCAGGCGCAAAACTCCCTCAAAAGGACTGCGCCACATGGCAGCAGACGGGCCAGCAAATTTTAAGTATAAATTAAAAAGGGCTGCTGGAACGAAGAAAAACAGTGCCACAGCCACCACGATTCCAATAACAGCCCCAATCGCCGTAATCAGGCTTCCCAGTTTATCTCCGCAGTGCTTATCCAGCCACCGATCCAATTTGCTTTCGCTGTCTTCCACATCAATGTCTGTCATGCCGGATTTTTCCGATGACACGTTCAGCGCCTTGCTGCTCATGATCATACTGTCAAGAAAAGCCGCCACACCGCGCAGAAGCGGCAAACGAAGGATTGGGTAACGGTCCCATAAAGAAACATAGGAAAGCTCCTCAGAGTCAATTGAATTGTCTGGTGTGCGGACAGAGACTTCTATCCGTTTCGGCCCACGCATCAGGATTCCCTCTATCAGTGCCTGTCCCCCAATTGATGTGATACACGGTTCATGTTGCTGTGTCATCATTTGTTTTTTTATCCTCCTGTTTTCTCTCCTCTTCCGCCTGAAAATGATCTCTCAGTTTCTGAATGGTTGGAATTGTGATTGTCACAGTTGTTCCAACGCCTTCCTTGCTTTCAATGTCCAAGCTGCCGGAATGCAGCCGCATAATCTCATCTGCAAGGGCCAACCCAATTCCCGAACCGCGTACAGTCTGGTTAGCCTTATAAAACTTCTTTTTCACATTTGGCAGATGCTTTTCCGGAATTCCACAGCCGTTGTCACTGATACAAATCTGGATAAAACCTTCTGTCTCTGTTGCCACTACATTAATGGTTCCATCACGTTTGGTATATTTTAAGGCATTGTCCAGAATATTGACAAATACCTGACGCAGACGGCTGACATCGCCAAGCACCGGTGATAACATGGCCGGTTCCTCATAAATCAAAAATTTTCCTTCGTTTTTTGCCCGTTCACTGAACATATAAACGGCTTCGCCAAGTTCCGCAAGAATATCAATACGGTCCATTGTCAGCGTCATACGGCCGGATTGCATACGGGAAAAGTCCAGCAGTTCCTCCACCATGCCCGAAAGGCGCTCAGTCTCTTTCAGAATCACATCCATGCCTTTCTGAAAGCTCTCTTTGTCCAGCCCGCCGCTCTGCAGTGTTTCCCCCCAGCCCTTAATCGCTGTAAGAGGAGTGCGCAGTTCATGAGAAACCGAGGAAATGAAATCATTTTTCATCCGTTCTGTAGTACCGAGTTCCTTTGCCATATCGTTAATGGTTTTACACAGTTCTCCGATTTCGTCATCTTTAAAGTTTTCAATGCGTGCATTAAAATCGCCCTGCGCAATGCGTTTAGCCGTGCTGCCGATGTCTGTAATCGGTGCTAAAATTGTGCGCATGAAATATTGATTAGAAAACATGATCAGAGTAATGACAATCAATCCTGCAAGCAACAGGAACAAGACAATCAGCAGGACCTGCCTGTCTGCAGCAGTCAGGGAAACAACATAACGGATGCCGCCCAATAAATCCCCTGAATTACTGCGCAGCACCCGTGTAACCGCCAGCACTTTTTCACCGCTGGACAGTCGTCCAGTCCAAGTTCCATAGTCGTTTTTACTCCGGCAGGCAATCGTATAATCCGGCATGGCTTCATCCGCGTCCGGTTCAAATCCCATACTGGTACTGATCACTTTCCCCGCTGAATCAAAAGCCATCAGCTCCATGCTTTCTTTATTGGGAAAATTCTCCACATATTGGCGTGCCGCCATACTGAATTCATGGGAAGAGTTCCGTCCATAATTAGCAAAAATGTTTGTCAACTCTTCACTGCGGGAATCAATCGCAGTCCGAATTCCACTGTATGTGTAATTATATGCAGCAGCAGACAGGGCCGCAATAAGCACGACTAAGACCAGCACGGTCATGCCAAGGGAATTCAGCAGCCAGCGCCGGGAGATTCTTCTCGTTTTTCGTTTGCGCTCTTGTTTTTCCCGCTTTTGCGCGGGCGCAAGTTTTTTGATCAAGCTTCCCATTTATACCCCAGTCCCCAGACCGTTACAATATGCTTTGGATTGCTCGGTTCATCTTCTACTTTCATACGCAGGCGGCGGATATTGACATCCACGATTTTTTCCTCACCAACATAAGCATCACCCCAAACATGGCGCAGAATCGCCCCACGATTCAGTGCTGTGCTGGGATTGCTGAAAAAATACTCCATAATCTGAAATTCGACCTGCGTCAGGTCAATCCGTTTGGCCCCTTTCATCAGCATCCGGCTGCGCAAATTCAGGGTAAACTCTCCGGAGTGAATTTCCTCTGTAAAGTTGTTTTCATCCCGCATCTGTGCCAGTGCAACACGGCGGTAAACTGCATCCACGCGCGCAACCAGCTCGCTTGGGGAAAACGGCTTTGTCACATAATCATCTGCGCCCATCATCAGGCCGCTCACCTTGTCCATTTCCTGCGTGCGGGCAGTGAGCAAAATAATTCCAATTGAACCGCTTTGCTTGCGCAGCTCTTTGCATACAGCCAAGCCGTCATGCTCACCGGGCATCATAATATCCAGCACTGCCACATCAAAATCTCCGCCCTGCTGTGTGTAAATTTCCAAAGCCTGATCGCCGTTTTCAGCTTCCGTCACATCATAGCCTGCACGCTTCAAATTAATGACAACAAATTCGCGGATAGCCTGCTCGTCCTCTGCAACTAAAATTTTCTTCATTGCTACCTCCCGTTCATCCTTACGCTCCCGTAAACACGGTCGGGAAAGGATTATGAATCTTTTGCAATCGGCTGAAAACACCGCTGGATGGTAGCAAACGGAACTGCGAGTTTATGATTCGGTGAAGGAAAATTTACTGCCGTAATCGAGTTTTCGTCTGCTGCCACCTGTTTATAACCGTTTTTATTTTTACTGCTGTCCCATTCTTTTTTCGTAAAAATCTGCACATTCATCAAAGGACTTTCCATGGTTCCCTTAGCAGAGTTGAACACATAAATCGTCAGCCTGCGTGCGCTCACATTCTGTTTAGTGGTAATCGTATCTTTCCATTTATCGGGCAAAAGCAGCCGATACCCATCGCGTGTATTGATCAACATGCTGGACACCAGCGTATAGTTCCCGCTGGCAGCGTCAAAGCGTGTCCACTGCACCTCATTGCCCACATCATCTGATGAAGCACCCGTATAGCCGGGGAGCCGCGTGACAATCGGGAATTCCAGATTGCCATCGTTATTGACATCACCGCTGGCAATTGACATATCCCGCAGTGTGACATTCTGCTGGGGAGACTGTGCATTATAAAGCGGGGCGCACAGCATTTTTTTGGACCGGTTCCAATAAATTAATTCCGTAAGTTCGCGGCCGTTTGTCTGGACACAGTCCAGCAGGACACCCAGCTGGCCTTTACTGACATTTCCAGATAAGAGATCTGCAAATTTAGAAAGGCCTGTATCCATCCGGATACTTCCCATCAGCTGCAGAGCGTCGCCTTTCAGCCGGAATAAACTGGCAACGAACTGCTGCTCACTGTCCGCAGGAATGCTGGCTGTCAAAAGCTCCTTTTTCCCATCTCCATCAAAATCCATAACGGCAAGTTCATTATAGGTCTGGTCCAATTTCAGTTCATTCATTTTCCCATTTTTATAGTAAAAGACCGAAATAAGGCTTGCAGAACCGGCACTATTGCCCCAGCCCACGATTGTTTCGTCCTGTCCATCTCCGTTTAGGTCGCCAAAACAAATACGGTCCACCTGTGCCGCTGGATGAGTAAAAGAACCAATGTCTTTCCACTTTCCGTTTTGCAGGGCCGTGAAAAGGATGCTGACAGCAGTGTCATCCCCTTTGCGCTGATAAAGCGCCACTGTTTCTTTATGAGAATCCCCACACAAATTATGCTGAATAATGGCAGAACGATTTTCTCCGGCAGTCGGATATTTCAGGGTGAAATTTTTCCCCGCTTTAGATTTTAGCAGTGCATACATTCCCGCTTTTTCGCCAGTCGGTTTTGGCGGATGCATCAGCGCCTGCGCATCCAGCCCAATGACAGAACAGCCTGAAAGCAGCACACTAGCCGCAAGGACCAACACCAGCACTAACCAGCCGCTGTATCTTTTTCGCTGTTTTATGCACTCACCCTCTTTCCTTTCGATAGCTTGAAATTTCATTATTTTAATATATAGTATACCATTTTCCATTCGGATTGAACAGTATCAAATCTGTTACCGCGCATAAATCCATAGGTATGAATTTCCCCGGCAAATGCAGCCCCATGCTTGCAGGGATGCAAGGTTTCTGATAAGATAAGAGCACAGAAAAATGAGGTGCTTTACATGAGTACAAACTTTGAACATTACCGTGTGTTTTGTCAGGTAGCAGAACATCACAGTATGACACTGGCTGCGCAGGCACTAAATATTACACAGCCTGCCGTCAGCAAATCCATTCATCAGCTAGAGGCTTCTTTTGGATGCACACTTTTTCAGCGGATGAAAAGCGGCGTGCAGCTGACTGCTGAAGGAAAGGTCCTTTACCGGTACGCTTCTCATGCATGCAATCTGCTCATCCGTGGCCAGGAGCGTGTGCGCAGCATGTGCCAGCTTGAAAACGGCAGCCTGTGCATTGGCACTTCCGATATGGTCATCCAGTCTTTTCTTCTGCCTCATCTGCAGAAGTTTCACTGTCTGTACCCAAATATCCGCATTCGGCTGGTCACTGGTAATTCCCCAAAAACGATCGATGCCTTGCGGGAAGGCAGCATTGATATTGGTGTGGTTGCCTCTCCAATTGAAGGAGAAGGGCTGCATACGGTGCCGCTGTGCAGTATCCATGATATTTTTATTGCGGGACAGGATTTTTCCGCTCTGCAGGGCAAGACTCTTTCCCTGCAGGAATTGATGCAGTTCCCACTCATCTGCTGTTCTCCAAACACAACGACCCGCCAGTTTTTGGATGCTTTTTTTCTGCATCATCATTTGCTTCTGCAGCCGGAGTTTGAACTGGAAACGACCGATATGATCATACCATTTGCAAAAAGCGGGCTGGGGATAGGGATTGTATTAAAAGCAATGGCCAAACAAGATATACAGGAAGGAAAAATTTTTGAGGTTCGCACGAATGAATCCCTGCCTGCACGGTCAATTTGTGCCATTTCGTTACAGGGAGCCCCACTCTCCTGCACGGCTCAGTCCTTTTTGGAAGGACTTATTTCAGGAACTGCTCGTCTCATCAAATAATTAGGCAGAGTTTTCTGCAAAAATGTAAATTTTAAATTTTTCACAGAAAAGCTGCCTGTTTACTGATCTTTGATGGTCCGTTCACAATTTTTTTCAAGCGTTTTGTAAAATAAAAATGTTCCGAAATAGAAGACCGGAATTGACAGAATCCGCTTTTGCAGCAGCGGTATAATACAATTTGCGCGCTGCGTAATTTTACATTTCATTTACTGCCGAGTGCTTGGAGATGGACGGAATACCGGCTCCAGAGCCGTGGCAGACTAAAAAATATCTGCTGTTGCAGATTTTCATAAATTTCACCGCAAAAAGTTTTCTGTTCCATACACCAATCGGGTGCCAGTCAGACTTCACACCAATAAAATAGGAACAGACGTTGACAGAGAAAACCTTCAGTCGTAATATAAAATTATGGCTGAAGGTTTTCTCTGTCAAAGATGGATACTTCATAATCCAGAAAAGTTAAAAGGTAAGTCAGGTCGAAACATGTAAAAGGAACCAGCATCACATAACAAAAGTTTCATGACTCATCCATACTCTTTTCAAAATTGTAAATTTGATTATCTACTGTCTTGTTGTAATGAAAAACAGCGTTCGTAATTTTAAAAACGGAGGTTCTCAAATATGAATGATACCTTGCTGAATCGTCGAATACTGCACGGCGGTGATTACAATCCGGAGCAATGGCTCAATCGTCCAGATATTCTGAAAAGGGATATTGAATTCATGAAACAAGCGCATATCAATTGCGTGTCTGTCGGCATCTTTTCATGGAGCAGTCTGGAACCAGAAGAAGGCCACTATACATTTGGCTGGCTCAAAGAAATAATTGACTGCCTTTATCAAAACCACATCTACACAATTTTAGCTACACCAAGCGGTGCCCGCCCTGTGTGGATGGCCCACAAATATCCCGAAGTATTGCGTGTAGACAAAACTTTGCACCGCAACCGCATGGGAGGTCGGCACAACCACTGTTACACCTCCCCTGTTTACCGTGAAAAAGTCTGGGAAATCGACAAGCGTCTGGCCGAAACATTTGGAAACCACCCCGGCGTACTGCTGTGGCATATTTCCAATGAATACGGCGGGGCATGCTATTGCCCGCTGTGTCAGGCAGAATTCCGCAAATGGCTTCAGCGGAAATACGGTACTCTGGATGCTTTAAACCAAGCGTGGTGGACTTCCTTTTGGAGCCATACCTACACCGACTGGGAACAGATTGAAGCACCCGGTCCCCGTGGAGAAGAACTTCTGCATGGTCTTGTACTGGATTGGTATCGTTTTGTCACTTCCCGTACAGTGGACTTTTGTGCATGGGAAAAGAAAGCCATACGCGCAGGCGGTTCCAATCTGCCTGTCACCACCAACTTGATGGGTTTCTATTACGACCTTGACTATTCTAAATTCAAGGATGTGCTTGACATCGCTTCTTGGGACAACTACCCCAACTGGCGCGGAGAAAGCAGTGATGTGGAAACAGCGATTCACACGGCCATGACGCACGACCTGATGCGGTGCATAAAGCACAAGCCATTTCTGATGATGGAAAGCACACCCAGCCAGGTAAACTGGCGCAGCATCAATCGGCTGAAAGCACCCGGTATGCACGAACTGGCTTCCTTACAGGCAGTGGCACACGGCTCTAATTCCGTTCAGTATTTTCAATGGCGTCAAAGCCGCGGTGCCTCAGAAAAATTTCACGGTGCCGTTGTGGACCATTACGGTGGGAATGACACCCGCGTCTTTCAGGAAGTCACTCATGTTGGCAAACGGTTAGAAAGTCTTTCCGCTCTGTGCCTTTCCAATGTACGGTCACAAGCCGCCATTCTGTTTGACCGTGAAAATGAATGGGCACTGGATGCGGCCTGCGGTCCGCGCAACGGTGCCATGCATTATGAAGAAACCATCCAGTCGCACTATCAGGCTTTCTGGCGTCTGGGCATAAATGTGGACCTGATAAATGAGACAGATGACCTGACCGGATACAAACTGGTAATCGCGCCTATGCTGTATCTGCACCGCGATGGTATTGCCGACAAACTGCGCCGTTTCGTTTCTTCCGGCGGCACCTTGGTTGGGACTTATTGGAGCGGTCTGGTAGATGAAAACGACTTGTGTTTTGAGGGGCCAACTCCTGGAGAAGGGCTAACGAAAGTTTATGGACTGCGTTCCGAAGAAATAGACGGTCTGAGAGACGAGGACTCCAATCATATGTTTTGGAACGGAAAACTTTATGAATTGCGTGAACTGTGTGAACTGGTGCACATCGGCAGCGCAAAAACGCTGGCTGTCTACAGCAACGATTTCTATGCCGGAAAAGCGGCACTGACTGTGAACCACTTTGGCGAAGGCAGAGCCTACTTTCTCGCTGCCCGTGCAGAAGATACTTTTTATTGTGATTTCTATCGTCAGCTAACCCAGCAAATCGGCGTGTGTCCGTCCCTTGGCCACACAGTTCTGCCGGAAGGGATAACAGCAGGCAGCCGTTTTACAGATGACGGCAAAGAATTTATTGCGGTACAGAATTTTACGCCCCGCATGGTCTGTATTCCACTGGAAAAGCCGCTTACAAACCTCGAAAATTGTCAAACAGAAACTTCCCTTACTCTGCCGCCTTATGGCGTCCGGTTTCTGACACAGGAATCCTCAACCTGAAAAGGAAATCAAATAGCATTTGATAAAAGCTGAAAATATAAGAATAGGACGGCCGAAAATCTTCTGAATGCAGACGATTTCCGGCCGTCCTATCTCTTAATTCATTTTAGGCTGCTTATTCAATACAATATTTTCCCATATAAGCGTCCATCTTCGGCAGCAGTGCTTCATAGCTTCCATGCATACCCAGCCATTCGCGGATATCACGAACGGTTACCAGAGAATGAACCTGAATCCCGAATTCCTCCTGTACTTCCATAATAGCCGTTTTGCCGGGCTGCTTGCCGACCTCACAGCGGTTAACAGAAATGAACATATCCCGGCAGGAAACTTCCCCACAAGCTTTTAAAATTGGCATCGTTTCCCGCACGGCAGTACCCGCTGTAATGACATCCTCAATAATAATGACGCGGTCACCGTCTTTAGGCTGATAACCCACTAAAGAACCGCCTTCCCCGTGGTCTTTTGCTTCTTTACGGTTAAAGAAATAGGGCTTGTCTTCTCCATATTGAACATAAAGTGCGCCGGCACAAGCCGTTACCAGCGGAATTCCCTTATAAGCCGGTCCGAACATGGCATCAAAGGAGCAGCCCGTTTGATGCACCAGACCGGCATAAAATTTCCCCAGATTAGAAATTTGCGCCCCTGTACGGTAGTTCCCCGTATTGACAAAATACGGGGTATTACGTCCGCTTTTGGTCACAAAGTCGCCGAAACGCAGGACATCCGCGGCCATCATAAATTCAATAAACTGTTTTTTCTGTTCCGTCAGCATTTTTGACTCCCACTTTCCGTACATTATATGATGATTTTATTATACCAGTCCACAGGTGCACAGGCAAGGAAAAAGTCCTTTCTTTTGTTATAGGTTCTGACTGTCCTGTTATGTACAACCGCAGAGAAAACGGCATAGCATGTTTCCACAGCCCTTTTGCCGAAATTAAAAAATTGATTAACGGGGGTAGACACTAGCGTTAAAAAGGGCTACAATAATGAGCAATAAAATGTTCATAAAACACAAGATTCCTGACATGGTGCAGAAAAATTGTTATAAATATTTACAAAAATTTACACATTTCTCTTGATAATAAAGAAATGGAACCGCAACGTAAAGAAACGGAATTTTGCCGTTTTATTTGAAAGAAGCTGAAAACAATGAATACTGTATTTTTAAATAATATAACGGACCTTTTTAGCAAGCCGGACGGTACGGAACGGATCGATCAGGCACTGTGCGGCATGACAGCCAATATTTTGGAACAGCAGGGCGGCTGGGTCTATGTGGAAACCTGTTACGGTTATCGTGGATGGGTACAGAAATCACGTATGAGGCAAGTTGCCCGGCGCACAGCATGGGACTTAGCTCCTAAAATGATTTTGTCACAGCCTGCTGCTGACATTCTAACACAGGCGCGCGTGCAAAGCACCTGTATGACAACCCTTTTGCGCGGGTGTATTGTGGGAAAGCTTGGCCAAGGACCCGAAAACGGCTGGCAGCATGTCTGCCTTCCAAATGGGGAAGCCGGCTGGGTTCCGGCTTACTTTTTAAAGCCGTTTCCTTCCTTCAGCGGCGTACCGGAAGCAGTACTGCGTGGGCGTATTTTGCAGTCTGCCAAATCTTATTTGCACACCCAATACCGCTGGGGCGGAAAAAGTCCACTCGGAATTGACTGCTCCGGCCTCATGCAGATGGCCTATCTGCTCAACGGCATCACCATTTGGCGGGATTCTGTTATGAAAACCGGCTATCCCGTTCACGAAATTCCAAAAGGAAAGATTCAGCCAGCCGATCTGCTGTTCTTTTCCAAACATGTGGCTATGTACCTCGGTAATGATAAGTACATTCATTCTACCGGCCACACAGGTAATAATTGTGTCACCATAAACAGTTTCAACACCAAAAGCAGTGTTTACCGCCCTGACCTTGCCAACTCTTTGACCGCTGTAGGAAGTGTATTTCCGCTAAAGAACACCGCTGCCTTTTCGCTTGACTGATGACCGCTGTAAACAGGAAAGTTTCTTTGGGATTCGTGAGAAGCCCGCTTTTATTGCTGCAGCTGCACCAAACAGTACATATCCCAAATACCATCTGCCAAAAGCCATAAAGCAAAGCCTATACAAAGCCGCCAGTGAAGTAGTACATCCTAAAATTGTTATCAAACAATTCCTTTTATAATAATTGGAAATTGCTGAGTTGGAAATATAAAATTAAAACGGATGAAGTGCCTGCAAAACACTCCGTCCGTTTTTTGTTTCCTAAACTGCAATTAACGTGCTTTGGCTGCCAGTGCAACCCAGCCCCGTTCCTCTCTCCGCTGCAAAATTTCAAAATTCTGCTCCAATACTTTGCGCACATCCTGCTCCCGTTCATCAATAATGCCGCTCATCAGGTAAACTGCATCCGGCTTTAAAAAGTGCTTCACATCTGCTGTCAGCGTCAGAATAACATCTGCCACAATATTAGCCACCACAACATCATAAGTTCCCGTAACTTTTTCTGTCAGGCTGCCGCAGATAGCCGTAAAGCGGTCTCCGACTCCATTGCGGTCTGCATTGTCCCTTGCAGTTTTAACTGCCAGTTCGTCAATATCAACCCCCACCGCTTTTTTTGCACCCAGCAGCAGCGCTGCCACGCTCAAAATGCCGCTGCCGCAGCCAACATCCAAAACTTCTGCCTCCGGCTTCACATACTGTTCCAGCATTTCCATACACAAACGCGTCGTCTCATGCGTTCCGGTGCCAAAAGCCAATCCCGGCTCCAGATGCAGGACAATTCGGCCGCCGCTTTCCGCCGGTCCTTCCCAAGAGGGCTGAATTAAAATTTTCGTTCCGACCGGCATGGGGTGGAAGTATTTTTTCCAGTTATTGATCCAGTCCTCTGTCCGACAGGAAGATTCACCCATCTGGTAAGCAATCCCCGCCGCTGCCAAATGTTCTGTCAGAAATGTCACAGCTTCCGATGGATTGTCCTGTGGTTCGATATAAATGTGAATGATGGTGTGGGAACGGTCTTTTTTCAGCAGTTCCTCATCAATCAGATCAATATGCGCAATTTCCCGTGCGCCCTCTTCCAAATCGGAGTAATCCTCAATATAAATTCCGTAAGGCACCACCATCTGTGCAATAGCTTCCGCCTGTTCGCTGTCTTTCTGTGCCACGGTTACAGTTACATCTGTCCAGTCCATTTTCCGCTTCCCCCTGTTCTTTTCTTCGTGCAAATCCGCACCTGTGAAGCGCTCCCATTCCTCTTTGGTCAAGCGGCTAACCTGTTCGGTTACTACCGTGTGGAGCGGGAGGCAAACCTTGTTCCGAACGGTATGGTGATAGCAAAACCCACATTTTTCCTGCACACGGTGGGACTTTTCGTTGCCGTCAAAATAAGCACACCAAACTGTCTGCAGCTGCAGATCCTCAAAAGCATAGCGCAGCATTTCCCGTACAGCCTCCGGGATCAGCCCCTGCCCCCAATACGGCACGCCGATCCAGTAACCGATTTCTGCTTCGTTATGGGAAATAGCACGGCCGCTTGCCTGCCCAACCATTAGGCCGATAGCGCCGATCGGGCCTGTTTCTCCTTTTTTGACAACTGCAAAATCGTTTTCCGCAGATAAAATTTCCCGAATAATCCTGCGGCTGTCGTCAACGCTGGTATGAACCGGCCATCCAGCAGAAGGGCCGACTGCAGGGTCTTTTGCATAATGATACAGCGCTTCTGCATCCTCTTCTTTCCATGGACGCAAAACCAGTCGTTTTGTTTCCAAAATCATTTCCGATCCCTCCTGCAGATTTTTGATTTCTTCCTAATAAGGGTATTTTATCATTTTGTCCGCCCTTTTTCAATATAATGCATGGGAGAGGACGTCCAAGGGAGGGCAGGCAGATGAATAAAAAAGCATTCATTCGGAATACGTGCTGGCTGACACTGGAAGCTACTGCTCTGCGTCTTTCCGGTATTTGGTTCAAAGGTTGGGTATGCGACGAACTTGGCGATGTCCAGATGGGCATTTATCAGCTCATCTTTTCTGTCTTTTCGTTAGGTGTCGTGGTGTCTGCTTCCGGAGCAAATTTTGCTGCAACGCGCCTGACCGCCGAACACGGACCAAACCGCCGCACCTTGCGCCGCTGTCTGGCACTGAGTCTTGCTGTAAGCTTAGTGGCGGGAATCGCATTGTACTTTGGCGCACCGCTGCTGGCAGAAACCCTCGGCGGCACCACCCCACTGCGGGTGCTGATTCCCGGTCTGCCATGCATTGCGGCTGCCGCCACCCTGAAAGGCTGCTTCGTTGCTGAGGGACACACAGGGGCACCCATGATCGCAGAACTGCTGGAACAGGCTGCCGGAATTACATTAAGCATTCTGCTCATACATTGGATTCATAATTCCCTAACTGCACTGATGCTTGCTTCTACGCTGGCAGAAATGTTTTCCTGCCTTTTCATGGTGCTCGCTTATGCTCTCCGGTATGGAAGTCACAAAGTTAACAAATCGGAAATTCCAGTTCCATGGAAAGAGCCTGTGCGCATCGGCGGGCCTGTCATGGGGGGCACCGGGCTTCGCAGTCTGCTTTTTTCCGTCGAAAACCTGTTGATTCCACGCGGTCTTGCCGCGCAATATGGATATACTGGCGCACTGGCGCAATATGGGATGATGCACGGGATGGTGCTTCCTGTCCTGCAGTTTCCCAGCGCTGCCCTGTTTGCGGCTGTCACACTGCTGGTACCGGAACTCGCCCGCTGCTGTACCCGGCAGCTGCATACGCGAATCCAATTGGTTGCAGGCAGCGCTTTTCGCCTGACACTGTGCTTTTCCTTTGCCGTTGCCGCATGCATTGCCGCGTTTTCTGCTCCATTGTGCAGACTGTTTTACGGCAGCACCGAAGCTGCCTGGCTGCTGCGGATAATGGCCCCGCTAGTCCCATTAATGTATGTGGACAGTGTGGTAGACGGTATGCTCAAAGGACTGGATCAGCAGTCTTATTCTCTATTTTACAACATTGCAGATTCCTGTATGCGTGTCACATGGTGTGCTTTCATTTTGCCGCATCTGGGGCTGATGGGTTACGTCATGCTTCTGTTTTTAAGTGAAATATTTAATGCAGCCCTCAGCATTTCCCGCCTGCTAAAAGTGGCAGAATTGGAGATTTCTCCGGTCTGGGTACTTTTGCCTGCATGCGGAGCTGCGCTCCTTTATGCCATCCTTACCTTTTTGTTTCCATAGCAGTTCATTTGAATACCTGCTTCTTTTCTGGATTGCTGTGCCAAGGTTTTGAGCATCTTAAAAGAGGGGCATCTATCCGTTTTGGATAGATGTCCCTCTCACTTTCTTTTGGCGGGTATTTGAATTTCCTGAAAATACAGCTTAGAGAATCAACTCAATCTGTGTTTCTTTTCGTTTATGGAATCATCTCTCGTCTTGTATCGATTTTGAGTATTTGAACACAATTCCAAATTTCAGATAAAAATGCAGCACATGTTTTTTAAGTGTACGGCACATGGCGTCTAAATCTTCTGTTGTATAAATTGTATAAATCATAGTATTGAAAGCCAGTCATTGGTCAGAACACGGAAGCCTTATTATGCAGACTTTTGTGTCTGCTTTGGCAAATGAATATTTTTCTGCCGCAGTTTTTCCAAATCCTGTTTTTTCCTCTGCATAGCTTTTTCCAACTCAATCACTGCAATTGGTGCTGCAGAAAGTGCCAATGTGATCAGCCACTGCAGCGGCGACAGAAGGACCGTTTTGAAAACAGCTGCCAGTGCAGGAACTGCTACAACAGCAATCATCGCTGCTGCGCAGCCGATTGTGGCCGCAACCAGCTTTCCATTCTTTGGTCTGCCGTGTTCAAAAAGCGAATGGGTATCACTGCGCATATTAAAAGCATGGGCAAGCTGAGAAAGGCTCAGCACCGCAAAACCCATGGTCCGCCCAATCATTGGATTTTCGGGAAGAATGTCAAAATAAATTCTGCCGATTGTGTAGGCCAGAAGGGACAATGCACCGATCAGGCACCCCTCCACAAGAATTGACCATCCAAGGCCGTTGGCAAAAATGCTGCTTCCACGCCGGATGGGTTTCTGCTGCATCACATCTTTATCAATCGGTTCCACGCCCAGAGCCAGCGCAGGAAAAGAATCCGTCACCAGATTCACCCACAAAAGCTGAATCGCAACCAGCGGAAGCGGTAAGCGCAGTAAAAAGCTGACAAAGACAGACAACAGTTCTCCAATATTACAGGAAAGCAGGAAATGGATTGTCTTGCGGATATTGCTGTAAATTCCCCGACCTTCCCACACAGCTTCTACAATTGTCGCAAAATTATCATCCGCAAGAATCATATCCGCAGCACATTTTGCAACATCTGTTCCACTCTGTCCCATCGCGCAGCCAATATCAGCTGCTTTTAAAGCAGGAGCATCATTCACGCCGTCTCCGGTCATGGCAACCACTTCACCGCGGCTCTGAAATGCCTTGACAATCCGCACCTTATCTTCCGGAGACACGCGGGCAAAAACGGAATAGTCATAAATTCTGGCAGTTAAAGTTTCCTGCGGGATGGCATTCAGTTCCGGCCCAGAAATGACTTTTCCATCCGTTAAAATCCCCAGCGTCCTAGCAACGGCAGCCGCTGTTTCCGCATGGTCCCCCGTAATCATCACCGGACGGATTCCTGCTTGCCTACACAAATGAACTGCTTCTTTCACTTCCGGCCGCGGCGGGTCCTCAATCCCAATCAGTCCGAGAAACTGCAGTCCGCTTTCCAGTGTCTGATCGTCTTCGTTCTCCGACGAAGAAATCTCTTTACAGGCCACCGCAAGTACACGGAGTGCTCTCGAAGCCATTTCATGATTTTGGCGGGGCGCACAACCTCCGCGGCACAATTTTTCCAGCACATCCGGTGCGCCTTTTGTAATCACACGGAAATTTCCATTGGGCAGCCGGACAACAACAGTCATTCTCTTGCGTTCAGAAGAAAATGGAATCTCCCGAACCCGTGGGAACTGTCGGTCCAAAGTTGCCTTATTTTCTGCCGCTTCACACAAAGCTGTTTCCGTTGATTCTCCTAAGACATGGCTGCCGTCCACCGTACAGTTTGTACACAAAGCAGCACAGTTCAGCAGTTGACGGCCGTGTTGAGAATGTTTGGACAATTTTCCGGAAACATCGCGCAGCTCCACCACCGTCATATGGTTCTGTGTCAGCGTACCGGTTTTGTCACTGCAGATAACGCTGGCGCTTCCAAGTGTTTCCACCGCCATCATATGACGCACGATTGCCCGCCGGTCTGCCATGCGCCGCATTCCCGCTGCCAGCACAATTGTCACCACTGCCGGCAGGCCCTCCGGAATGGCCGCTACTGCCAGTGAAATTGCGGTCAGGAACATATTCAGCGGCGGTGTTCCCTGCGCCAAACCCATCAAAAAAATGATGCCGCACAAAACCAGCGCACCGATACCAAGGACTTTGCCTGTTTGTTCCAGCTTTTTCTGCAGCGGTGTCTGCGGTGTCTCCTGCACCGTCAGCATACGCGCAATATGTCCAACCTGCGTTCTCATACCGGTTTCTACGACAATACCCTGTCCATGACCGGCTGCCACACTGGTGGAAGAAAAGCACATGTTCCGCCTATCACCAAGGGGCGTGTCAGCCTTACAAAGAGACTTTGCGTCCTTTCGCACCGCTCGGCTCTCTCCAGTCAGCGTGCTTTCCTGCACGCGCAAGTCAGTGGACTGTGTAAGCCGTACGTCAGCCGGCACCAGGTCCCCCGCTTTCAGCAAAACTAAATCGCCCGGCACCAGCTCTTCGGCCGGAATATGAATAGACCGCCCGCTGCGAATCACCTGTGCCTGCGGTGCTGCCATACTTTGCAGCGCTTTCAGTGCCTTTTCAGCGCGGTTCTCCTGCATCAGCCCAATCCCTGCATTTACGTTTACAATCAGCAAAATGATGATAGAATCTATGTAGTCGGTATTTCCCTGTGCCCAAGAAGTCAGAAAAGAAACAGCGGCCGCCAACAGTAAGATGAGTACCATGAAATCCTTGAACTGCTCCAAAAAGCGCCTGAGCATAGACTTCCGAGGTGGCTGCGCAAGGATATTTTTCCCCGTTTCATGCAAGCGGTGTCCTGCCTGTGCTCGATTAAGTCCTTTTCTCGGATTGACGGAAAATTTCTGAAAGCATTCTGCAGCCGATATGCTGTACCATTCCATTGGGCTGTCATCCTTCCTATTGGTTGATTATAACTCTGTGCAAAATATCTTTATTCCATTACTTTTAGTATAAATTTTTGTAATGTTTTATAAATTCATCTTTGGTGAGCAGATGAAATTAAACAAAACTT
>DHDR01000005.1:3382-11453 GCA_002399445.1 Ruminococcaceae bacterium UBA4871 | reverse complement strand
CAGTGGAACAATTTACCCAACATATTGAATATAGTTAATATTTCTAAAGTTTTCCTGTTTTTCTCTTGCATTCCTATGTAAAAGAAACTACAATTATTCTTGGACCTTGAAAAACAGGTGTGTGGGCAAATCATTGTAGCGTGATATGCGGTCACACAAAATCGAAGAATTATGAGGAGTGAAGAATTATGCTGAAAGAAGAAATTGGTAAAGCAGCCGTAAGAAATAGTGAACTAACATATTATGTTTATAGTTCCGAGCAAAATTCTGGTATCTGCATCACACAAACCAAAATAGAATCTGCTTCCGGCTCTGTCACCGGTGGCCACACTCGGGCTGTAAAACTCGCCCAGACCCTTTTACGCAACCTCGTTTTCCCTGATAATCTTTCTGAAATTTTAGATGATTATAACCTTCCAGATGAAGCTGTACCAAAAGTGGAAACATGATGAAAAATTCTAAGTCTAGGAAACGAATATAAATCGTTTTCATAGTAATAAGGTATAGAATCAGTGCTGAATTACGCCAGCTTTATCCGGAATTTTGAAAGAAGTGCGGCTATTTTAAATGATTTTTTGAAATAGAATGTGAGAATGTGTAATATGCAGCCACAGCTTGTTCAACATCAGCACCGTGTGAGAGCTTAAATGGATTTAAAGATTCGGCTCTCCGTATCCCAAAGTTAGCTGTTTTGGCATGATGATAGATACTGTTATTACTTTTGTATAGGATTTGGCATAAAAAGACCTCCTGCCGTAGTTTTATTCTGCAGCAGAAGGTCTTTTTTATCCCCATTGGCGAGTATCTCCTAAACTGGTTTTCCAGCTTTTTTTTCCATGAAATGATCTGTTTTGTAATCGCAGAGATTGGGAATATGCAGGCTGGTAAGCGTATATACTTTAGACGGATTGCAATCGGTTTACAAACTTTAATTGATGTACTATAATATAAGTGTATTATTTGTATAAAAGTTAAAATTTATGATATATGTTTTTTATGTTTTTTTAAAAGCGGTAATTTATGTGCAGCAAAAGCCATACCGCTTCTGTGGCATATAAAATAGCAGACGGCAGTCCCAAAAAACACCTACCGCGAGCGAAAGGAGAGAAGAGGTATGTTGCAGGACCTCGATTATCTGTCTATGCTCATGATTAATTTTCTGATTGTTGGCGCATGGCATGGCATCACATATTTGTTTTCCAGTCGAATGCCATTGTCATCTTTTAGGCCGGATGCTATATTTTACAGGCAGCGGAGGTGGGAAAAAGACGGCCGCTGGTACCGCGACCATCTACATATCACGGAGTGGAAAGACCGTATGCCGCAGTTTATCAGAAAGGACGGTTTTTCCAAACGGCATCTGGCGGGAACTTCAGTAAAATATTTGGATCAGTTTATCCGGGAAACCTGTCGCGGAGAATGGATGCATGCTTGGAACTTGGGCTGCATTTTCGTAATACTGGCAGCCAATCAATCAATTGTTGGCGTTACTTTTTCCGTGCTGGTCTTTTTTGGAAACAGTCCATTTGCTATTATCCAACGGTATAATCGCTTCCGCTTGGAACTCATCCGCAAAAGGCTGTGCAGAGTAGCAACGTCTGCGGTTGTTGCAACATGACGCAGCATATCCAAAATAAAAATAGCCGGGTGAAAATTTTCAAAGTCTTATTACCTATCCTGATGGTTGTGATACTGCTAATCGCGATACCGGCCTTTGCCTATTTAAATCGGGTTGATGGTCCATCATTTTTTATTCGTTTGGATGAAGAAAAAGCTGCTCCGGGAACTGAAGTCCATGTCCGGTTAATTGCCTCGCCGGGAAAGACAACGGCCGGGGCTTTTCGTGTATCTTTACAATATGACGCACAAACTTTTGAATACCTTGGAAAAGAAGACGCACCGCAAACAAGCGGGGCCGATATTTTTGTGCGGCAGGACGATCCGATGATTACCGTTTATACCTGTGACATCCATCAAGGAAGTGCTGCACTTCTTTCAGGCAATATCATCACTTATGTTTTTCGGGTTCGGCAGACAGCCGAACCAAAGAATTACTTTTTCCGCGCCACAGTAGATGAAGTGTGTGATTATGACGGGCATTCCCTGCAAAGCAGTGGGCAGTCAGAAGCGGCCTTGCAGGTAAATTTGCAGGATTCTTCTTCACAAGCCAGTTCTTCACAGGAAGGAAGCCCCTGTCTGACAGCATTAGAACCGGAAAACAGCAGTTTAGGGCAGTTGGTCCCTCCGTTTGATCCTGAAGCGACTTCTTATCAAATGACTGTTCCGGAAAGCTGCCGTGAAATTTGGTTTCGCACTGAACAGTCAGCTGAGACAGCGGTTACCGTCAACAGACATACCCTATTGCCCGATGGAAATGATACGGTTATTACCATTACAGCAAAATCTTTGGATGGAAAAAAGCAGAAGCAGTATTGGGTAATGGTCCATAAACTTCATGGGGAAACGTCCGCAGCCGCGCCGGATACTCCAGTCGCGCAGGAAATAGCTGTCTCTTCTCCAGCAGGTGCCACTTTATCTCCTGCTTTTTCGCCAGAAATCCATAGATATACTTTGACAGTTCCAGATTCCTGTTCACAGGTTTGGCTGAAAGTAAATACTGCCAACAATGCAGCCGCTTCTGCAAATCGTCATACACTCCAGGCAGCAGGAAGTGATACCGTGATTACCGTTCATGTAACCTCTGCAGATAGGAAGAGTACATCGGATTATACAGTAGTTGTGCATCGGCTGGCACCTCAGGAAATCAGTGCTCCAGCTTTTTCCGGAAGAAAAGCAAAATCAGCCGGTATTGCAGGCGCAAAAACTGCTCACAAAACAGCTGTTTCAAAAAGCTATACAAGATCTCAAAAAAAATCACTCAACCGAAAAACAACATCCGCCGGCAAAAAGTCCACTAGCAAAAAGTCCGCCAGCAAACAGGGAAAAGATGAGAGGTACACTCCCTCCGCAGCCTCTTATGCAGAGAATCTGCATGGGCAGCAGATGAATGTTACCGGTACAGACGGATTTTCCGGTTTTCAAAGTGGTATGCTGGTATTCTTTCTCATAGCTGCAGCAGCTTTGGCTGCAATCCTTGGTACGCGGGCATGGTGCCGCAGACATAGTAATCAAACAGAAGCGGAAGATGAGCCTTCAAAAAGCAAAGGACAAGAAGCAAAAGACCCCCAGCAAAAGCAGAAATGAATATCTGCCGGTACATTGGCCGTTTGGCCGTAATAAAAAATTGGAAAAGTCCAGCCAAGAGCTTGGACTTTTTGTTGTATATAGAAATTCAGCAGTGTACGATTCATGAATGAATCATTTAAAAAATGGCCTTACTCACTTACAAATTTTGAGTAAGGCCACATAATTCAATCACTTTTTAAAAGTTTCTGTATTTCCGTCAGCTTAGCCTGTGTATCCTGCCTGCCCATCTGGTACAGTCGCATAAGCGTTTCTTGGTTCTTCTCATAACGGCTGATATCAATCGGCTGGCTCGGACGGATAACAACCATCGTACCCGCCTGTTCCTGCCGAGAGATAAAGTCCAGCTCCCCATTATAAAGATCTGACTGTGACAGCAGTGCCCGCACAAAAGCCGGATACTCCCGGTAACGGACATTGATAAAAGAATGCGGATAGCTTGGAGCAGAACGTTTTCGGAATGATCGGTCACGGGTAAGCACCACCACATTTTTCCCATTTCCATCCAGCAGAGAACGCTCATATGGAATTGGCGCGGAAATCCCGCCGTCTAAATAAGGCCGGTTATTAATTTTAATAATATTGGATAAAAACGGCAGTGAGCTGGAAGCTTGCACCGGAAGAAAATGCTCATCCATTTCTTCCTTACCAAAATAGGCAGCACGGCCTGTTTTCAAGTCAGTCGCACCGACCATTAAATGGATCTTAGAGCTTCGAAAAGCATGTGCATCAAATGGCACCAGATCATAGAAAAGTGTTCCAAAAATAAAGTCAAACCCAAATAGCGATCCATTTTTTCGCAGGTTATGAACGCTAACATACCGTTTATCGGAAACATAGTTGTAAAAAATATTCTTATTCCGTTCATACTGTCCCGAAAGGTAGCTAAGAGCACAGCATGCCCCTGCAGAAACTGCATAAACAGCAGGAAAATAAATTTCATGTTTCATAAATTCGTCCAGCACCCCTGCTGTATATGCCCCGCGCATTCCGCCGCCTTCTAGAACTAAGCCAACTGACATAATATTAACCCCTTCCTACCCTGCCCTTTTATTATAAAAGAAGTGATAAAAAAATGCAATGTACGAAAAAAGACATTTTTTTCAAAAAAACTTGATTTTATTGAAACATCGCGGTATAATAGTTAAGCGTTGTTCATGAAAAGACAAATGGACGTTTAGCTCAGCTGGCTAGAGCATCCGCTTGACGTGCGGAAGGTCACAGGTTCGAGTCCTGTAACGTCCACCAAAAACTGATAACAAGGCAAGTTGTGTAAACAGCTTGCCTTGTTATTATAAAAGAATGTGCTTATTGAAAATGAAGCATATTCGTTTATCATAACGGTTTTGTGATAATGCCGGTATAACAAAAATGTTTGCCGAGAAAACAGCCTGCACTTTTCTCTGTCAAAAGAGTGGTGCAGGCTGTTTGACAATATCAAGAGATAAGTTTAAACCTATCTATAATGGAAATGGATAATAATTATCGAATCATAACGGACTTTTAGGCTATCCAACTTGGATAGCCTTTTTCATTCTCTAATTGCAAAAATAAAAGCGTATCACAGAAGCATGATAAATGATTGAAACAAGTGCTGCTTTCTGCTATACTATAATTTATGATTTTATGTATAAATTCAGCGAGGTAAGCGCATGACATACAGCTATAACAAGTTGTGGAAACTGCTGATTGATAAGCATATGACACGAACACAGATGCGCAAGGCGGCAGGTATCAGCACGAACATACTTGCCAAAATGGGAAAAGATGAAGTCGTCGCAATGGACAGTTTAGCGAAAGTCGCTACCGCTCTGCACTGCGGGCTTGATGATATTGTTGAAATACATAGTAAAAGAAAGGACAAATGCAACCATGACGTATGATGATTTGATTTTTAAAATACCCCAAGAATCACCTACCTATCGCGAGGATTCTGCCTTTGTAATTCAACAAATTACTGCTATTTTGGATGAGCGAAAAGCAGCAAACGATAATAAAATCGTTATGAACACAAATTTACGAATGGGCCTTCCACTAGAAAATATAAATAAAATTGCAGGGCCTATGATCGAAGCGTGGGCCGGTGAAGTTTTTGCAGGAATAAGAGACAATCAAAATAATATTTATAATTTGATAAATGTCGAAGCACAAGAACGCCTTGGAATGGCCGATATTGTTTTGCAATTTCGAAAAGGTAACTCTGTTTTAACCGGGAATGTTGATGTTAAAGCAACTGCAAATGATATTCCCAATAGTGGCAAGGGTCCCAATATAACGTCTTTTTCACGAATCAGAACAGCCTACGTTAAAGACCCTGATTTTATGTTCATCATTCTCTCCATAAAGCACCGCGTGTACTCTGAACGAAATAGAGAAACGGGTCTTGTAGATGGCATTATGGAAGTTGTTGACTATAATGCGTATGATTTGAAATTTATTAGTGATGCTGACATAAATTATAATCCGGCACTCGGAACAGGACAAATTCAGATAAAGGATATTCACTATGTAACGTATCAATACCGGACAACATGGGAAATGTGTCAGTTGCTTGACCATAAGTATTTACATAGTTCTCGCAGAACATTTGAGGATTTCTACAGAGAGGCAAAGAAAAACCAATGGATAAAGAATTAAAAACGATTTGCGGGGATGCATTAGAAGAATTGAAGAAAATACCCGATAAAAGCATACGTTTAATTACTACCGACCCGCCCTATAATCTTAATAAAAATTATGGAAATAATCAGGATAAATTAGAATTTGATGAGTATCTTGATTTCTCTCGTCAATGGTTAAAAGAAGCCAAAAGAGTTCTAACGGATGACGGAACAATATATGTTTTCATGGGTATGCGATATATATCGTATATTTATATGATTTTAGAACAGGAATTAGGGCTTACTTTTAATTCTTGGATAACATGGTTTTATACACAGGGAATAGGAAAAACAAAAGGCTTTTCGCCCCGCCATGATGATATTTTAATGTTTACAAAGCACCCCAAAAAGTTTGTTTTTCACTTAGATGCTGTAAGGGTACCGCAAAAATATTATCGCTCTGTGAATAATATGCGTGGGGCAAATCCGGGTAACGTTTGGGAGTTTTCTCATATGCACTATTGTAATAAAAATCGGAAAAAACACCCCACACAAAAACCGGAAGGCCTTTTTGAAAGAATGATATTAGCTTCTTCAGACCCGGGTGATACTGTCCTTGACCCATTTGTAGGAAGTGGAACAGCTTTGAGGGTGTGCCAGCAAACTGGGCGAAAAGGGATAGGCATAGATATTAACCCTGAATATATTGAAATGACAAAAGAACGCCTTGCAGAAAAATTTGAAGGGTTTGATAGCATTGATGAAAGGATGAAACGTGTTCCTAACGACTTGAATGATGCACAGGTAAGAGAAGAATATATTAAGAACCATGTTGAATGGTTTCTCAAAAATCATCCTGACGCGGTTGAGGATTTTATGCAAGAAGTTCGCGAAAAATATGAAACTAAAATGGAAGAATCAGGACAAATGAATTTGTTTGATTTTTTGGCAACGGGTACAGATTCATAATATCATTCATTATCATTCGATAACATACGGTAGATTTAAGCGACAAACAAGCGACAAAATGGCATAGAAAAAGGCAGGAAGCCTTGAAAATAAAGGATTTCTGCCTATTCTTATATACTCCTTTTCGAAGTAGACCGGAATGTTTTTCTCCTTGAGCTGCCGGATGTATTTCAGGCAGTCCAGCGTGTTTCGGGCAAACCGGCTGATGGATTTTGTGATAATCATATCGATGTTTCCAGCCATGCAGTCGTCAATCATCCGGTTGAATTCATTCCGCTTCTTGGTGTTCGTGCCGGAGATGCCGTCGTCGGCGTAGATGCCTGCGAACTCCCACTCCGGAATCGAATCGATTCCGAAAGGGCAATGGGAAGCTGGCTATTGCGTGGGAATGAATGGCTTCGATATCATGCGGTTCATTATTTTCCCACAGGCATTCCGTATTTTCCTTCCGACTGTGATGGGATTTTATATTGGTGCAATAAAGGATACCAGCATTGTTTCCCTAGTCGGTTGCAACGATATCGTTAAACAATCAAAAATCATTATCAATCAGACATCGCTGCCAATGCAGACTTATCTAATCATTGCACTTATTTTCTTTGCTATCAGTTATCCAATGTCATTATTTGTAACAAAACTGGAAAAAAGGAGAGCTCACTCATGACAGAAACGGTAATATCTGCAAAGAACATTCACAAATCATTCAATGGAAAAGAAATATTAAAAGGCATCAGTATGGATGTACATGATGGTGAAGTAGTCGCCATTATCGGTCCCAGCGGTGCTGGGAAAAGCACGTTTTTAAGGTGTCTTAACCGATTAGAAAAGGCAGATGAAGGCAGTGTATATGTAGGGGGGAAAGAAGTAAACTCCAAGAATATTCATGCGATTCGTAAGGAAATGAGCATGGTGTTCCAGCATTTCAATCTTTTTCCACACCTCAATGTATATGACAACATTACTTTGGGCCCAAAGCGCAGCAATAAAAAGCTTACCCATGCAGAAATGGACGAAATGGTAAGTACCTTACTTGCTAAAGTCGGGCTTTCCGATAAGGCAAAGGCTTATCCAAGCGAACTTTCCGGTGGTCAAAAACAGCGAATCGCAATTGCAAGGGCTTTAGCCATGAATCCAAAATACATCCTGTTTGATGAGCCGACATCAGCTTTGGACCCTGAATTAATTGGAGAGGTCCTACAGGTTATGAAAAAGCTTGCTATGGATGGCATGACGATGGTCATTGTGACCCATGAAATGGGGTTTGCCCGCGAAGTCGCAGACCGTGTTGTTGTTATGGA
>DHDR01000005.1:0-3216 GCA_002399445.1 Ruminococcaceae bacterium UBA4871 | reverse complement strand
CCCAAGCTCGCACGCAGCAGTTTCTAAGTGCTGTCATCGACAAGTAGTAACTTATGATAGAAAGCCAAAAGCTTTTCTATAAAAAAGTCCGGATATCCGGATTACAATAGATAGAATCATCCGGTATAGATGCACCACATTTTCTACACTTCATAGGTCCTCCCGCATCATTTACTATTCACAACAATATAATCTGCAAGCATCCCTGGAATAGTTCTTTCATCTCCCATAACGGTTGTGTATGTTTGCAATTGAGATACCGTTCCATACATTGTTAAAATATCTTTTTCCAATATACGAGATTCTGAATTATCTTTTGCATGTGTTACATAAATAGGATCTTGATAGATTCCATCATCATCCGGATCCACATATACCATAAGTGCTTCTTTCTTAGGGCCTTCATCAATTACCTGCTGCACTTGTCCTTTGAATTTAACGGCTTTTCCTACATATTTTTGCGGATCCCTTGCAATGCTTTTGTAATTAATAATTTTACAATCACCTATAAAAGCATTTCTGATTAAAGCTTCTTGTGAAGATGTCAATGAAGACGTGCCATCTGAAGAATCTTCTAAGCTGTTTGTATCACCATAATCATCTGAATCTAATAAACTGTCAGAATCAGCTGTATCTGATGAAGAACTTTCAGAACTAATTTGACTAGAACTTTGAACCCCATGACTAGTTGGTGTTTTCATATTTGCAACACCAGCTATTCCGATTAAAAAGGCACCCGCAATCGATATGGCTATGATTGCAGGAACATTAATTCTTTTATGCTTTTTTAAAACTTGGCTGTTTTCAGATTTGTTTTCTACATTTTCGGCTTGTAACTGAGAATCTTCTTCTATTTTTTCCCCACAATATGGACAGAATTTAGAATCTCCTACATCTTTTCCGCATTTCGGACACTTCATAGTAATTTCCCCTTTCTCTGGCAAACGCCTATATAATTCTATAATACATTTCCATATTCATCCATGCAATAAAATTTTTAAAAAATCGGCATTATTTGTTAAAAAAACTGGAAAAATTAATTATCCTACCTCTTCATTTTTAGCTTCCGTGTATTCTGGTAAACACGTGAAGCCTTTAATTGCAGCTAATGCCGCTTCCTGCCCTTTTCGATTCAGCTTGCGAAAATCTGAGAGAAGACTTTCCTCAGCAGTTGACCGCTTTGTTTTGGAAAAATCTGGAGACGAAACATTTACTTGCATTGGTTCGTCAAACCCCTGAAGCCACATAGGAGAAATACCTAATTTGAGTGCAATATTTACGGCGCTATCTATTTTAGGAACCCGTTGACCTAGCGTATATCTATTTAAAGTCTGAGGATTTTCTCCTGTTAATTTTGAAAGAGCTTCATATGTCATTCCATCATGAGATTTCATATATTCTTTCATTCTATCTGCAAAATTGCTTACTTGCTTCATTATCAACTCTCCTTATAAATATGCTTATATTATATCACATTTATCACCATATGCAATGAAATTTTCAAAAAAAGTATTGACAATATCTCCATATGGTGATATTGTCAATACTTTTTTGAAAATATTTTTTGTTTTTTTTTCTTATACACATATATAATGAATAGCAATAGAATAGCAATAGAATATCTTTTTGCAATTCTCTCAATCATTTTTAGCATAAAAAAGAACCACACAGTTAAGTCAAAAATGGCTTAACCATGCGGTTTTTATCATTTTGGCGGAGAAAGTGGGATTTGAACCCACGCGCCAGTTTCCCGACCTACTCCCTTAGCAGGGGAGCCCCTTCACCACTTGGGTATTTCTCCATCGGTGAATATTTCCAGTACTTCTAATATTGTATCAAAAAACATTTGTTATCTTCGATGGCGGAGAGGAAGAGATTCGAACTCTTGGTCCCGTTTGGGATCACTGGTTTTCAAGACCAGCTCCATAAACCACTCGGACACCTCTCCAAATAAATTTAAAAAACTTCTACACAACTGCGTTAATTATAATATCATAGAAACAGGTAATTTGTCAAGAAAATTCTCAATATTTTTGATTCTGTGTTCTGTGTTTGTCAATGATGTGAACCAAGGAAAGCAGCACGGCAATCCAGAGGGACTTTTTCAGCTTGTTTTGGCTGATAGACATCAGCATTTGTATTCACTTTAACTGCGGAAGCTAAAAAATAGAGCAATCCTGTGGCATAGTCACAGGATTGCTCTGCTACTAAAAAGTACAAACAGCGAGGCCCACAAAAGCAAACCTACAAATCGAATGCAATTCTTCATTAGCAAGTTTGATTTTGATTACAGACCCTCCTCCTATCGTTTGCCTCTTTAATCAAAAGAGAGCCTATTTTATTCTACGCTGTTTGCTGTTTTAGGTAAGCGACACGTCTCTTCACTTTTCTATAGTCTGTTGTGCAGTGCTGTCTTAGATATAATTAGCGGCCTCAATGTTTGCCGCATTTTCGCATCTCCTAAAAGATAAATTTCAGGTACATCAAATTTAAGTTGCTCGTACAGCGGGTTTTCGGGTTTGTAGCCGACTGACAATATGACACTGTCACAATTCAGTTCTTTTATTTCATCATTTTTAAGTAATTGAAACAGAGGCAAGCGGTGAGCAGAAGCTGACTGAATTTTCCTTTATACCAATCATGCAACCTGTATTTTAGCACAAATGCAGGTTGCATGATATAAGAAGTCTAAACAATATATATGTAATTTTTATATATTTTCTTATTCGTCTGTCGCCTTTACAAATTTCTTTTCACAGATTCCAGATAAAATGATACAAGCAACCGTGTTAATTACGATAGCCAAAACAGTACCTGCATCTGCTCCACCTGCTTTGGCAAGTCCGAGTTTTGAGAAAATAATATACATATTAATCATCAGCCAAATGACAACTCCTGCCATACGAAAACGATATTTCCATGGATGGACATCAACAAGTTCATGAGTTTGCAAAACAAAATCATGATCCATCGGATGAATTTTACCGATAATATACATGATCAAGCAGGAAATTACAAACAAAATAGCGGAAACATATAAATAATGCAAACCTGTGTGCCAAACCGTTTGGGTAAGCCCATAAACGATTACGAAAAACGGCAGTACGATCTTTGCAGCAATTGGCGGAACACGCTTAGTAAGATAGCCCATGAAAATGATGGTGAAAATAGGAACGTTAAAAAATCCATTGACCTTGTAGTGGTATAGTGAACTTG
>DHDR01000017.1 GCA_002399445.1 Ruminococcaceae bacterium UBA4871 | reverse complement strand
TACTGACTTGACTATGGTTCAATTCCGCGGTTGGTAACAACTTTTTCCGCGAAATTGCTTCTATAATTTAAACTTGTAAAGTATTGCTTGAATCAACATGATATTTCCCTGCAGTCAATTTTTGCGTTTGCATCAAAGCAGCACTTCTACAGTGCAGCATGTTTTTAAATCTCATAGTTTTTTCCTTCCTATTTAAGTTTTTCCGTCTTTTAAAAAGATTCTAAAAGCCTGTCGAGTTCGATTTTATGCTGATAAGCTTCGGACAAGTTTGATGTTTCCCACAACCAGATCCGGCGGTTATCCAGTGTAATTGCTTTGAGAATATATTCCATTTCCCCGGCGTACTGTCTGGCTTCAATCTCTGTGTCACATGCTGAAATATATTCCATAGTTTTCTTGTCCTGCATTACCAGCAGACGATGCCCGACAAGATCATCCTGAACGTTTTTTACGATGTAGTTCAATTTTGACCTCCTTTTATGAGTTTGCCAATTACAACTGTCCGCCCGTTGCGCTGTTCATAGGAACAGGTAACGAGCATCATGATTTTATCTTTTGCTGTAACGCTCATCCCTGTTTTGTAAATAGACCTGCTCTGCAGGGCAGACAAAAACCGGGCATAGTCCGTGTCATCCGCGAACTGTGTCCGGTTAAACTGAAAATGATCCGGCGAAACGTGCAGTACCGCAAAAATCTCATAACTGTGTTTACCGGAAATGTCTTCGTAAAAAAAGCTTTGGTGTGTTTTCCAAAAGCTGAAATAGTTATATTTGGTAAGCTCCGTGAACATAGCGTCGTACAGCATATGATGTCCATAGATTACAGAATTGCGGGAAATTTGCGGCTTACAGTCATACTGCAGATAAAGGCTGCCCGCTTCCCGATAATGCTTTTTGTAATTTCTGTGCAGATAAAAATCCGGATTTACTTTGGAACTCTGTAAAACCGGGTAGTCGATATTAGTACCGGGTACGGTCAGCCAGCCTTTGATGTCCTTGTGTACTTTCTGCATGCGTTCAAAAGAGGAAATCTGCGTTTTCTTTTGAACATTCGGTTTTGCATTTGTATGGGTGGTTTGGCTGTTAACCGGAACTGGTTCCGCTCGAATGCTTTTTAGTTCCCGTATATCTTCCTGTATCTGCGCGGGCTGCACAATAAACGTATTCAGCAAATATCCGGCGCATAGGGCAGCTACTAGTCCCAGCGCAATTAGGACAGCGCGACGGTTAATTTTTCTTTTCATAGCGGCCACCTTTTTAATAAAATTATGTACGACAAATAATTGTACATGAATATAAAAAATGCGCTTCCTTAAAAAAGGAGCGCAAGTACCAAGTACATTGATATTTAATTTATTGCTTCAGCAAAAAAATTTTGTAGAAAGTCTGTTACACCTCCAGCAGCCTGAATGGTGGCAATCATAAGAAAATCTGTATCAACATTTTTCCAACTGATGTCGTAGTTAGCATTGCGAATAAGCTGTGTCAAAAAAGCACGCTGCGTGCGACCATTTCCCTCTCGAAAAGGATGCAAGTCATTGGTTGCACAATAAAGGTCCACAATTTCATCTACAAAAGCATCATGAGCAAGTCCTTGAAAATAATTCTCATATTTAAGGCGGCTAAAAATCAGTTCAGCACGTTCTGCAATTTCGTCTGCACGGCAAAAGTGTGTAACTTTTTTGCTCATGTTAACTGTGCGAATCTTACCAGCCCATTCATATAAGTCGGAAAAAAAAAGTAATGAATGGCCTGATAATGAGCAAAGTCGAATGTTTTTACCTGCGGTCGTTGCAGCCACTCCGCATTACGTGTAGAAACGATGATATTTTCGACTTCATTCAGTTTGGCCGCATCATGAATATCGAATTTGTTAATTAGGACTGAAGTGTCCGGATAGCAGTCTGCTGAAATTGGGTCCATACTGTATCCCATACTTTACACTGTCTTGGCTGCAGGACGAGATAGAATTTCACGAACAAGTTTTTTCACAGTGATTTTGCCACTCATTAATCGCTGACAATCCCGCTCAGTCTGCACAGTAATTTTAAATCCCTCCATACTTGAAGATGCAAGAGCATCTTGCAAAGCAATAGACTCGTTTTTGCCCATAGAATCATCTCCATCCAGTTTTCTTGTTGCTTTACGATTTTTATTAATCGTACCACAAAACAGGTACTCTATCAATGTAGTATATCACTTTTTACGGACAAAATTAGTCCATTTGAACCACCCTCTTCCACAGTAATGCAGCAATTTATCCGGCTTACTGTTGTTTTGCCTTTTTGCGGTTAACGAAAGCAAGTGCGCCAGTTGCTGCCAGTAACAGGAAACTTGCAATATAAGGTAGGATCGGACTTTGTCCGGTTTTCGGTGTTTTCGGTGCTGCTGGAATTTTCGTGACAGTAACAGCCTTGACTTTCTGGTTGTTGATTTTGACACTGGCAATCAGATTTGCCTTAACGGATACGGTCTTGTCAGCTGCCAGCACATAGCCCTGATTGACTTTGCCCTCCAGCTCATGAATCGTGTAGGTACCGACTGGCAGATTCTTGATTTCAATCATGCCGTGGACATCCGTCGTAAAAGTCTTGTCGTACTTCTGACCATTCAGCTCCGTACCGGTTATCTGGAACTGAATGCCGCCAAGCTGTCCGTCCTTTTTGCCGTCCATTGTTTTCACAATTTCCAGCGCGCCGAGAAGCAGCTTATCTTTCATCACGGCTTTGACAATCTGCCCGTCCGCCTTGATTTCAAAAGCATGGGCGGTTTTATCCAGCGTGTAGTTTGCCGGAGCCTTGACTTCCTGATAGGTGTACTTGCCGACCGGAAGCTTCACCGTCAGCTTACCGTCTTTTCCGGTTTTTCCGGTAAAAACGACTTTGCCTGTGGAAGCATCCTTAATAGCAATCTCCATGTCCGGCAGTGCTTTCGCCGTCACAAAATCAGTTTTACTAAACTCAAAGGTACCGGTCATGATCTGATCCTGCATGGTCACTTTCACAATCTGTCCATCCTCTTTGATAGAAAATGGATAGGCTTTATTATCCAACTTATACTTAACTGGCGCGGAAACTTCCTGATAGGTGTAGTCACCTGCCGGAAGATCTGTAAACACCAGCTTGCCAGTACTGTCTGTCTTGCCGGTAAAAACAACTTTGCCGGTCTTGACGTTGGTAATGGAAATTACACAGTCCGGCAGCGGCTTGCTGTTTGCAATATCGGTCTTTGTAAATTCAAACGTCCCGGTAACCGGCTTGTCAGCCAGTGCTGCGGCAGCAGTCTGACCGGCAGTAATCGTGATGCTGTGCACCGTGCTGTCCAGCACATAGTCGTCCGGCGCTTTGGCTTCCCACCATGTTGCCGCACCGGTTGGAAGACTCAGCAAAGTTATCTTGCCGTCTGTGCCGGTTGTCGCTGTATGGATTGTACCAGTGCTGTCTTTAAGAGAAATTTTAGCACCCGGCAGGAAACTGCCCGTCAGTTTATCGGTCTTGGTGAGCGTGAAATCACCTGTAGAAGGTGCAGACGGGTAGGTCGGATGTACCGGAGTAGGCGGTGTCGGTTCTTTCACGTCATATGGACGATTGAGCAACGGCGTTTTGGTTGTTGTGACTTCAATTGTCTGGCTGTGTTTCTGGTCAGGCAAGCCATTGATAGCCGTTCCTACACCGCACGGGTAAAACAGCAAATCGTATTTTTCGCTGTTGAGCGTGTAGCCATCTGCTGTTTTCAGCTCTTTAACGTAAAAATCGCCTATCGGAATATCCACGGAGAGTTTTCCGGTCGGTTTGCCGTCCTGATCGTACAGAACGTTAGTTGCCTTGCCGTTTTCGTCAAAGTTGAATCTGGAAAGCAGCGTATCTTTTTTAGCAATCACGCTGCCGGTTTTTGCGGAAACAATATCTTCGGCTGCGTACAGGCCGAAAACACAATCTTTGAGCAGTTTGTCCGGCGTGGCTTTCAGGTGCTTGCCCTCATTGGCCGTGTTCCACTTGTAAAGGAAATTGGTGGTGAGGTCAAGTGTCTGCGCCAGCACAACCGGCTTTTCTGCTTCTTTGGAACCGGAACTGGTTCCGCTGGATGTACTGGAACTGCTATCATCCTTTTTCGGCAGTTCCACCACAAAGGTATACGGTGTCGTTGTACGCAGGTCGATCTTGTCCGGCTCCGGCGTAACGGTCATGGTGGCAGTATACCTGCCGCCGACCGCCAGCAGCTTTGTCAAAACTTTCTGAGGATTGTCACCCTTTTTGAGGGTGATGGTCTGCACGGTATCGCCCAGTTTCGCCGCGGGCAGGACAACCTTTCCGTCTTTATCCTTAACGGCAGCAATGTTTTGCGCAGTCTTGATAACTACCGTTGCGCCGGTGTAATCGAGGCTTTTTGCAACCGGCAGTTCAACGAACCGCTTTACAAGAGAAATGTGCGCCTGCTGCCGGGTATCGTTTGCAGTGCATTCTACATGTTCCAGCGGAGCAAGAGCGTCACTGGTTTTCACCAATGTCTTGATACCGGCCAGCCGCGCTTTTTCGCCGGAGTAATCCAGATTTTCTTTGGTAATCGTCTTGTCACTGCTGTTGTTCTGCGTATTGGAACCGATGTAGTGCGGTTCCTGCGGGTTCAGCTTTGTATCGCTTAAATCAAAGGCAGCGTTGTGCGTGTCTTTGATTTCAAACGCAATCTTGTCATCCGAAAGCGTGTAACCAACGGGGCTGTAAAGTTCCTTGAAATAATACTTTCCTTCATAGAGATTGCTGGTGGTGATTTTGCCTTTGGAATCAGTCATGGCCGTTTCCACAAGCGCATCTTTTTTGAGCGTATCGGCAAAGGTAAAGCTGATTTCACGGTGCTTGCCGTATTCGTCATCCACACTGTAGGTCTTGCTGAGTGTGGTGTTACGGTTACTGCGAACGGTACCGTCAATATCGCGGGCGATGATGTCCTCGGCGGCATACACACCATAGACCGCACCGGGCAGCGGCACATTGGTGTAAGTAACCTGCTTGCTTCCGTCACTGCCGGTCACCGCTGTTGCGCCATCGCCGGTTTTAGTGAGCGTTGCAGTGCCCAGTACTGGCGCATCCGCAAAATTGACAACCAGCGTCTGGTCGAGCGGGTCAACCGCGCCGTCCAGTGTAAAATGCACCGGTTTATCGGTAAGATAATAGCCGGTGCCTGTATGGACTTCATAAATATCATAACCTGCGCTGCCCCATTCCAGCAGGTCAGCAAGGTTTGCAGCGCCGCCCTTGTCGTTGCCGGTAATGCTGCCTTTTTCGTCCGTTTTCCAGACGGTCACTTTGTTAAGCGCTGCGGAAACGGTCTGGTTATCTGTCACCCAGCATTTCCGGGTACAGTCCCAAACCTTAAAGTAGAAATTGCTGTAAGGAACGATTTTGCCGGAAACGGCATCTGTTTTCTGGATGCGAATGTGACGAGCAGTCACTTGATTCTCAATGTAAAGCGGCGCGGTTTGTCCGTCCACTGTTTTCACATCCACGCCGGGATGGGCAGCTTCGTATTCGGACAGATGTGTGGAAAACGGGTCGGAGTTGTCAATTTCATCCCAGTATGTCCACAAGTCCTGATCCGTCATGTCCTGATTGGCGATAACCGGAATATCCGCACCGGCCATCATGATAATTTTGTTGCTGATGATGGTTGCCGCAAAGCTGGCCGCTTCTGCAGCCGTTGCCTTACGCGCACCGGTTTCAGAGAGCACTTCTGCGGTATTGAGGGTGCCGGTGTTGTCGTACATGCTGCCGTCCGGTCCAAAATAATAATCCGCATTGGCAAGCGCGGCATACTGCGTTTTGCAGAGGTTGTAATCATCAATCGTGATGTAGTCGTTGTAGCTGTCCGCGTCATAATCCGCGTTGGCTTCAACATCGCGCAAGACTTTGTCACCGTATAAATCCATACGGGTTTTACCGCCGATGGTGCCGGAGAGCGGGGGGTTGTGTTCCACACCCAGTCCATTGTCGTTGCCGAGGCCGTTGCCGACACGTACCACTGTCCAGTCCTTGATGGTGGCATTCCAGTTGACCTGTGTGTCCACCCACTGGAACACCGGTGCGGCTTTGTCGTAACCGGTAATCGGATCGCGCTCCACTACAATATATTCTGCGAAGGGGAGCAGGCGGCTTGTCCATTCTCCGGTCTTGTCTGTAGTCCGCGTGTCCACCAGTCCCTTAACATCATACGGGTTTGCGGCAATTTCGGCAGAGGTCATTTTGTGGCCGTCTTTTTTACTGATGCCGAAATTGTAAAGTACCGTAGTATCGTTGTGCAGCGCGCCGGTCGGATTCTTTTGAGGCGTTGTACTTAACATATAAATGTCAAACACAATACCCGGTGCAGGGGTCTTGCCCTGATTATCATCACCATCTACATTGCCGTTGGGATCTTTCTCCAAGAACTTGTAGCCATGCAGATAACCGGACTTGACCTTATCTTTGTTGGTAACAGTGCCGTCCGCAACCAGTGTTCCGGTCGTGGCATCCGGGCTGTCCAGCAGCGTGATCTGCGAGGATGTCAGCTGGCTGTGGTTGCCGTTAAACAGACAAACAAATTCTTGATACCAGCTGCCGTGATAGGCTGCGTAATCTGCATTGTCATAAAGTAAGTAGCCCTTCGGGGCGTTGGTTTCAATGATTGCATACCGCACACCCTGCTGCAGAGGGGAACTGGATACACTGCCGGTGCTGTCGGTCGTGAGCGTCTGCAAGATTTCACCGATTGGGCGGCCATTGTCGTCATGACCGTCTACACGGATGATCTGATACTTTGCTCCGGAAAATGTAGAATCGCCCTGCGGTTTATTGCCGGTAGCGTTTTCCCATGTGCCGCCCGCAACTAAAATACTGCCGGTGCCTTTGTCGCGCTTATGTACCGTAATCACGGACTTTTGTTGATAGTTGTAAAGGTTCGTGCCACTGACCGTGCAGCCGCCGTCGTTGCTGAAAACATAGTTGCTCGTGCGGCTTCCATTCCAGGTGTAGCCGCCCTGCGTCGTGGTCGTGTTGGGAACCTCCGATACGGAGTTAATGGTCGGTTCTGTGTTTGGTGCCACACCGCTAATGGTCAGAAAAACGGAGCCGTCTGATGCACTCGTAACAAAGAAATCTTTCGTTACGGATTTGAGCGGAGGTGTGGTAACGGTCTGCCCGGCGGCAGTCATCTTTGCCAGTGCGTCTTTATCAATTACTTGATAAGTTGCGTTGACTTTGATGGAACAGCCGCCGAGTCCGGCTTCATCCAGAAATTCGCCGTATTTGTGGCCAATTTCTGTTGTGACAACTGTATTCTGCGTGTCCTTGACAGTGATCTGCGTGGAGGAGGCTTTGCCATTTTTAACCGTCAGCGCATAAAAACCACTGTCGGCGTTGTATTCGGGCGGCGGGGTAATTTCGTGCACATAGTAGGTGCCGTCCTTTTTGACGGTAAAACCTGCTAGGCCGTTGTCGTCCGAAATGGCGGTGTTGCTGTCAGCAATTTTCGTGTCGGTAATCAGCTGATGATTTGCATCATACAAGCCAAACGTTGCTCCGCCCAATTTTGCATTGGTCAGGGCATCTGTTTTTAAAATTGTGACATTACCAGATGTGTCATCATATACTCGTGGATAAATTCTCATATACCTATCCTGCGGAGTTGCCGGTGCTTGACAGAGCAGGTTCTGGTACCCGTTGTAACTTCCAGCATAAATGAGAGCACTGCTTGCACTGTAGCTTTTGATTTGATCACTGGATCGGCGCAATATTTTGAAACAAGTGTTTCTGATTTTTTTTACGGTATTATCATTCATTTTAGCCGGAGCAGAAACAGTCAGATGAGAACTGTCTGTCCGTTTGAAGGTCAATGGCAGACCTGCTGCTGTGGCCTGATCCTGAAAATTCTGAATATATAAATCATCCAATTCAGACTTGTAGGCCACAATCGAGCAGTCCTGACAGTTCTTTGCTTTATCTAATTCCAGCGGAATAATACCGTTTTTAATCTTGTATGGTCGTTTCAGTGGGACCGGGGGTTGCTTGATTTTTGACCAATCTTCCTCATGATAATAGTTATGTAGTGCAGTACTGATTTTATTGTAAGTCGTTTTGATTTGGGAGACGAGATCAGAAGGCCCGGAGATCTCATCTGTCATGCTGTGACCTTTTAACGTTCCATCCTGAGTATTCCATCTACCACCCATGATTTCCCACAGGAGAATTTGGCGCGTGTAAAAATAGCACGGATAGCTGTTCGGTCCGCCGCCATAAGCTGGATCATAACTAAACGCAAATGCCCGGCCAATGAGGTCCCGTGTTGCCTGCGGTAACGTGTTCCAATAACTATTGTCTATCTTATAGGATGCACCAGTGTGCATATGTGCACCAAGGTCCATACAGAATGTATATTTCCCGTTTGCCTGCGTCCACCAAAATTGTTCACCTGTGTGCGGGCCTGTTTTCCACACGATATTGTTGCTGTTGCAGGTAACATAGATTCCGCTGGACTTGCGAAGGTGGCTTATGTTACCTTCCTGCTGAACTCCGGCAGCATTTACGTTTATAGCGCTGCTGGCTGCAATGATAACAGACATTGCGGCTGCCATGCAGCGCTGAAAGATTTTTTGCATTTCTTGTACCTCCATGTTTAATAAATTAACTTCTTATTTGCCGCCACGGCCGTAGCAGCAAAAAGGCCGCCCGGCGGCGGTCTGATATACGGAAGTCTGCACATTTTATATTCCTGCTTTCTAAAAAGCGGAACCAGTTCCGCTTGAATTTTTTGGACATAAGAAAAGGCACCCTTACAAAAAGAGTGCCTTTGTTGACTGCGGCAATGTACCGCCTAATTGAATTTGCATTATGAAGCCAGTTCCGGCTCCTGCGCCCGCAAACTGACATGAAAATTGCCGCCATTGCTGGCGGCAGGATTGGAAAATATATGAAAAGCTTTTCTTGTAAGCTTATTTCAGGTAAACATACACGGTGTTCCAGCTGGCGAGTGTACTCTTTGTGCGCGTTACACGGCCATAATATTTATAATCATCATTTGTGTTTGCACCAGAAAGCGTAACTTCGTCGCCGTTAACCGCTTCCACATATTCAAAGTGACCAAGGTATGAACCGATGTTTGGCTCAATAGCAATAGCATCCTTTTTCGGCTCTGTACCAATTGTGTAGCCGGTGGCTTTAATCTTATTAAGTTCTTCCGAAGTTAAGCATTTAGGAATCAAACCACAAGTGGGACCAATATTGATTCCTGTGATTTCTCTTGCACGATCAAAAACATAATCATTGCATCCAAGATTTCCACCGGTTGCGGTAGCCTGCATAACCCCGCTACAGCCGTTCTGATAATACTTGCTCGTAAATACTGGATCAGGATTGGTATCATAGGTCAAGTTCGACTTGAAAGTAGGAAGAATCAATTCTTCCTGTTTTTCATATATATAGGGTGTTATATGAATTCCGTATTCTGTGGCTTTATGCTTTTTGAGTTCTTCAATCAGATCTTTAGCGGTAGTTTCCAAATTCTTTTCGGTGGTTGTTGCACAATCAAAAGTACTTCCATTATACTGTCTTGAGGTTGGCATTGTCCAAATGTTGGCACCATCTAAACCAGCGTCATGCGTATAACCCATATAGCTCATGTAATCGATAAGATACTGCTTTTTACGGTTTGCTGCAAAATTTCCATCTTCGTCATACCAACCGTATTTGTTTTTAACTTCACCCCCATAGTAATAAATAGGTGTACCGTCAATATAACCATCTGTGTGGTGCTTGACGCCAACTTTGATTGTGCAGTGCTTGACCGCTTTTTGTCCGGGCAGAGTCGTGTAAACTGCGCTGCTTTGTCCGATGTTTC
>DHDR01000019.1:271480-316639 GCA_002399445.1 Ruminococcaceae bacterium UBA4871 | reverse complement strand
CACTTATTTAATATAGATCCAAAATACCTGTTCGGCATTGATTGGGACAGGCGAAACAAAAAGCTTACAGTGACTAAAAATTCGCTGCTTGCTTTTTCAAAATGCAAAGAAAATAACATGGCATTTCTTGACGGCTTAAGCTCTCCGGTTATAAACGCGTTTAAAAATTTTCTTAAGCAATGGGAACCGAAAAATGAGCTTCAAAATCCGCATCTCACCGCATTAGACAAGCAATATGATGGTGCAAAATTCGTTGTTACCGTGCAGGAAGATATTACGAAACCGCTAAACCGTGATCCATCGATAAAGGAAAAGTGGGAGGAAAGCCTGCGTGATAAACCGGTTGAGAACAAAGCGGTCATGGGTCAATGCAGTATCAGCGGCGAGTATGGACCGATTGCCCGTATCCATGATAAACTTACCGGCATACCGGGTGGAGACACTTGCTTAACATGCATGAAAACGTCTGCATTTTGGTCATATGGTCACAAAGAATCCTATAATAGTTCGGTTTCACAAGAGATTATGAAAAAATATACATAGGCTTTTAACTATCTCACATCCTCTCCGAATCATAAGCAGACGATTGACGACGTGACTCTGCTTTACTGGGCAATGACAAAAGACTCGGAAGCACCATATATGCAGGCGTTTAATGAAAGTGCTGGATTTTTCACCTTGCCAAAGCAAAATTCCTTAGAAGAGGAGCGCAGCAAACGAGAAACGCTGCAAGGTGAGTTAAATGCGATTTTCAGCCAGCTTGCGCAGGGTGAGGAAGCCGACTGGAGAAGCTTGGGCATTGATGAAAATACGGAGTTTTATTTACTCGGCGTCAAGCCCAACAAAATGCGTTTGGCCGTTAAACTGTTTGAGCATAACAAATTCGGAAAAATCATGACGAACATAGGAATACATCATCAAGACTTACAGCTTTCTCCAAAAGATAAGCAGATGCCGATTTGGCTTTTGCTCAAATCACTCAAATCACCAGTTACGTCAAAGAATGCTTTACCGCCCGACCTTTCTGTTAAAATCCTGCAGAGTATTCTTAAGGGTACTCCTTATCCCCGCTATCTTCTTAACACAGTTGTATGCCGGGTAAAGACCGATCAAGATAATGCAAGCAAAAAGTTTTATGCGGTCAGCCGTGACCGTGTTCGAATTATAAAAGCATGCCTGACACGCATGAATTTAATAAAAAGAGGCGAGTTCAACATGTTAAACACGCAGAATCAAGACAGTGCCTATAACTGCGGCAGATTGTTTGCAGTTTTGGAAATGATTCAGAAAAAAGCGCACCCCGATATCAATGCAACTATTAAAGACAAATTCTTTTCTTCGGCCTGCAGTACACCGTATCTCGTTTTCCCCCGTTTACTGAAGCTTTCGCAAAGTCACCTTGGAAAGTTGGACAAAGGCAGCGTGATTTATTATGAAAAGTGCATTCAAGAGATTGTAAGCAACCTTGGTGATTCCTTTCCGAAAGCCATGAGTATGGAAAAACAGGGAACGTTTATTCTCGGCTATTATCAACAGAAAGAAAAATTGTATGAAAAGAAAAGCGAAGGGGAGAAAAACAATGGAGCTGAATAACAGATATGAATTTATTATGCTTTTCGACGTGGAAAACGGTAACCCCAATGGGGACCCTGACGCAGGGAATATGCCGCGCGTTGACGCTGAAACAAGTATCGGAATTGTGACCGATGTATGTTTCAAACGCAAAATCCGCAATTATGTGGAAGCAGTACAGGAAGGCAAGGCCGGTTACAATATTTTAATCAAAAATGACCGGGCGCTTAACACGAAGTATGCTGAAGCATATGAGAATTGTGAACTCAAAACCAAGCAAAAGAGAAAAGACCAGAGTGCAGTCGTAAAAGCACGCGATTACATATGCAAAAACTATTTTGATGTACGCACATTTGGAGCGGTTATGAGTACCGGTGATGACCCATGCGGTATTGTGCGCGGACCTGTCCAGATTAATTTTGCACGCAGTATTGACCCGGTATTACCTCAGGAAATTACCATTACTCGGCAAGCACTTACCACAGAAAAAGACAAGGCCAAAAGCGAAAATACGATGGGCAAAAAAAGCTTCATACCCTATGGCCTTTACCGTGCGGAGGGGTACGTTTCCGCCATGCTTGCGAACAAAACCGGATTCAGTGAGGAAGATTTGGAACTTCTTTGGGAAAGTATAGAAAACATGTTTGAGATTGACCACAGTGCCGCTCGCGGAAAGATGTCTATGCAGAAGCTGTATGTTTTTAAGCATGATTCTGTCCTTGGCAATGCACCTTCTCATCTGCTGTTTGACAAAATTACAGTTGCAAGGAAAGACAACGTGGAAGTTGCGCGCAAATTTAGTGACTATATAATTACAGTTGATTCCAATATGCCTGAAGGAGTCGAGCTGATTGAAAAGCTCTGATAATCTGACAGATATTCGCTCTATCCAGCAGTATCTCTACTGTCCACACCGGTGGGGCCTGATGGAAACCGACTGCAGCTGGGCNNCTGTCAGCTCGTAACGCAATTCTTGAGCGGTCAGTCAAAGTGTACAACGATGAATGGGGCCTTTTCGGTGTTATAGACTGTCTGGAACTGCGCCGTTCTTCATCAGGATGCTGGATTGAGAAATATGGAGAACGTTTTCATTTAACTATTGTCGAGTATAAGGTACGTTCGCCTAAATCCGGAACTTTTCGCCATGAAGACGGCATGCAGCTGCTTGCTCAAAAAATCTGTGCAGATAACATTTTTAAAACCGACTGTAAAACCTTCTTTTATTATGCGGATACCCGCAAAAGAGTACAAGTCCAATTTTGCAAGGAAGATTATACGTTTTTAAAAACAACGCTTGCCGAAATGAATATGTTACGCGATTCCTCCACGATTCCTCCCATAAAAGACGGACAATATTGCGGCGGATGCTCTTTAAAAGATATCTGTATGCCAAAAGGAGGGAAAATCCGGCATGCGAAAGCTGTTAAACACGCTGTACATAACCCGTCAGGAGGCATATCTAGGCCTTGATGGGGAAAACATTGTAATGCTTATGCAAGGAAAAGAGGCGGCACGCCTGCCTTTATCGAATATTGAAAGCATCGTTTGTATGAACTATCCCGGCTGCAGTCCGGCACTTATGGGAAAATGTGCCGAAGAACAGATAGGCCTGTGTTTTGTTACCCCTGGAGGGCGGTTCCTCGCACGAGTGATCGGACCGGTCAAGGGTAATGTCCTTTTACGGAAGCGGCAAGCAGAGATTTTCTCCAATACGGAAAAGCAGACAAAGCTTATACAAAACCTGATTACCGCAAAGCTGAAAAACACGCGAAATTTACTGATGCGTTCACGCCGTGATTACCCAGAAACAGATGAGAATGGCGAGTTATCTCACTGCATTGACATCCTTGACGAAAATCAAAAGCAATTGCTAGTTGAAAAGGATACTGACATTTTACGCGGAATTGAAGGGCAAAGCGCAAAAGCGTACTTTGACGTGTTTGACTTATTGTTTACCCAGCAGAAAGAGGACTTTGCGCTTTGCCGGAGAACAAAACGTCCACCCCTTGATTTTACAAACGCAATGCTGTCATTTCTGTATACAATATGCACCAATGATATTGCGTCGGCTCTGGAATGTGTTGGTCTTGACCCATATATTGGTCTATTTCATACACTGCGTCCCGGACGGGTTTCTCTTGCGTGTGATATCATGGAAGAATTCCGCGCTCTGGTCGAACGTTTGGTGATTACACTGGTGAATCTCAAGATTGTGCGAAAGAGTGATTTTGAAAAACAAATTAGCGGAGCAGTCTGGTTAAATAACGATGGCCGAAAAAAGGTCATTACAGCATGGCAAAATAAAAAGAACGAATGTGTTAAGCATCCGTTCATAAAAGAAAAAGTGCCAATCGGCTTGTATCCTTATGTGCAAGCTAATTTGTTGGCCAAATATGTAAGAGGAGAAATCGAGCAATATCCAAATTTGATTTGGGGGTAGTATATGTTTGTCGTTGTTGCTTATGATGTTAATGTTACTTCCGAAAAAGGCAAAACCCGACTTCGTAAAGTAGCCAAAGCCTGCGTCAATTATGGCCAGCGGGTACAAAATTCATTGTTTGAAATCAATTTAGATTATGGAAAGTTTTTGCAGTTAAAAAACCGTCTCATAAAACTAATTGACACCGATAAGGACAGCCTTCGCTTTTACTATCTAGGAGATAATTGGAAAAGGCGTGTGGAACATATCGGTGCAAAACCAGGATATGACAGTGAAGGAGTTTTGATTTTTTAAGCGCGAACGTGGGGCGATTGTGAAAAGTCTGCTTAGTTCGCGCGGCTAATTGCGTTTATAATAAGAAAAAGCACGTAAAACATGAGGACTTTTTCTTAAACTGTCCACTTTGTGTACAAGTGCGGCCCTATCTACACAATATATAGAGTCGCACCTCACACGAGGTGTGTGGATTGAAATATGCCCAATCGAAAAAAGAAGCTATTAGAAATGAAGTCGCACCTCAAACGAGGTGCGTGGATTGAAATTCCTTGGCCGCTGATTTTGCGGATATTGTCAGGATCACAAGGAATTGGGAATCCGAGGCTGTGCAGAAAATCTCAGTGTAGGTTACAGTACTCTGACCAAATGGCTGAAAAATTTGCGTGAATCTGGTGAAAATTTTAAATCAACATATTGATTATCTGCCATTTAGTTGCTCTTCCTTTGTTTGTGTTTGGACTGGAATTATTTATGGTTGAAAATTCAACCGTAGCTGCTTGAAATTTGAAATTCATTCAAAACAAAATACCGTCAAGAATTATTTTCCTAGACGGTATTTTTTGTTGTAAGTGTTGTTTAAAGAGTAAAAAATTCCACTATCTTTTTTCTACAAAAAAATCCACAAGCAATACTCCATTCGACATGAACAGAATATCACTTGTGGGCATGAATGGCGGAGAGGATGCGACTCGAACGCACAATGCCTTTGCAGGCACACCACATTTCCAATGTGGCTCCTTACCAATTAGAATACCTCTCCAAATGGTAATATATAAGTGCTTATTTATCAGCGACTTATTTATTATAGCATAATTTTTAATAAATGCAAGTTTTTTTTCGGATAAATGATATTTCCCTTTTTTAAGGGAATTTTCTTGCTTCTAAAGCATTCTTGCGCTAAACTTATTTTATAAGAAATATTTTGTACATAATAGTACTGAATAAAATAAATAGTTAAATACATCCTGATTGGTACTAGGAGGGGGACAATAGTTTGGAGCGAGTCAAAATTGCAGATATTTACCGCAATAGCAAAAATTTCAGCGGTAAAAGGATCCCTGTTTGTGGATGGGTACGGTCAGTTCGGGACAGTAAAACACTTGGATTCATTGATTTAAATGATGGCAGCTGTTTTAAAGGGCTGCAAATCGTTTTTGAGGCGGAAACAGTAAGAAATTTTGCAGAGGTAGCAGGTTATCATGTTGGTGCAGCAATTTGCGTGCAAGGGAAACTTTTACTTACCCCTCAAGCTAAGCAGCCTTTTGAACTACATGCGGATGAGATTCGTTTGGAGGGCGCTTCCACATCGGACTATCCGCTGCAGAAAAAGCACCACAGCGTGGAATACCTGCGCAGCATTGCCCATCTCCGTCCGCGCACAAATCTGTTTTCAGCAGCATTTCGTGTGCGTTCCTCAGCTGCATATGGGATTCACAAATTTTTTCAGGAACGTGGATTTATTTATGCCAACACACCGCTGATTACGGCGAGTGATTGTGAAGGTGCCGGCGAAATGTTTCGGGTCACAACACTGAATCCTGCTGACCCGCCGAAAAATGAAGATGGAAGTATCGATTTTAGCAAGGACTTTTTTCAGAAACCAACTGCTCTTACGGTTTCGGGTCAACTGGAAGCCGAATGTATGGCAATGGCATTTGGTCAGGTCTACACGTTTGGTCCCACTTTTCGAGCCGAGGAATCCAATACGCAGCGCCATGCCGCAGAGTTTTGGATGGTTGAACCTGAAATTGCCTTTGCTGATCTGGAAGATGTCATGGAACTTGCAGAAGCAATGATGAAGTATGTGATTCGTTATGTCATGGATACCTGCCCGCAGGATCTTGCTTTTTGTAATCAGTATGTGGATAAGGGTTTGCTGAACCGTTTGCAAAATGTGCTGGATCATGATTTTGCACGTATTCCTTACACGCAGGCCATTAAGATTTTAAAGCAGCACAATCATCAGTTTAAGTATCCAGTTGAATGGGGAATGGATCTGCAGACAGAGCATGAGAAATTTTTGACAGAACAGGTTTATCAGTGCCCAGTCTTTGTTACAGATTACCCGACAAAAATCAAAGCTTTTTATATGCGGGAAAATGAGGATGGGAAAACTGTTTCGGCGGTTGATTTGCTGGTGCCTGGTATTGGCGAAATCATTGGCGGCAGCCAACGCGAAGAACGTTTGAATGTGTTGGAGGAAAAGATGAAGCAACTTGGCATGAAGGTAGAGGATTACTGGTGGTATTTGGACCTGCGCCGCTATGGCAGCGCAAAGCACGGTGGATTTGGTCTGGGCTTTGAACGTTTCGTCATGTACCTTACAGGAATTAAAAATATTCGTGATGTCCTGCCTTTCCCACGTACGACTGGCAACGCAGAATTTTAATACGGAAAGTGGGAATTGCTGCGAACGGCAGATCTTGCTGTTATGCAATAAGGCATGACGCTTTTACCCAAAACAAGGGGAAGTTGTTATGAATTATTTGCTGATATGCAGGACTTTTGCTTTTAACTTGCATTTTTGCCGTTTATCATATACAATATAAAATTGGCGTAAGAAAGAAATGGTTTGAAAGAATGAGAAGCAAGGAGATGCATATTGAGTGGAATTTCAGAAAATGTCCAAAACTGAATTGACAAATCTCAAGGTACAGCTGATGAAAAAGTTTGAAGACTATAAGGCAGAGGGCCTTCAGCTGAATATGGCTAGAGGGAAACCAGCAACAGATCAGTTGAATCTTTCTATGAAAATGCTGGATGCGCTAAATTCCAAGTCCAATATGCAGGCATCTAACGGAATAGACTGCCGAAATTATGGAATGCCAGATGGGTTGCCGGAAATGCGGAAACTTTTTGGAGAACTGATGGGCTTAAATGCCGACAACGTGATTGTCGGAGGAAATTCCAGCCTGAACATGATGTTTGATACAGTTTCCTGTTGTATGACACATGGTTTGGCGGGATGTGAACCGTGGTGTCGGCAGGGGCATTTAAAGTTCCTTTGTCCATCGCCGGGATATGACCGTCATTTTGCCATAACGGAGCATTTTGGCTTTGAGCTGATTACTATCCCCATGCTCAAAACAGGACCGGATATGGATGCGGTAGAAAAGCTGGTGAGTACCGATCCATCCATAAAAGGAATTTGGTGTGTTCCCAAATACTCCAATCCAACTGGTATTACATATTCAGATGAAACGGTCCGCCGCTTTGCAGCTCTGAAACCTGCGGCGCCAGATTTTCGGATTTTCTGGGATAATGCCTACTGTGTACATGATTTGACAGATACGCCGGATGCATTGCTGAATTTGTGGGAGGAATGCAGAAAAACCGGAAATATCGATCTGCCGATTTTCTTTGCCTCGACCAGCAAAATTACCTTCCCAGGTGCCGGCGTTGCAGCAATGGGGGCCAGTGACCGGAATTTGGCTGTTTTCCGTGAGCACTTTAAGTATCAGACAATTGGGCCGGATAAACTGAATCAACTGCGTCATCTGGCTTTCTTAAAAGATATTGATGGGGTACATGCACAGATGCAGCGTCACCGCGCACTGATTCAGCCAAAATTTGAAATTGTGGAGCAAACATTCCGCAGAGAACTAGGCGGAAAGGGTATTGCAAATTGGACGGAACCAAACGGGGGTTACTTTATCAGTTTTAATGTCCTGGATGGCTGTGCAAAGCGCACGGTAGCTCTTTGCAAAGAAGCTGGCGTTACTCTTACCGGCGCCGGTTCTACTTATCCATATAAAAAGGACCCGAATGACCGCAATATCCGTGTGGCACCGACTTATCCGCCAAAGGAAGAAGTAAAGACTGCAGCCGAATTACTCAGTTTGTGCGCACAAATCGCAGCATGTGAAAAGTTGCTTGAAACAAAGTGAAAATTCTTCATGTCATTTTTTGAAATAACAGGCCGCCACCATTTGGCGGTCTGTTATTTTATGGGGGATTCAATTTGAAGTGATTGACTTTCATGGGCAAAAAAACTATAATAGTCTGAGTTACGTCCGCGAAACTGCATGCTTTCACGGATAACAAATCGCATTGGAGGACTTGCGCATGAAGCGAGCACGAAAACCCATCTTTTTCATCGTGGCAATCCTCATCTTGGCCTTTGCGTTCGTTTCCATTTCGGGCGTTTATTCCTACAAAGGCGATACCAAGACAACCTATGTGAAAGGTGTCGGGGATATCAGGTGGGGTATTGATATTAAAGGTGGTGTAGAAGCAACTTTTGCTCCGGAATCCAATGGGGCAAAAGTGACCAAGAATCAGTTGGACGCTGCAAAATCAGTAATTGAAACGCGTATGGTGCAGAATAACATTACGGATTATGAACTTTACGCAGATTACGGCCAGAACCGTATTATCACCCGATTCCCGTGGCAGAGCGGCGAGACTGATTTTAACCCTGAAACAGCTATTAAGGAACTCTCCGCGACGTCCGTTTTGACTTTCCGTGAGGGGAGTGAGTATACCAATACGACAACTGGAAGTGATGGGCAGGCGATTTACACAACGCCGAAAGGTACGACTGCAAGTCATATTTTCCTCAAAGGAAGCGATGTCAAGTCTGCCCGTGCTTCCGTGACACAGGATCAGTCCACCGGTGCTACTCAGTATGTGGTGGAATTGGAACTGACCGGTGACGGCGCAAACAAATTTGCAAATGCTACTAAGAAAGTTGCAAATGAAAACAGCACACTCTCCATTTGGATGGCTGACACAATGATTTCCTCGGCAACGGTTGATAAAGACAAGTTCGGCGCGACGGGCATTACGGGTGGTAAGGCGGAAATCAGCGGTAACTTTACTTCCGAAACAGCAACGAAACTGGCCAATCAGATTAATTCCGGTGCATTGCCCTTTAAACTGACAACTACCAGCTTCAGCAGTATCAACCCGACTCTGGGGACTTCGTCGCTGCAGGCAATGGCAGTTGCGGGAATAGCCGGATTTATTCTGGTGTGCATTTTTATGGTCCTTGTTTTCCGCCTGCCGGGCTTTGTGGCTGTTATTTCCTTGTGCGGCCAGCTTGCACTTTGCTTTGCGGCAGTTTCCGGTTTCTTCCCATTTATGAAGAGCTTTACGATGACATTACCGGGCATTGCCGGTATTATCCTTTCCATTGGAATGGGCGTGGATGCCAATATTATTACGGATACCAGAATCAAAGAGGAAATTTATGCTGGAAAAACAATAGATGCTGCCATTAAAGCTGGAGATGCAAACAGCTTTTGGGCAATCTTTGATGGCAATATTACCACAATTTTAGTTGCTGTCATTTTGATGCTGGTTTTCGGTCCCACAAATATTTTGTCTGGAATTTTTGGCGCCAGCACGACCGGCTCCATTTATTCGTTCGGTTATACGTTATTGATTGGCAACATCGGCAACTTCATTTTCGGCATCTTTACAAGCCGAGTGATGACACGCTCACTTTCCGCTTTCAAACCTCTGCGCAAAAAATGGCTTTACGGAGGTGCAGTACATGAAGCAGTTTAATATTCATTTCAGCAAAAACAGAAAGATTTATTATTGCATCTCCATTGGCATTATGATTATTGGTCTGATTTGTAATATTATTTTTGGTGCAAAGCTGGATATTGAATTCCGCGGCGGCACGCAGATTAAATATTCTTATACAGGCGGTTCCGGCACTGTCAATCAGTCAGATGTAGAAAAAGTGGTGAAAGATACTGTCCAGTCCGAATCGTCTGTATTGCTTAGCAAAGATGTTAAAAGTTCTGCTAACAATATCACGATTGAGCTGGCCGGTTCTAAAGCAATTTCTGTTGATATGCAGCAGAAATTGGCAAAAAATCTAGAAGCTAAATTTGCAAACTGCAAATTTTCACTAGTTGAGTCAAACTCCATCAATCCATCAATGGGTCAGCGCTTCTTTACGAAATGTTTGGTCGCTGTTGCCATTACGGTGGTGCTGCTGATTTTATATATTGCGATGCGCTTTCGAAAGATTGGCGGCATGGTTGCCGGTGTGACGGCAATTATTGCTTTGATTCATGATATCATTATGGTGTATTTCACTTTTATCATCTGTCGATTCCCCATCAATAGTAACTTTATTGCCGTTGTCCTAATGATTTTGGGCTATTCACTCAATGATACGATTGTTGTCTATGACCGTATCCGTGAAAACCGGAATGAGATGCCGGCTAAAACACCGGCTGGGGAATTGGTTGACCGCAGCATTAATCAGACACTCACCCGATCCATTTTTACGGTGCTGTGTGTAGTAATGGTGCTTGCATGTTTGATTGTGACTTCTGTCTACTTCCAGCTTACAAGTGTCATTACGTTGGCTGTACCTATGATGGTTGGTGTCGTTTCCGGCTGCTATTCTTCTGTATGCATTGCCGGTCCGCTGTATGTTGGCTGGAATGAGCATAAAGATAAGAAAAATAAAGAAGGCAGAAGTAAAAAGGCGGCAGCATCTGCTGAGATTTAATTTCAATTGGATAATTTCCCGTTCCTAACCTAAAAAGATTCCGGTCTCCACCTTTCGTGTGGAAGCCGGAATCTTTTTGAATTTATGACGGCCTTATTTTACAACTTCAAATTTATAGGTTGTGCTGCTGCGAAAGGTTGTGTTTGGACGAAGCAAAGTGGATGGAAAGTCTTTGTGATGAGGCGAGTCCGGAAAGTGTTGTGTTTCTAGGCAGAATGCAGTGTGTGGTTTCATAGGAGAACCGTCACGGTTTTTGTCATCTGGTGAAAAACTGTTTGCGGTAAAAAGTTGTAAACCGGGCTGATCTGTAAAAACAAGCATGCGGCGTCCAGTGGAGGCGTCATAAGCCTCCGCAGCTTTTCGTCGTCCAGTTCCGTTTAGCACAAAGTTATGGTCATATCCCCCACAGGCACGCAGCATATGTTCCATGCGCTGCATATCCTGTCCAATCGTTTTGCCTTTGCGGAAGTCTTCTGCAGTACCATCCACAGGCAAAAGCTTTCCAGTTGGGAGGAGCTCCCGGTCAACTTCTGTCGTGGTATCGGCGTTAATTTTGAGTTCCGTAGAAAGCACATTCCGGTGACAGTTGCCGGTCAAATTAAAGAAACTGTGGTTTGTCAGATTTAGGAAGGTTGGTTTGTCAGCAACCGCTTTGTAATCAATTAGAATGGCATTATCAGTAGTTAAGCAATAGGAGACTGTAACCGTACAGTTCCCGGGAAAACCTTCTTCACCATCGGCACTTCTGTATTCAAAGGTAATAGAAGGAGCATCATCGTCGTTATTTCGGCACTTGCAGTTCCAGATATGGGCGGAAAATCCAGCGGAACCTCCATGAAGCGTATTCTGACCTTCGTTTGGCGTCAGCGGATAGGTGTTTCCGTCAATTTCAAAGCTGGCCCCTGCAATTCTGTTTGCATATCGACCAACAACCGCGCCCTGAAAGTCACCGCTTCGGGTATATTCTGCAAGTGTTTTGTGCCCAAGGACCATCTCGCCAAACTTTCCTGTGCGGTCAGGCATTTGAATAGACTGAATTCTTGCCCCAAGCGGGAGTACAACTAGAGAAGCCCCAGACGTATTTTTCAGGGTGTAAGCATAAATATCTCTGTTATCTGGAAGAGTCCCAAATTTTTTTTCAATAATGCTCATTTTCTCGTTACACCTTTCTAATTCTATTGTTAAGCGTTTCCAAGCAGTGCGGCACCAATAATGCCTGCATCATTGCCAAGTGCTGCCACATGGAGTTCGGGCTGCTTTCCGCCGGGGACCAAGAATACTTCGTCTTTTAAATAGGCACGCAGCGGGCGGAGAAGATTCTCTTTTTCATTGCAAATGCCGCCGCCAATGCAGATGATGTCCGGTTGAAAAATGTTAATGCAATTGGCCAAGCCAGTGCCGAGATGGCAAATGAATTGGTCAACAGCTTTTTGTCCAAGAGGATCACCGGCACGCATGGCATCAAAAGCGGTGCGGCCATCTACGTTATTCAGATTTCCGTCTGCCAATTTCCAGATAGGGGCATCTTTGTCTGGACTTTCTGTCATGATTTCCTGTGTCGTTTTAATTAGACCAGATGCAGAGGCATAGGCTTCCCAGCAGCCGTGACGACCGCAGGAACAGGGCCGTCCGCCCATTTCAATTACGATGTGACCTAACTCACCTGCAGCGCCGTTGCAGCCAGAGTAAATTTTGCCATTAATGATAATGCCGCCGCCGATTCCAGTTCCCAGGGTGATGGCCAGTCCATCATTTGCACCTTGCAGCGCACCCGCTTTAAACTCACCGAAAGCAGCTGCATTTGCATCATTTTCCACAAAAACCGTTTTACCATTCAGTCTTTTGCTGAGTTGGTCTGCTAATGCATAGTTATGTAATCCGAGATTTCCGGCAAATCCAACTACACCTGCTTTGTTGTCTATGCTGCCGGGAGAACCAACACCAATCCATGGCATATCCTGCAGAGAAAGGCCCGCCTTTCCTAATACTTGAATGACAGCATTTGCCAACTGCTCGGTCAGTTCGGCTTCCGGGCAGGGAACTTTTGTGTGATTTTTCACGCGTGCAATGATATTATAATTTTCGTCAATAATTCCAGCGGCAATATTTGTGCCGCCAAGGTCGATTCCAAGGTACATTGAGCTTTCCTCCTTTTTAATGTGCTTCCGTGAAGAACAGAAACCATTAAAATAAGTATATCGTGTCTGGCAGTGCTTGTAAATGAAATGACAGTAGAAAAGAGAATGAAAAAATTGTATCTATTTTCTGCAATGTGCTATAATAATTTATATCTTGAATTGTGCTGAAAAGTTGTTTTCTGCAGGCGAAAAACGAAAGCACCCAAAGCATCGTTTGACTGCTTTCGAATGAAATGGGGAATTTCCTTGCACTTTGAAGACTTACCACCGAAAATGCAGAATCCCGAAACAAGAGTTTACTTTGAAAAATTGCAGCAGCACCGTGGTGCGTTAGTGGGCAAGCGTTTATTTGATATTGTGATATCGCTGCTCATGTTGATTATTCTTTCACCGGTGCTGCTTATAACTGCGATTGCTGTCAAAATTGACTCCAAAGGTCCGGTATTTTATCGGCAAGTGCGGATCGGACAATACGGAAAAAAATTTCGAATCTTTAAATTTCGCACGATGGTGCAAGATGCGGATAAAAAAGGACTTTCTATTACAGTGGGACAGGACCCGCGCATCACTCGTGTCGGCCGTGCCATCCGCAAGTGCCGGCTGGATGAATTTGCGCAGCTTCTGAATGTTCTAAATGGCACCATGAGCTTTGTTGGTCCGCGTCCGGAAGTACCCAAATATGTGGATGCCTATCAAGATGCTTATATGGCAACTCTTTTGGTGCGTCCGGGGGTAACGGCGCCCAGCAGCATTTATTTCCGAAATGAGGACGAGATTCTGGCTGCCTCCGATGAAGATCCGGAAACGACTTATATTGAGAAAATTTTGCCGAAAAAGATGGCTTTGAACTTAGAATATCTTAATTCGATTTCGGTTTGGAATGATATTAAGACCATGTTCCAGACCGTTAAAGCAGTGTCTGCATAATTATCTTTCTTTCATAATCCACCCCGGCTTTGCATAGAAATTAGAAAGATTAGGGGGAGGAGTGGGTTTTGTATCTGATTCTTAGGAAACGTCATGTCATTACTGCAGCAGTGGTGGTTGCAGCCGCCATCGCGGTTTTATTGACAGGCCGGAGTTATCAGGCGAGTGTTGAAACTGGTGCCAAAGCGGCAAATCCTAATTGGGGGCTGAGTTTTCAGGAGGCAGGCAAGCCACCTGTTGGAAATGCTACTTCAGCATACCTGAAACAGTATCAGGCATATTATTTGGGAAATACCCATGAAAAGAAACTGTATCTTACCTTTGACGCTGGATATGAAGCTGGATATACCCCCAAAATTTTGGATACTCTGAAAAAACATCATGTAAAAGCGACATTTTTTGTTGTTGGAAATTATTTGCAAACCCGTCCGGATTTGGTTAAGCGGATGGTAGCAGAGGGGCATACAGTTGGCAACCACACTTGGCACCATTACGATATGTCTAAAATTTCCGAGAAGGCTGCCTTTGAGAAAGAACTGCGGAGTGTTGAGACTAAGTTTAAAGAAATCACGGGGAAAAATATGACGCGTGTTTACCGGCCGCCGCAGGGTAAATACAGAGAGTCCAATTTGAAACAAGCTAAAGAGCTGGGTTACAAAACATTTTTCTGGAGCCTTGCTTATGTGGATTGGTATAAAGATAAACAGCCCAGCAGGGAGGAGGCTTTTCAGAAACTGCTTCCCCGCACACATCCGGGTGCGATTGTGCTGTTGCACTGTACCTCAAAAACAAATTCTGAAATTTTAGATGAACTGCTGACAAAGTGGCAGCAAATGGGTTATTCTTTTGGATCCGTTACGGACATTCAATAGAGAACAGAGGGAGATTGGGCATCTTTTGCCTGACCTCCCTCTGTTTGTCTTTTGGGCACTATTGAATTTCAAATTTTAATCCACTATAATATTACAGACGTTTGCTTGAAATGAGAGGATAATGAAATGAAAATTTCGTTTCGGTTGAAAACAAAACTGCTAAAACCGACGGTTGTTGTCTGTGCTGTGTTTTTGCTTGCTATGATACCACTTCTGCTGATTGCTCCATATGACCATCCAGAGGCAGATGATTTTACTTATGGTCTGCGGGCTGCCAAGGCATGGGCCACAAGCGGTTCGCTCCTTTCCGTGCTTGCTGCAGCTTGGCACACGGTCCGTGACACTTATTTTAACTGGCAGGGGTCGTTTTCCGGAATCTTTGTGATGGCGGTTCAGCCGGCAGTGTATGGAGAACACATGTATTTTCTGACACCACTACTCACGTTAGGGCTGTTTTTGTTTGGAACATTCTTTTTGCTTAAAACCGTGCTCCGTGACTATATGCATGCGGATTTGTGCAGTTATCTGATCATTGGCTTTGTTATTACAGCAGTATCCCTCAACTATATGCCTTCTCCGGTAGAAGGTATCTATTGGTATAATGGGGCCGTCTATTATACCGGATTTTATGGGGTTTCTTTGATCGTTTTTGCTTTGGTTATTAATTTCTTCCATACGGAAAAACGGCATTTGAAAATTTTGTGCGGTATTTTGGCACTGACTCTGTCGTTTGTTTTAGGTGGAAGCAACTTTACAACGGCATTGGAAACAGCGCTAGTCTTGGCCGTACTGTTTCTCTCTGCGCTGCAGAAGCGCAGGCAGGATATGCTGCTTTCCGTTGGAACATTAGGAATGGATCTTGTGGGCCTTTTCATCAGCATCCATGCACCCGGAAATGCGATTCGCAAACAGAATTTTCAAAATACGCCGGACGCACTTCATGCCGTTTATGTTTCCTTTCAAACAGCCCTGCATTTTCTATATCAGTGGACGACTCCGGTCATTTTTATTTGTCTGCTGTTTTTGGCACCGTTGGTTTATCGAATTGTCAGGAAAGCACAGAAGCCGCTGCCTTCGCCATTGTTTGTGCTGGCAATCTCTTTTTGTCTGTTTTCAGCACAGTTCACACCGCCGCTGTATGCTCTTGGCTTTCCAGGACCGAACCGCCTTCTGAATATTGTGTACTTCAGCTATTTCTGGTTTTTACTCATCAATCTGATATGTTCACTTGGGTGGGTAGCACGCAAACTCCATAAGCGCAGGACACAGAATGCAGAAGAGGCAGTCTTTCAAGCAGGTTCCCAGCTTGCGGAAGAGCATATGACAGCAATTTTAATTTGCTTTGCTGTTTTGCTGACATGTGCATGTGTTGGTTCCCGCAATATACATAAGTTGACATCGGTGAGTGCCGCGGATTCTTTGCGGACAGGCCAAGCACAACAGTACAGCAGAGAAGCGGACAATCGGTTGAAAATTTACCGGAGCAATCGTGGACAGAATGTAACAGTTGATAAATTTACGGTAAGGCCCTATGTGCTTTGTTTCAAAGATATTGAACCAGTCACTACCAATTGGCGTAATCAAGCTGTTTCTCAGTATTATGAGCTGAAAACGGTTAAAAGAAAATCCTAGGGAATATGTTCTTGTATATTAATCCTGCTTTGCTTTTAGCGTTTCAGATTCCGCCCAAATTTCTCCGCAGCGGTCTAATATTTGTTGGATTTCACCTGAACTGCAGTTTCGGCAATAATCATCACAAATCTTAATACACGTATTTCCAATTTTAAATTCTTCGACAATATGTCCTTCCGGAATTGATTTCACCATCTGTATCACCTCCGAAATATATATTCATTTGTAAATTTGTCCTATTCAATGAAAAATCCCCTGAGACCGCCAAAAAAATGGAATGCATAGTGCATCCTTATTTTTTTGACTTTTCAGGGGCTTAGTAAGAAATTCATCTGGAAACAGATATCAGGGAATGTTGGAATCAGCAGGCAGCAAGATGGGAAATATTAATTTTCAGGTTCATTTTGATTCGTGTCATGCTGGCGCAGCAATGCAACCCGACGGTAATTCTGAAATGCCTGCCGGGCAGTGTCTTCAAAATCAATTCCAAAAAAAGAGGGAATCAAGAAAGAAAAAATGAAATCAATATCCTCATCTTCCCGCAATGCTGCTAGAACTTCCGTAATAATTACTGCATTCAAAAATTGTGGCCCGCTCAAGTTTGAGCAGATAATGCTGTTGTAGAGGACAGTACGAAGTTGGTTAACATTTTTGGTATCCATATAAATCTGTATGGCATTCATCAGAAATGCACCTGCATTATGGGTGCGGCTTTTGGCAAGAAAATCGTCCATTGCATGAATCCCGCCGCCATGAGTCGTAAAGGCGAATTCAGCCATAATGTAAATAGTCTGCAGACATTCCTGCTTATCATTACGGGAACATTGTATCCGCTGTGCAAAATATTCCGTGTCCATATGCAGCAAAAAAACAATCCCCTTTCCAAAATGACTGTGAGTGTTGCTGTGAAAACGAACTGGCAGGCAAGCGCAAGAAAGACAGGTAAACTTTCCATTTAGTTCACCTGTCTTTACTTTTCCTATTGTAAAGCCTTTTCTTTAGCGCCAAATCAGGAATTGCCGATTGTCAGTGCTTTCATGGCGGTTGCCTTTACAACATTCAGCGCAGTCAGGTTAGCGGAATATGCATTTGAGGAAGCCAGCAAATCAACACGCTCTTCCGTTGTGTCAACATTTGGATACATCACATAGCCTTCCGCATTTGCATTCGGGTTGTCCGGATCATATACCGGCTTAAAGTCACGGTTACTTTCCACGACCTGCTTCACCCGTACACCACCGCTTTTGCTGGTATCCAGTGTGTTTTGTGCGTTCTGTAAAGTCTGCTGGAACGACAGCGGACGTTCTTCAAAAACAAGCTGCTTTCTGCGATAAGGTTCTTTTCCTTTTTCTGCCGGAATACTGGCATTAGAAATATTCTGCATGACGACATTCATGCGGTATCGCTCTGCAGTTAATGCACTTCCAGCAATATCCATAGAACCAAGAAAAGCCATCCTTTACACCTCTTACTTGAATGCGTTATTTAAAATGTACTTAAAATTATTAAACTGTGCATTCAGTTTACTCGTTAAATAGGAATACTGCACATAACCTTTATAAAGTTCCAAACTCTGCGTGTCCGTATCCACATTATTGCCATCCGGACGGGCTTCCGTATTATCTTCTGTTTCAACACTAGTTTGGAAAGCATAAGGACCTGATGTGCTGCTTTTATTCGTACTGGAATTCAGCACATCTTTGAATGAAACGTTTTTACATTTATAATTTGGAGTTTCAACATTGGCAAGGTTCTGCGAAATTGCTTTCTGTTGAAGCTGAGAAGCATTCAGGCTGCCTTCCAAAGCATGAAACACTTTTGAATCAAACAGCAATGCAGATGACTCCTTTCAGTTTATAAGCAATAGGGAAATTATGCCTGTGTACTCGTCTCTCCATTGCGGGATAACTTGTCTGCTTTTTGATAGGTTTCCTGCAGACTAGAAATCATCGGAATAATTTCTTCCAATAAATTCGGATCCTTTTGCATATTTGCCTTTAAAATCTGTTCTATGAAGTAATCATACAACATATTTAGGTTATTTGCAATGTCATATTTAAAATTCAGTGTGGATTTCAAATAATTCAAAATCACTTGCGCTTTTTTTAGAGAACGGTCAATGTCTGCATAAAGGCGAAAGTCTTTCTTTTGCAAATTAATTTTGGAAATCGTCAGTTCCTTTATGATCTTATCATAAAGTTTGGAAAGCATTTCTCCAGGCGTCATGGTCATAACCGAATTCTTTTGATATGCCTGATAAGGATTAAAGGGCAATACAGCCACCTCATTTCAAGTTTATTTTCAAGAACTGAATTCAGAAGTAAGCCAGCTAGTCTGACTATCTAAGTTAGACATCGCAGTTTCCATATTGTTAAACTCATTCCAGTAGCGGGTACGCTCATCATCATATTTTTCTTTCAGGTCAGAAATTTTGTTATTCACGTCTTTAATTTGACTGTAAATTTCATTGTTTGCATTTGTCCAGGAAGTATTGGCAGCACCGGAAAGCTGGACCAGAGTTCCCGGATCGGCAAGGCTGATTTTAGCAACATTATCGCAGGCATCACTGAGCTGCCGGGCAACACCTGCTTCTTTGTCTGTGAACAAATTCATCACTGACTGCGGATCCGTTGAAAGTGCGCTGCGGAATGCACTTTCATCAAATGTTAAAGTGCCGATAGAACTGCTGCCGGCCGTGTATTCTTCTGTTTCAATGCCGATATTGTACATTGCATACTGAGAATCAGAAGGCTTGGTATACAGAGCAGTACGCATATTGTTTAAAAATGTGAGAATTGTATCATCATTATGCAGCAAACCTTCTTTAGCCTTTGTCGTCCACTCCGTAATTTCAGAATCTTTCATATCTTCCTTTTGTGCATCCGTCAGCGGTGCATAATCGCGGTATGTGGGATCTGCATCGGTGTAGGCGCGCAAACTCTTGACCAGCTTATTGTAATCATCGACAAAACCCTTAACCGTTTTAACGATGGTGTCAGCATCTCGGGAAGTGGAAATGGTAGCAGGGGAAGAGTCGTCTGTCTTTTGCAGCAGTTCGAAATTGACGCCGTTCATGGAAAAGGTATTGCTGCTGCGGGTGACACTTGTTGGAATACCATTAATCGTAATAGTGGCTTCAGCATCTGTACCCTGCGAAACATTTACGCTGGCAGGCTCGCTGCTGCTCACATTTCCTACATAATTGCCGCTGCTGTCATAAAGGCCGTTGAAAAGGAACTTACAAACATTTGAATTTTGCAGGGCCGACAGCGCAGCAGCATTTGCAGAGAATCGGTTGGTAGTGGTATCAAAAGATATTTGTGAATTGGCATCGGTGTTCTGTGCGAATGCTTGCAGTTCACTGGCTGCCTGCGTCAATGTAGTGGAACTGTCTATTCCGCTGACGCTTTCTAATGCCGTCTGAGCCTCTGTACTGAGCTGTCCTACTGTGGTGTTTTCGGAAGCAATATTGCTTTTACCGGAAACTGAAAATCCCATGCGGTAAGCAAGATTCGTATTCTGTTCCTCCTGCACTTGGTCAGCTTTATAGGCTGGTACGGTGGACTGTGCAAACTTTACGATGTGGTTTCCTGTAACGGTCAAATTCCCCGTGTAGTTTCCGCTGCCGTCTTTTTCAAAGGAAAGAACATTGCCAAGGTACAAGGGACTTTCACTGGTGCCGATGTTCGTGCTGTTCATCTGATTGCTGATGGTTGAAATTGCTTCTTGAACCGTATAGGCTGCAGAATCATTTTTCGCTGGAGCAGAAAAAGAATAGTCTTTTCCGTCAATATTGACTTTGAAACTGGCAGAATTCATGGTTCCGCTGAGCATGGCACTGTTCCCATTATAAGCAATTGAGGAAGTTCCTAATGTGGTTCCGGAAGCCTTATTTCCGACACCAATCGTGTTGCCGTCAACCGTGCCAAAGAGTTTTGTCAGCAGATTCCCCTGCTGTTGAGATACCGTAATACCGTAATTAGAGCCAGTAGAAGTTGACTCCATGCTAAAATTGTCCGACAGGGAAGAATAGCTCATTTTCACGCCGGCACTGCTGTTATTAACGGTATTCATCACATCGTACAGGGTATTATCTTCATTAAATGTAAATTGCTGATTATTAATCGTAAATTGATAGACATCTCCTGAAGCAGTTCCTGCCAATTCGCTCAGCTTGGAAGAAGTGGAAATACGGCTGCTGGCGCCCGGTGTAATTCCAAGCATCAGGGCTTTTGCGCCAGTTACCGTGAATTGGGAGGAAGAAGGATCTGCCAATGAAAGTGAAAAAGAAGCAGGATCCGAATTAGAGGTTCCAAATTTCAGATTTAGATATCCGGACTGCGTACCATCATAGGAATCGGGAGAGTCACTCTTTGTGCAGCTTGTGCCTCCATAGGCAGTTAGGATGCTCTTTTCAAATGCGTCCCTTACGTTTTCCAATGTAATGCTGTATGTTCCTGTATCGGAGTCATATGTTGCTTGAGGATCTACTGAAATCTGTTTTGTAACTCCGTTAAGGGAGATGTTGAAATTGCAGTCAGCCGTTAAATTGGGCGAATTCACACCATACAAAATCTGTGTGCCAAGTGTATCGGAAGAGCTGGAGACGGAAGTGCCGGATAAACCCACTGTGGAAAGGCCGCTTGCAGTTGATTGGCTGTTGTTAATTGCAACAGAAATCGAATTATTGCCGGTGGTAAAAGAAAGCACGCCGGAGTTTGTCATCTGTGCGGAAACATCGTGGGTATTTAGGCTGGAGTTTAATTTGCTGACTAAATCTGATGTGCTGGAAACACCGGCGAGGTCGATAGATACACTGCTGGTATTGCTTCCATCTTTTACATCAAATGTGACAACGCGCGGCGTAAATTTGGAAAGGTCAATGGTGCCGGACACTTGGTTGCTACTCAGGCTAGCACTGCCGTCCAGATGAGCTGCAGATGCGAGTTGCGTGACAGCTACCTGCATATTGCCAACTACAGCATCCGGAGTAGAGCTGGTGACTTTTACACAATCAGAGCCGCTTGTAACTGCCGAGGTCATGGAATTGAAGAAATCTGGATTCACCAAATTTGTCTGCAGAGAGGAATCAAATGCAGTATCAAAATATGTACTTTTGAAAGTATTAATGGAAGTGGTGGCATCTTGATACATGTCCTGTTTCCACTCCAAAACTTGTTTTGCCTGTTCTTGCTTGTCAATTTTACTTTGCGTACCGGAGAGCAGCTTTTTTACTAAGGAATCTGTGTCAATTCCGGAAACAAGTCCGGAAAATCCAGAATTGCTGTAGCTTTTATTTCCGACGCTGTAAGTGCTCGAAGTGGTGATATCACTCATGAGAATCATTCTCCTTTATGCAACAAGTAGAAAATGCGAAATCACAAACGCTTTATCAGCTATTTTATATTTTAACCTTACTTTTTATTATCGCAGGGAACTTATTTAATTGAAACGATTTCAGAAAAAAAACTACAAATCATAACCAATTCACACAATCATGCTTTTTTAAAGCCGAAATGCCGTTTTAAAACCGGGCTTTCAAAATGTGCAGCTTGATAATAACGATTTGCAGCTGATGCGGTACTTTTTTGGGTATCTTCCAGCTTTTTCAACAGGCTGCTGCGCTCTTCCAGCATATGCTTTTTTAGCAGCGGTCCCATTTGCTGAATTTGATAAAGGATTCCATGAACTTTCATTGCGGCATCATATATTCTCTTGTTTTCAGGAGAAAGGCTGCTGTAATCACATCGGTTTTTGGCTGCTTCTTCTGCACCGGGAGCGTTTTTATAGAGTTCCCTGAGCTGAGCATCTGCTTTTTCAATTTCAGACTGCAGATGCAGGCGACTGTCCATATCGTCTTTAAGCAAATCAACTGATTCTGTACACATCCTTTCTGAGATTTCCAAAAAGCAGCGAAATAGTTTATATTTTTCTTCGAGTGTATGGACAATTCTGTCAGTTTGCATAACGAGATCCTCCAATCATATTGAGACAAAATTCAGAAAAGCGAATGCAATCCACTGTTCAAATAGATAAACTTGTATTATAATAGTTAAGTTAGATATGCTTGGGGCGTGTCCAGCACAAGGGGGACTTGAAGATGCACGAAATGAAGGGAAGAAAGGGATTTCCCGCTGTTTTAAAAGATATGAACGGTAAAATCCTGGCGCGGGGTACGGCAACTGTTTTTGCTGAAAGCCGTTCCATTGAGTTTCATAGCGATTTTGTACCGCTGTATCGAATGGGGATACAGCTGCAGATTGCCAGAATTTATGACAGCAAGGAGATCCACCTTTTTACGGGAAATGTTTTCCTTTCCGATAAAAATTTAATTCGACTTATCTCTATTACAGACCGTTTGCTGCCAGGTTCTGAATATGTCTATTTTTCAGAAACGAAGATTCCTGCTATACTCAAATTGGTTCAACGACGTAAAGAACCGCCGCGGCCAAAAAAACACTTTTCTTTATTTCATAAACATGAAAAGGAACCAGCGGAAAATCCGGAATCTAACTATGCCATTACCGTCAGTGCAATTTCTGGCCGGCAGCTGGAATTTACCTCTAATCAGATTTTTGGAATCGGCGATCGGTTCCTCATTACCCTGCAGATGCAAGCTAAAGAACTGTGTGGACTGCCAATTTATATCAGTCAGGCTTTTGCTTTTGGAAAAGGGTGCATGTACCGCTGCACATTTGAAAAAATGGACGAAACCTTGCAGGCGGGACTGGATGAATTGGTTCGCAGCATGAATCAGCAGGAAAACAGCTTTTTCCCTGTTCAGAAAAAATCAAATTCGGATTCTCAGTCCTGATTTTTCAACTGTGAAATTGCGCTGCGCAGGTCTGCTGAGGAGATTTTTGATGCGGCTTGTCGATTATGCTGCATGGTTTGTGCAAGTTCTTTCCGCAGTATACGGCAGCTTTTGGGTGCCTGAATACCAAGCCGAACTTGGCCGGGTGTGATTTCAGTTACCACAATTTCAATCGTGCCGTTTGCACTCTCTATAAGGAGAGACTCATTTGATTTTCGGGAAAGGATTAACATTTTTTGTTCCCTCCTTTATTTGCTTTTTTAAGCGGCAGCGAATGGGATAGTCTGCATCCAAAATCACCTGTGCAGCCTTGTGACTTTCTTGATTAATCAGGATTGGGCTTTTTAGGTTGATCGTTGTATCTGTGAAATTTTCAGGAATAACGGTCATGCTCCAGCATTCACATTCACTGTTACCGGTTACGTTACAGGCACTTTCCGGAATTGTGGCTTTGTAGTTGGGATTCACAATGTCTGGATTCGTTAAAATAAAACATAACTCAGGTTTATCCAGCGACTGCAGCCAAGCAAATTGCGGCCCGATCTCCTGATCACAAAGTAGGATAAACTTACGGTACTGATTAAAACCAAAGATGGGTTGTACAAATTCAATAATATCTTTTCTTTGATAGTTGACGGTTCCGAAATCTCTTGTCAGCGCTTCCATATCGTATGGACCTCCTTGTCCTAATAGGTACATGTTTTATTATAAGCTTTTTGTAAGTAAAAGAGCAGCTGTAGATCATGACAGCTGCTCTTTTTATTCTGCTTTTCCTGTGCTTTCCGGATCTGCCGATGGAGGAAAATAGTTAAATCCACCTATATATTTCACTTCCACATGTGGCCACTGCGTGATTTTAAGCGAAAAAGAGCTGGGCACATACTTACAGTCCACCTGAGGTAAATTCCAATCCATCGATACATGACCGGGTTCATACTGTAAATCTGTTTTACCGGGTGTCCATGAAATTTCAGTACCGCCATTAGGAAGAAAAACCGTTTTATAAGATGGCTGTTTTAATGCTTTTTGCTTAATGATATCGCTGATTGTTACGTTCTTTTCAATGTGCGAAAGCTGTTTGCCAGTTATTACCGTATCTTGAATTACAGAAGAAATGTGGGCCTCTGCTTTCTCAGCCCGACTGTGGGCAAAATCAGTGGAGTTAAGTAAACCAAAGGCTTTTCGCATGTTATAAGCATTCATATGAATTTGGCTGTTTGTTGTGTGCTGAACCAACTTTGAATCCTGTTGTGTAACTTTCGCAGTAGGAGCATCAGCGGCATGTTTCATTTCAAAATGAGCGGGTTCTACATGCATTTGGTACTGAATTGGAATCGAATGAATGGATAGTAACTGCATAACCGTTTTTCCTCCTCTGAAATAAAATTTTGTTTCGAATAATTTACGATTTGCCACCAAGTCTATTTAATAAAGTCCATCAGTGAAGTCGGAATTACGGAACTGCCCAACCGATAGAGTGCATTGGTTACGGCAACATCTGTGGCTTCTTCGGTCGAGGCTTCTGCAGTGTTTGTTCCCACAAGACTGCTCATCTTTTCATTTAACGTATCGGAAGTCGTTTCTAAATGATCTGAAAGTGTGGATAAAAATTTATCTTTTGAGCCAACCTCTGTAACCTGCGTAAGAAACCGATTATTTAGTGTCTGCAGCTGTGTGCCAAGGCTGGAAAGCTTTTGGCTGTCTGCTTCAGTCGTAGAAACAGTTGAATTCCCAAGCGTCTGTGTAATCTCGTTCAGTACATTAAAAAGATTATTCTGTTTGCCATCTGCTGTTTTTCCAAAGCCCAATAGATCAGCCCCTGAATAACTCACATCAAATCCACTGGAGGGATCGGCATTGGCTCCGTTCATCCGGAAATCCAGTCCGATATTCATATAAGTCTTTTCATTCATTGGAACTTCCGTAGGTTGATTGTTGGCATCCAGATAAAAGTACGAACCGTCATCCCGCTGCTGAATGTCGCTGACAGGAATGTTGTTATACTCTAATTCACCAGTCTCAGAACTGACCGTAAAAGGGGCCGTATAGTTATTGGAACCGCCAAACAAATATTGATTGTCATACTGCGTATTCAGCAGCTGCAGGACCTGCGATTTGGTACTGTCTGCCTCTTGAGCATATACTTGACGCTGACTGGAAGAAGTGCCAGTCACTGCTTTTTCCAGCATGGCATCCATGTTTGTGAACAAATCATGAATATTTGTCATGGTACTGTCCACAGTATCCAATTTGTCCTTAATACTGTCCACATTATCCTTGCAAACATCTGCTTTATACTTTTCTGCTTTAGTGCGCATATTTTTCACGCCGTCTGAGACGTCATCGGACACTTTTTTAAAACGGTAGCCAGACTGAATTTGATCCATTGTGTTTTGCTGGTTATAAAGAGCATTATTCAAATATCTTAAATAGTTGCGGGTAGAGGACCGGTCGGTGATACGCATACTCATTTATGATCATTTCCTTTCAACAGATTTTAAATATACAATTAGCGACCGACAGTGCCAGTGCTGTTAATCAGCGTATCGAGCATCTCATCCAGTGTTGTCATGAGACGCGCTGCAGCATTGTAAGATTTTTGATAAGTCATCATATTCGTGGTTTCTTCATCCATTTGAACGCCGGAAACAGAATCACGCTTGTCTAGCAGATTATTGGACAGAGAAGAGGAAACTTCCTGCAGGTTATTATAATAGGAAGTATCGGTGCCGACTCTTCCCGTGTAATCGATCAGATAATCTTCAAATGTACCGTTGAAAGTTTCTCCATAAGATTTAAAAGTAATCGAATCATTGGTGAGTGCTTGCTGTATTTGTTCAAAATAAGATGTGTTGGTTTCACTGTCTGGATTACTAAAAAGGTAACTTGCTTTTCCAGTTGACCATTCCTGACTGACGCTTAGGTTATCTGCAGTAACGGCTGCATTAGGGTCGGTTTCATAATTGCCGTTTTCATCACTCAGTTGTTCCAAGTTTGCTTTTTCTTCATTGCTCATTTGATTGTAGGCAACTGCTGACAGAGCTTGACCGGGATGTTTTGGGTCTTCATAAATTTTTGCAGCAATCAGCGTTTTATAGACTAAATTACCGTCTTTATCACGCAGTTGCTTGAACTTTGCCTGCTCATCAGGCGTATATTTGCTAAAGTCCGCCGCTTTCAGAGCTTGACCGGGATGATCCGGGTCTTCAACAACCGGAATCACATGATTTACAGTATCAGCCAAGGTCTGGGATAAAGTATTCAGCCGGTCTTTATAATAGGGAATTCCTTGTATCGTGGTGGAGCCGCTGATTTGTCCCGCGTTTTTCCCGTGCCCATTTAAAATATCGGTATATGCTTTCAAAGCACCTGTAGAGAAATTGGCAAGTAAGGGAGAAGAGTCTGATGCCTGATCTGCCTTTTCGTCTTTGGTGTTATCGCCTGAATTCCAGTAAAGAGAGACAATACCGGTTTGCTCATCTTCATTGGAACGAAGTTTATCAAAATTTTTTCCGCTTACGGCAACATGACCGCCCATTTCTACGGTAACGGAACCATCTGCTTCATAGGTTAAGGAGATGTTTCCGTAACTTGCGAGGTTGTCCAACTGCAGGTTCCGCTTGTCCAGTAGCTCATTTGGCGTGTCTTTGCTGCCTTCCTTCAGAGCATTGGAGGCGTTACTGCTGATCGCATCATTCAGTTCTGCAATTTTTTGCAGAGAGTTGTTGACATCTTCAATGGATGTGCTGAGATTGTATTTCTCTTGTCCTGCAACTTCGCCTAAGTCAGAACTGATTTTTTGGACAACCTGTGTGAGGTTAGAAAAAGAACTCTGAACAAGATTGGCCTGTTCTGAAGAAGTCGGTTCAGAAGCAGAATCATTCAGCGATTGGTAGATTTGCTGAATGGAACTGGCAATCATATTGCCTCCCTCACTGACATCATTGGCATCCCCAAGGGCGCCTTCAATATCGGAAAACATATTGGAAGCTTGTATATAATAACTGGAATCGGAATATTCATCACGAAAGCGTTTATCCAAAAAGGAATCCCGTGTTTGTGAAATCCCGGTCAGTTCGACTCCCTCACCAGCCGTATCCGTTTTATTTTGCGCAACGCGTGTATTGTAAGTATTGCTGACAACTTCAGCGCTGGTCACCCGCTGTCTGGTGTAACCGGCTGTGTTGATGTTTGCCAGGTTATTGCCGACAATGTCAAGGGACTTTTGGTTTAAATTGAGTGCGGACCTGGCAGTTTCAAATCCAATAAATGTGGGACGCAAGGCTCATTCCTCCTTGATATAACTTAATGTAAAAAAGCTGGATATTTTCTCAGATTCGTATTTTTAAAGAAGACCCACGGTTCCATCCGTTATTTTGGGCTCCGTTTGTACTGTAAGTGGTGCGCGTGGCAGGCTGTACGCGCTTTCCCGATACAGTTTGCAAAAATTGCAAACTTGCTTTGGCAAATTCATTTGCCTTCTTGTTATACAGTTTCAGTTTTTGTGCTGCTTCCCGAAGCGCTTGAAAACTGGCAGCCAGCCGGTCATGGACGGGTTGGGGCGCTCTTTTTAGAATTTCATTTGCGGACAATCCGGAAAAGCCAGCCTGACACTGGGCATGGATACGCTGCTTTTCCAGATTATCAAGCTGCATAATGGCTGCCTGCTGATCATTAACCATTTGTTCCATTTGATTTACGTTCCAAGAAATTAATGCTTTTTGTTTTTCTATTTCCAGCGGCTGCATGCTGCAGATCTGTTCCGTGCATCTGTCAGTTGCTTGAATAAATTCCTCAATTACATCCATCCTTTATGCCTCCGATGAAAAGCTGCGGCGGAGCATGCTGGCTGCAACATCCGCTGCAGAAATTTGATAAGTCCCGTCCTGTATCTGCTGGCGCAGCGCACTAAGCCGCTGAGAGGATGGGAGGGGAATGCTGCCCACTGCAGCTGCAGCCTTTGCCGCAGTTTGCTGCAGGGAACCGACTGTACTGATGCAAATCTTGTCTGAAGCAGGTACGGATTTCTGAGCTGCAGGCAAATGACTGATTTTAGAAGCCTGATATGCATTTTGGGAATATGCTGAGCGATATACACTTTCAAAAGAAACAGGATTTATCATGTAAAAACAGCTCCTTTGTACAGCTGAGGTTAAACTTTTTATTACTTTACTCTTCATATTAGAAAAGCGCAACGAACCAAACAAACCTATGGCTCATGCAGCTTAAATCATCTATATAAGTACCCCTATTCTTTCTTCATTTTATCTTACATTTATTATCGTTGCAACATCGAAAAACTCAACGTTACGAGAATAAAAACTTTCGAAGCACAAAGGAAATATAAATAGAATATGGATAATATGGAAATAGAATTTAGACTTTAGAAATATAGATATTGGAAACAAGTCCATGATATGGCATTATTAACTAAATAGGAGAACTACTTGTAATACAGAGAAAGAATAAGGATAATAATAAATAGGATAAAGCGTTGACTTAACCGGAATAAAGTGGTAAAATTTTATTGCAAAATGATAAGATTACTAAAGTTTACAAACTGCATTTGCCTGTAATCAGGCTTGCATTTGTCGAAAGACCACGATATGTGATATTCCAGGTGCTTTATTTTACCAAAATCAAAACTAAATAAAAGCAAATGCAGTTTAACTGTTCAGCTCTAAATTTCTAAAACATTTCAATAGAAAAAGGAACTTTGAAATTTTAATAAAATTTAATAAAATGATGTATTTAGATAATAGATACATCATTTTATTAATACAAGAATTTATTTATTCCAATATCATTAAATTTTATGTTGTAAATAAAGAAAATTATTCATAATTTGTCTTCTTGTTTATTTAATTTACTTGATTTGTGAGCGTTAAGGACGTATAATTAAACCGAAATAATTGTAATATTTTGCCTAAAAGATAAGGTGCTTTGGAACATATAGAAATACATATTTATCATAGAATTATGTATCTATAATTTTATGCGGCGGTGTGCTTTTCAGCAAAACTTTGCCATTGCTGCTTATTGGATGTTTGGAATAAAGAGGTGTCGTAATGGCAAAAGTTGTTTGCTTTGCAAATCAAAAAGGTGGAGTGGGAAAAACCACATCTACTAATGCTTTGGCAATGGGACTGAAACATAAAGGATACCGTGTGCTGTGCATTGATTTTGACCCACAGGGGAACCTGAGTTTCAGTATGGATGCTGATACAGAGCCGCCAACCATTTATGATGCTGTAAAAAGGAAAGTAAAATGCCGCTTTGCAATCCGGCACACTGACTTAATGGATATTATCCCGTCCAATTTGCTTTTAAGCAGCGTTGAGGTTGAGTTTACTGGAAAAGGACGTGAATTTCTGCTAAAGGATTGTATCAAACAGGTATCACCGCTGTATGATTATATTCTTGTGGATTCTCCACCGGAGCTTGGCGTGCTGACAGTTAACGCGTTTATTGCAGCCGATGTAGTATTGGTGCCGGTCCTGACAGATGTTTACAGCTTACAAGGTATTGCAAGACTGTATGATACACTGGAGCATATCCGGCAGACACTGAATCCACACCTCCAATTTGGCGGTATGTTGTTGGTACGTTACAATGCGAGAGAAGAATTGAGCAGGACCGTGCTTGCAACAGCAGAAATGGTCAGCAAAAGCCTGCATATCCCGCTGCTTAAAACACATATTCGTTCCAGCGTTATGGTCGCTAAGGCACAGGCGATGCAAAAAGATATGATGAAGATTGCTCCCAAAAATCATGCAGTGATGGACTATATCCAACTGACTGAGGAACTGCTGAAAGGGGGATTGTAATGTCGCATGCTAAAAATGCACTTGATAAGGATTTGATGTTTCAGAAAATTATGCCTTCCAGTAAGGACCGGAATGTCTGCTCAGAAGAAGAGAGCGAGGAGGATGCTGCAGGTGGAAGCCTTCGCGCCCGAATCTTTGCACAAAGCGAAGCGAGCATGTCTGCAATGAGCGGCATTCATGTCATTAATTTGATGGAAGAAGTGGTTATGCAGCATTTGGATGATACCATTGAAAAGTTCAATTGCTGCCGTTGTGATCAGTGCAGAAGCGATATTATTGCAATTACTCTGAATGAGCTTCCACCTAAATATGTGGTGGGTGATCCCAAGCACGCCAAAGAATTAGCAAAACAAGTGTCGACAAAAGAAGTGCTTTCGGCTCTTGTTCGTGCAGTCATTAAAGTTCGATCACATCCTCGACATTAAATTTGAAGATGTGAAATGCATAAAAGCCTTAAAATGATTTATATTGTTCGGACGAATGAATATTGATGGTTAGAAAAATCAAAATATTTGGAATAAAAACAAGATGATAAACAGACATGAAGGTAACAATATGATTCTTTGCAGGCAGTAAAATCCTGCTTGAGATTTCTAATGAGACAGGAGGCCATATAATTATGACTTTTGGAACAATTCCGCCAATTCAGCCCATGCAATTTGGTACAACCAAAACACCGGCGACCACCGGAAACGTATCTAACGTGGGACTTCCATTTTCAGATGTCCTCAAAAATGCAGTGAATACTTTGCAGCAGACGCAGGCAGTCTCTGCTCAGGATTCCTACAACTTAGCAACAGGCAACACAGACAATCTTGCACAAATCATGGTGAATTCCGCTAAAGAGACAGCGGCAGTGCAGTTTACGACAGAACTCTGTACACGTGCTGTCAATGCTTACAAAGAAATTATGCAGATGCAGGTATAGACAATCGGCATTATTATCCATAAAGACCTGAAGTGCGGAAGGCCATGAAAGGAAGAGAAAGCCGATGAGTGCAAGCGATAAGGGTACAGAAGCACAGAAAACACCTGCTCAGCAAGATCCAAAACAGACAGCATCACAAAGCGCGGTCCCACCAAATGTGAAAGCAAGTGCTCCTAAAACCGAGAGGACAAAAAAGGATCATGACCGGAAGCGAAAGCCCGGAGATAGGACGTCAAATGGGACGAGTTTGAAGGAATCGGTTAATAAGATAAAGAATGCATGGTCTGAACAGCCTCCTAAGCATAAAATTGCAATCTTGTCTGTCATTGGTGCAATCATTGCGGTGGCAATTATTGCGACAGTTATGCTGAATGCAAAAGCAAACCAATATGTGGTCCTTTACCCCAATTTAGAATCCTCTGAAATTAGTGATGTTTATAATGCGGTCAAGGATAAAGGGGTAATCCCTAAAATTGAAAATGGAAATGTAATGGTTCCGGCAGACCAATATAACAGTCTGTTGCTTGAACTTGCTTCAGAAGGATATCCCAAATCCACACTTACCTATGATGTATTTACAAAAAATAATAGTATGACCGCGACAGAGTCAGACAAAAAGACCTACCTCTTATATCAGCTGCAAGATAGAATTCAGGCAACTCTAAAAAGCATTGACGGAGTTAGTAATGCAACTGTTACTTTGACGCCAACAGATACCAGCAGCTATGTTTGGCAGCAAGCAAACAGTTCTGACAAAGCTTCTGCAAGTGTTTTGATTACCATGGAGGGCAATAGAGAGCTGAGTCCGGCACAGGTTTCTGCTATTAAAAGCCTTGTTTCACATAGCCTGTCCAATTTGGCACCGGATGATGTTTCTGTGGTGGATGCAAAGACGGGGCAGGAGCTGAGTGGAACAGATAGTTCCAGTTCGGAAGGTTCCACAAGCACTTCCGCGCTGGAATGTGAGCAGCTTTATCAGAAGAAACTGGAACAAAATGTGAAAAAGCTTTTGCAATCCCGATATGGCAGCAATGGTGTGGTTGCTTCTGCGAAAGTTACGCTTGACTTTGATAAGATGATGCAGGAGAAAAAGGACCTGACACGTCCAGCAGATAAAAAGGATGCTGTTACACATGAACAGCACAGCTACACAGTCAATGGTACTCAGCCGGCCGCTTCCGGTATTGCAGGTGAAGAAAGCAATACGGACGTTCCCAAGTATGTGAACGGCAATAACCCTACATCCAGTGGAGGAACGACCAGCTATAGCTATTCCAAAGATATTGATTATGGTTACATAAAAACACAAATTCAAAAAGGCCAGCCGGAAGTTAAAACGGCTTCTATCTCTGTCATGGTTAATGATTCCAATATTGGTGCGGATAAAGCTGATCTGGTTGATCTCGTTTCTAAAAGTACAGGGATTGCAGCCGCAAATATCAGTGTAAATGCAATCAATCCGACTTCCGCACCGGTTTCATCTCAGGCACAGCCTCAGAAGAGTCCGCTGACGACCCAACAACTGCTGCTTTTGTTGGCTGCGATTGCTGCAGTAGTCATTATTATCATCATAGCACTTGTTTTTCATTCCAAGCGCCGAGCAAAGGAGCAGGCTGAGCAGATGGTTGCCCAGGCAGAGAATGAAGCAGCGAATGCCTCCAGTAATGAGGACAAGATGCGCAGTGAACTAGAGGCTTACAAGCAACAACTGGAACAATCGGCCAGATCAAAAGTCAGCCAGAAAGATCAGGTTGCAACAGAGGAAGTTCGGAATTTTGCAAAAGACAATCCTCAGATCACAGCAGAGCTGCTGAGATCTTGGCTGAAGGGGGATGAGCAGTAAATGGCAGCAAAGTCAAAGAAACTTACTTCGGCCGCAAAAGCTGCTGCTGTTATTATTTCCCTGGGCACAGATGAAGCTGCTGAGGTTTATAAATATCTCAATGAAGATGAGATTGAAACGCTCAGCTATGAAGTTGCAAAATTGGATCATGTTTCTGATGAGGCTATGAAGTCCATTATGGAAGATTTCTATGGCCTTTGCGTGACCAAGAAAGTGGTTGCTGACGGTGGCGTGATTTATGCAAGGGATGTGTTGGAAAAGGCTTTTGGTGCTGAAAAGGCGCAGAAATATATGGATCGTGTATCCAAATCTCTGCAGACTAGAGCGTTTGAGTTTATTCGGAAAGCAAACTATAAAAATATTTTGATGATGCTTCAGAATGAACATCCGCAGACGATTGCTTTTGTCCTTTCTTATTCACGGGCTGAGCAGGCGTCACAGATTTTGAGTGAGCTGCCAAAAGATTTGCAGATTGATGTTCTGTGGCGGATGGCAAACCTTGAAAGTGTCAGTCCAGCAGTGGTTAAGATGGTTGAAGATGTTTTGGAGAAACGCTTCTCTTCTGTAGTTTCTGTGGATATGACGGAAATTGGCGGGATTAATTATGTTGCGGATGTCATGAATCACACCGACCGTACGACTGAGAAAAACATCTTTGATGGTCTCAATGAGCGGGATCCAAAGCTTTCCAACGATATCCGAAAGCGAATGTTTGTTTTCGAAGATATCACACAGTTGGACAATATTTCAATTCAGCGCTTTCTGCGCGATGTCAATTCGCAGGATTTGGCGGTGGCCCTCAAAGGCTCGGACGAAGATGTCAAGCAGGCAATCCTCAGCAACATGTCCAAACGCTCTCAGGAAAATATCCTCAGCGACATCGAGTATCTGCATAATGTGCGTATGCATGATGTTGAAGAAGCACAGCAGAAGATTGTGGATGTTATCCGTAAATTGGAAGAAAGCAATGAGATCGTAATTTCCAGAGGAGGAGATGACGAGATAATTGCCTGATGTTTATAGAAATCCAAAGTTCCTTGAAAATCAGGATGCAGTATTGATTCCGGATGTGCAGTTTGATTCGCAGAATGAAGAAGAAAAAGTCACTTCGGAAACGCAGGATGCAGATCAGGTTATGACGGAGGAAGATGATGCTGCAGAACCTGAGAAATTAGATCCACTCTGCTATACGGAATCTGATTTTCAGGAAGCTGTCGCGGAAGCTCGTAAGCAGATTGCTCAAGAACTGCAGCAAAAAGCTTACCGAGATGTGGCTGCTTCTGAAGAGCAGAAAATTCGGGACTGTCTTGCAAAGGTGGACCGGGTTTTATCTCAAATGGACAATGAGCACGAAGCTTTTATGAACAGTTACCGCGAAAATTTGGCGGATTTGTCGCTTTCTATTGCGGAAAAGGTGGTGCTGCACCATATTGATACCGATGATGACTGCCTTAAGGATTTAATTATGCAGAATATCAATGCAGCAAAAAAGAAAGAGTGGATTTCCGTAAAAATCTCCGATGAACTGAGCGGTTTAATTAAAATCCTTTCCAAGGAATTAAAGCGTCCGGAATATGAAAATGTTTCACTGGATGCTGGACCTTATCCACATGGTACTTGTCTGGTTGAGTCCCCTGATGGAATCATAGATGCTTCCGTTAAGGAGCAAATAAAAAATATCCGTACTGATTTTCAAAAAGTCCAGTAATTTCATGGAACTGCAAAGGAGGTGATTGGATGGAACGCGGATTCTGGAAAACGGATGCTTATAAGCAAGTTCTTCGTTTATCTAATCCCTATACCCATTACGGAAAGATTACTAAAATTTCCGGACTGACGATTGAGGCAACCGGCCTTGTCTGCAAGATTGGTGATGTATGCAGGATTGGTACGGACGATAAAGGACGGGATATTCTGGCAGAAGCGGTTGGCATTTCTGAGCATAAAGTCTTTTTGATGCCCTATCAGGATACCGGTGGAATCGGATTTGGCAGTCCAGTGGTGAATACCGGTTATAAGCTCATGATTGGAGTAAGCAAAGAAATGCTTGGCCGCTCGGTGGATGCTCTTGGCAATCCAATTGACGGCGGCCCGCCCATTTCAACAGATGCGTACTATCCAATCAATGGTGTCCCCTGTAATCCGATGGAACGCCCGCCAATTTCAGAAAGTATGGAGCTGGGCGTAAAATGCATTGACGGTTTGATGACGATTGGCAAAGGACAAAGAATGGGCATTTTTGCCGGCAGCGGCGTTGGCAAGAGTACATTGATGGGCATGATTGCACGAAATGTAAAAGCGGATATTAATGTAATTGCGCTGGTTGGAGAACGTGGCCGTGAAGTCGTGGAATTCATTAATCGTGACTTGGGGGAAGAGGGTGCAAAACGCTCCATTTTGGTCGTTGCAACTTCTGACCAGCCGGCTATGATGCGTCATAAATGTGCCTTGACTGCCACAACTATAGCAGAGTATTTCCGTGATCAAGGGATGCATGTGCTGCTGATGATGGATTCGCTTACACGGTTTGCGATGGCCCAGCGCGAAATTGGCCTGAGCATTGGGGAGGCACCTGTTGCACGCGGGTATACCCCCTCTATTTACACGGCATTGCCAAAATTGCTGGAACGCTCCGGAAATTTTAAAAAAGGTTCGATTACCGGAATTTATACCGTTTTGGTAGAAGGAGATGATACCAATGAGCCAGTGGCCGATACCGTGCGAAGTATCATTGACGGACACATCATGCTGTCGCGGAAAATCGCAGCGAAAAACCATTATCCGGCTATTGACGTCCTAAACAGTGTCAGCCGTTTGATGAATGATATTGTTTCTCCCGAACAGCGGGAAGCTGCTGGAAAGCTGCGAAATATGCTGGCTGTTTATCGTGACCATGAAGACTTAATTTCGATTGGTGCCTATAAGCCGGGCACGAATCCAGCGCTGGATGATGCACTTCGCCATATTAAAAAGATAAATGCTTTTTTATGTCAGAAAGTAGATGAAAAGTTCAGCTTTGAGGAAACAGCCGATTTGCTGAAAAAAGCAGTGGGCTGAAATGGAGGAAACAGATGAAAAAATTTCATTTTACCCTTGCCCGTATGCTGGAATTTAAAACGCAGATTCTGGACAAAGAAAAAGATTTATTGGGTTCTATCCGGCAAAAGAAAAACGAGATCGACCAGAAAATCGAGTGCCTTCGACAGGAGGTCCGAAATATTTCCAACTGCACTTTGCAAGCACAGAAAAAAGGCATTACAGTGGAGGAACTGCAGTTTGCCGGGATGCAGATTCAGAATGCCCGCCAGTGTCTGAAACAGTTGGCAATCGAACAGGAAGCAATGGAAAAGGAACTGCAGCGTCAGCAGACAGTTGTCATCAAAGCTTCACAGGAAGTGACTAGCCTTGAAAAACTGCGGGACAAGCAGTTGGAAGAATTCAAGTATGAAGAAAAGCGGGCACATGAGGCGGAGATTTTGGAGCTTGTGACGGGTAAAATGGTACGCAGCGCGCAAACAAGTGTTTAACAGTTTTTCTGAATTTCTGTGAAAGGAGGTGAAACAGGATGCAAACGGAACAGGTACCTTGTCAAACGGCTGTCCATTCTAATCTCCGAATTTATTCGGGAACAGGGAAGGCGGCCGATAACACAAAAGCCACTGTGCAGAATGGGGATGCCTTTACCGCCATTTTTCAAATGCTTGCTCAGTCTTTGCAAACGGGCAGTGCTTCTTCCAAAACGGCAATTAACGGTTTACTGCAGACGGCAGGGACGGGCGTACAACAAACAGGCGGTGTGGCAGTTGGAAAAGGGAAAACGCTGAGGGAACAGCTTGCCGGTGCAATGTTGGTCCAAAATCCGCAATTACTTTCTTTTTTGCAGGCAGATGACAAAACTGCACAGCAGATGCTCACTGCACTGAAACTGCCGCCTGATGTTCAGCAAATGTTGATGAATTTACGGCCTAATTTGTTGGCAATGATGCAGCAGAATGGAACTACCGCGGCAGCCTCCCCAGCGGTGCAACCTTCAGCGGTGCAGGAGCCAGCGGTGCAGCAATCGGCAGGCGCTCCTACTACGGGAACAGCCGGCCAATCTGATACACAGAAGCAGCTGTCAGGTCAGTCTGGTGCAGCAGGCAAAACGGAAGTCGTTTCTTCCACGGGGCAGAGCAGCGGAAGTACAGCAGAGGATAAAATTTCTCTTCAGTTAGGAAACCAGTTTCAGCAAAGTGTGCGTGCGGCTAAGAAGCTGATGGACAGTACGCAGAAACCGCAGAATCAAAATGAAAAAACTGCGGTTGATGTAGATGCCCTGCAAAGCCATGTTCAGACGGTTCGTCCCGAAATCAATGCGGCATCCCTGAAAGCGACTGGCCAGATGCATGAACAGACGGCGGGATTAACTTCGCAGATTAAAACGGGCATCGCTGACAATCTGCTGCAGGGGAAGCAGGAGTTTGTCATTAAACTGCAGCCGGATGGTTTGGGCGAAATTACGGTGCGGCTTTCTGAGAAAGCAGGGGAAGCAACAATGCTGCATTTGCAGACTGCAAATGCCGAGACAGCGAAGTTAATTAACAATGATCTCAATTCTCTGCGAGATGCGATGAAGCCGCTGCAAATTGTTGTAGAGTCCGCGCAGCCGCAGCAGACAGAGAATGGAACTGCGCAGAATGGCAGCCAGCAGCAGAGTCTGCAGCAATTCAGCATGATGAATCAACAACAGCATCACTTCGGCGGCCGCCAGCATGGACAGCATGTGTTTTCCTTTCAACCGGAAACAGAAAATGAATCATCCGCACAGGAAGTAGAAACACAGCCGGCTGACAGTGCGTTGGATTCTTACATCTAATATTTAGGAAAGGAGGCAGTCAATTGTCTTCCACAACAGTCGATCCCTATAATTCTAATAATTACAGTACAACCAACCGTGTGATAGGCACCAATTATGGTTCAGCTGTTTTTACAGACAAAAAAAATAATAGTAATTTGGATTCGAATGATTTCCTGAATCTAATGGTTGCAGAGCTGAAAAACCAAGACTGTATGAGCCCAATGGATAACACCCAATACATCACCCAAATGTCGCAATTTTCCAGCATGCAGGCGATGGAAGAATTTGCTGAGTATTCAAAGAACAATTATGCAATGTCTTTGGTTGGGAAAGAGGTTACCGCAACCCGGAATACCGTCAGCGGAGATGCGGATACCACAACTGGGGTTGTCAAAAAAGTTGCTCTTTCCAATAATGATTATGTTCTTTATATCGGTGATAATGGAAAGAGTTACACTTTGGATCAAATCACGTCTGTGCAGACACCGCAGTCGAGCGGAACATGTTTGGTAAATACTTCCGGACTGACACCGCTGTATAAAAATGTTACCAGTACGAATGCAACGGTTTATTGGCCGAAGTCAACGGCAGATGACTCCGTTCAAAAGGGCCTCACCTATAAGGTGTATTACTCAACGAGCGGCCCGCTCGATACCGTCGACAAGGTCAAAGCAGCCACATGGGTGCCGGGCAGCATAACCAATACTACTGACGAATCCAAACTGACGATGAATCTTACCGGTCTTAATCCCAATACGACTTATTATTTCAATGTCTTGGCGACAGATGCGAATGGAAATCAGGACATTTACAAATCACAGTCCTTTAAAACAAAAGCATCGGGAAGCAGTTCATAACAGCGCAGGGAGGTGATTCTGTTGAGTAAACTGAATATTTACCACACTGCATCAGTTGTTACGGGAAAGCTGGACTTCCATAAAGTCCCTTCTGCGGAAGCTCCCCAAGGTGTACAGGGACGGAAAACGGAAAAGGCATCTGCTTCTTTTGGTTCTTTATTCAGTCAGGCACTGCAGGACAGGGATCGTTCCAACAGTGTCTCTTTTTCCAAACACGCCGCAGCGCGTATGCAGGAACGCAGTATCCAATTAAATTCTGCCGGTTTAGAACGCTTGAACAAAGGGGTTGAATTGGCAAGAAATAAAGGATTGAATGATGCGCTCATCCTTATGGACCGGAATGCGTTTGTGGTAAGTGCACAGAACAAAACCGTTATTACTGCAGTTAACGGAAAAGAATTGAATGGAAATGTTTTTACAAATATAGATGGAGCCGTAGTGATTTGAGCCGGACCCCGAGAGGGAAGCTTACCGCATTCTGAATGACAGAGGAGTGCGGCGGTTCCACAAAAGGAGGATGATTTCCCATGAGCACATCAATGTATTCAGGTGTTGCTGGAATGGAAGCCGAACAGACAAAAATGGATGTTATCGGCAATAATATTGCTAATGTCAATACATATGGTTATAAATCACAGCGGGCTGTTTTCAGTGATGTTTATTATCAGACACTGAGTGCTGCCACACGTGGTACAGCGACCAAGGGAGGTACAAACCCCTCCACAGTTGGTGTCGGTTCCACGCTGCTCGGTGTGCAGACCATGCAGAAGCAGTCCAGCTTTCAGAGCACCAGCAGTGGCTTGGATGTTGCCATTAACGGTGAGGGCTACCTGCAGGTGATGGATGGTTCCGGCAATATCTTCTATACCAAAGCTGGTATGTTGGGATATGATGCCAATACCGGTTATCTGGTGGACATGAACGGAAACTTTGTACTGGGCAATCAGGGAACGACCACAGGTGATGGTCTGCAGAAGATCAAGCTGGATAATGTGGGTTCCGTCCAGGCGAAAGCCGCTTCCGCGACAGAAGATATTGACGGGACCAATTTTACAATTTCCGCGCAAAATGCTTCCAAGGCAGGCAATCTTTCTGTTAATGTGATTTCCAGTGACCAGATGCCGATTGGTCAGCCGGTGGAAGCAACGATTGCAAACGGTACGGTTACGGTTACTTTAAATGCAAATGAAAAGTTCACTTCTCTGGATGACCTCAATACCAAAATCAATTCCGCGCTTACCGTTGCCAATGGCGGCAAAGCACTTGACTGTGGCGATTTGACCATTTCTACAGACAATGCAGATGCATTTCCAGCCAGCGGTTTGACCGGAAAACAGATTGCAGAATCCAACACAGGATTTGACTACGGCACAATCAACTTGCCGGCAAGCGGTATTTTGGGCGGATTCAAACTGGACAGTGTTGGTTCTGCGTTCCAGAAAGCGGCTCCCGCAGATACTGCTGCTTTTACACTTACGCGGACTCCTGCTGGCAGTACCAATGGAACTGAAGAATCCTTTACTATGTCCTGCACAATCGGAAGCGGAAGCAAAAAATATACTGGTACAGTTACCAAAAGCCAGATGGAAAGCGCTGGAAAGCTGCAGCTTTCTTATAACGGCAGCACAACGGATACCATTACAATGAGTTATCCAAAATACTCACAGGTTATGAGTGCTGCAATTGTAAACCCCAATACTACATGGCCCACCTATCCGCCGGCTGGTACACAGGATTTAACATCCAGCATTAATAATGGGGATGTTTTAGGCGGTGTTAAATTTTCCGGCTTGGCGAGTGGGGATTATATTAGCAGTGTGTCGGCTAGCCCCGCGTCTGTGTCTGGCGGTGCAACAACAACAACGATAAGTGTCACGGTCGAGACTCCTTCCGCTTCTGGCAGCGGCACTACGCCAACCACATATACTTATCCGGTCGATTTAAACAGCAGTTTTCAAGAAGGAAGCATTCCTTCGGATTCACCAAATAGTCGTGGACCGACCTTGACACTTCCGTCAAAAGCAGAGTTTCTATCTTCTTCTAATGGCCCGGCATCCACTTCAGATACGCCGGGAATTGCTTTTCAAGATAATAGTTCTCCGTCAGGTGGTTATGACGTTACCAGCACCGAAAAGTCCCAAAATTTGGGCTTGACGTCCCAAACATTTGTCATGAAAGGCGGTACAGCAGGCGGTGCGGTTACCTTAAATGAGATTGACGATATTGCGATTGGCAGTGACGGGGCAGTAACCGTACACAATGCAGATAAAGGTACAGTTCAGGTAGGCCGAATCTGTCTTGCCAATTTTGCAAATCCTTCCGGCCTGCAGGCAGTCGGCAGCAACTATTTTAAAGCGTCCCTCAACTCCGGCGACCCGAAAGTTTCCATCCCCGGAGAAGACAGTACCGGCACACTGAAAAGTGATGCGCTTGAAATGTCAAATGTCGACTTGGCTTCTGAATTTGCGGATATGATTATGACCCAGCGTGGGTTTCAGGCAAATTCCCGTATCATTACGGTTTCAGATTCTATGATGGAAGAGCTGGTTAACTTAAAACGCTGACGGATATTCTCATACACAGCGGTGGTGCCCGCCGCCGCTGTGGGCAAGCGGAAAAGAGCTTTTTCTGTTTGCCCATGGCGGCGGAATAAACAAATAGGAGGAAAAAGGAATGATCATGCTTACCAAACTTAATGGGGTGGAATTTGCCTTGAATGACGAGCTGATTGAGACAATTTCCGAGATGCCTGATACAACCATTTCCATGACCAATAAAGACCTCTATATTGTGCAGGAAAGTACCAAAGAAGTTATTCAAAAGATCATTGATTTTCGCCGGGAAGTTTTCCGCGGCCTGGTAAGGGTGCAGTAATCGGCTGTTGGAAAGGGAGAATTAGGAATGGATTTAAACTCAATTTTGGGGCCAATTATTGGTATAGTCATGATTGTTCTTGGTATCCTGACAAGTACGGACCCCAAAACACATGTGGTGACAGCACATTTTAATGACGCATCATCATTATTAATGAATTTCATTGATATACCAAGTGTACTGATTGTTGTTGGCGGCACCCTTGCTTGTTTAATGGTTGCATTTCCAATCAGCCAATTTAAAAAGATTGGAAAGCACATGAAAATTATTTTTTCACCAAATCAATACAACCCAGCAGCTTACATTGCTCAAATTGTAGGATTTGCGAAAAAAGCACGTGTGAGCGGTTTGCTGGCCCTTGAAGAGGATATTGAAAATGTCGAAGATCCCTTTATGAAAAGCAGCCTGATGATGGTAGTCGATTCTGTAGATCCGGACAAAGTGAAACAGCAGATGGAAACTGAACTGGAATATATGGAAGACCGCCATACAAGAGACAGAGCACTGTATGATAAAGGCGGGGCATTTGCTCCCGGTTTTGGAATGATTGGTACTTTAATTGGATTAATTAATTTGATGCATAATTTAAATGATTCCGCAGCGGTTGGTCCAAACATGGCAGTTGCCTTGGTCACAACTTTTTATGGGTCCCTTTTATCAAACATGGTTTTTATTCCAGTTTCCAATAAGCTGCGTGTTCGCCATGAAGAAGAAATGCTCTGCAAAACCATTGTTTATGAAGGGGTGCAGGGGATACAGGCGGGTGAAAACCCCAAATACATAGAAACACGTTTAGCAGAACTGCTGCCGGACGGGCAGTATGATTCCAATGAAGATAGTGCGGAAGGCGCATCCCCCGCTAAGAAAGCAAAGGAAAAGAAGAAATAAGAATGAACGTTTTACCGGTTTGCAGAGAGAAGGTGGAGAGATGAGCTTTCGGAAAAAAAGCGGAGATGAAGACAGCTCCGGTTCCTGGTTAAACACTTATTCCGATATGGTAACGCTGCTGCTGACTTTCTTCATTGTGTTGTACAGTATGTCCAGTGTCAATCAAAGTAAATTTCAGGCCATGATACGTACCATGACGGGAAAAGACTCAATGCCGGGGCAGTTGGTTGTCGTCAATGCAACAAGCGGGGTTTCTTCTAATTCCAATACCGGCTATGTGCATAACAACAATGCAAAGGGCAACCAGCTTCCGAAAACAATGGATGAACTTTATCAATATCTAGTCAATTATGTCCAAGAAAACAATAAACAAGCAGATATTGAAGTGACGAAGAATGGTGTTGGAACCGTTTATATTAAATTCAGTAATGCTATGATGTTTAAACCGGATGACTCAGAGCTGACAAGTACAGCATGTTCCAGTCTCGATTTTCTTGGTCAGGGGCTCAAAAATATGGAAAGTAAGATACAGCGCATACAAGTTGAAGGGCACACTGCTGATACAAAAATCCCAAACTATCCGGTAAATGACTGGCGTTTATCCGGTGAGCGTGCCGCCAGTGTTGTTACATATCTCAATGAATCCGAGAAAATAAGAAATTCTTTGTTTATTTCGATTGGGTTCGGCAAAAGCCAACCGATTGCCAGCAATGACACGGAAGCGGGCCGTGCAAAAAATCGACGCGTTGAAATTAAAATTTATGGTACGGAAGCAAATCTGAAAAGTGCTGGCGCAGTTTTAAAAGGGACTTATGATACCAGCAAATATCCCACATCCAATAGTGGGGCAGGCGTGGCAGCTTCGTCTGATGTATCGTCAGCAGCATCATCAGCGGCGTCATCCAAGGCATCTTCTGCCGCAACTGCTTCTTCAAAATGATTTTAGTTGCTGCTTGACGGCGTAAAGGAGTGATCATTTTATATGCCAGAGAACCTGTCACAAAGTCAAATTGACGAACTTATGAAGCGGATGCATGCCGGTGATATCGATACAGAAGTTGAGAAAAAGCCGAAAATCAAAGAATATGACTTCAGTTCACCGAAAAAGTTCACCAAAGAACAACTCAAATCACTTAATGGACTGCATGAAAATTTTGCCCGAGTTTTATCTTCCTATTTTACCAGTCTGCTGCGGGATGTTTGTGAGGTAGAAGTTGTGCAGGTCGAGGAAGAGCGCTACTTCGAATTTAACAATGCTCTGCCAGACAGCTCTTTAACGGGAATTATTGATTTTAAGCCGGAAGATGAGCATTATGAAGAAACCTCCTTACTCTTAGATATGAGTACCAGTCTGGGCTATCTGATTGTGGAACGTATGCTGGGTGGAACAAGTCATGGCGGTGAGGTTTATATTCCGCAGCGCGATTTTACAGAAATTGAGTTAACTTTGCTCAACAGCGTTTTTGTTCAAGTTACAAAGTATTTGCAGGAATCATGGAATTCTTATGTCCCCGTCCAAACAACGCTGACCAGTGTGGAAACGAATGCGCGGCTGCTTCAGGCATTTGCCCCGCAGGATGTGGTTGTGATTGTTGCCCTAAGTGTAAAGATGGATAATTATACAGGAACGATTACCATTTGCCTGCCTGCTGAAAGTATTGAAGAAGTTGTCGACAGCTTTAAAAACCGCTATTCCCGCACGGGAAAACAACAGCAGGATCCCGAAAAAGAAAAAGAAAAACGGGAAATTATTATGGACTCTATAAAAAAGTCTGATATTGAAATTAAAGCGGTCCTTGACCAATTCCAGATGCCTTTGGGGGAAATTTTACAGCTGCAGGTGCAGGATGTAATTGCCCTGAATAAAAATATAAACAGCGATATCTGTGTAATGATCGACAATGAGCCGTGGTATAATGCAAAACTTGGCGTTTCCAAATTAAAAAAGTCGGTTAAGCTCATTGATGTAGTTGCTGTATAGAAATGGGGGATATCAAGTGAGTAACAGCCAAGATGCGAGCACGCAAAGCAGTGAATATGAATTTAAATCGGACGAGCTGGATGCCATTGGCGAGGTGATGAATATCGGCATGGGTTCAGCGGCAACGTCGCTGTCTTCCATGTTGGACCGACAGGTGGTTATCACAACTCCAAAAATGAATGTAAAACCGATGAAAGATGAAGATTATGCTGCTCTTGAACCAGCAATGGTTGTCAAGATAGAATTTGTAGAAGGCGTTTTTGGTACCAATATCATGGTCTTTCGACGTCGTGACATGCAGATTATTCTAAATCTTTTGATGGGAAATGATGACATTCCGGATGAAGATGAAAATTTTGAATTTGATGACTTGAGTATGAGTGCAGCATGTGAAGTAGCCAATCAGATGATGGGCGCGGCAGCAACAGCGTTGTCAGAGGTGTTTAGCCGATCGGTCAACATTTCAACACCGGAAGCCTTTGTTTCCCAAAAAGGGGAAAGCATCAACAAGACCGTATTTGGTAAAAGCACCGTGGAGGATATGGTCGGTGTCTCTTTCAATCTAACAATTAATGGTGTTATGAACAGCAATTTTATCAGTATGCTGCCAACAAGTTTTGCAAAAGACATTGTCACAATATTGATGAATGCGAATCAGGCGGAAGCTCCCAGTCCAGCACAGAGCAATTCTGAACAGACAGCATCGCAGCAGTCCTCCGAGCAGCAGCAGGTTGCTCCACAGCAGCCCTCGGAGCAGCAACAGGCTGTTCCACAACAGCCCCCGGTGCAGCAGCAACAGGCTGTTCCACAACAGCCCTCTGAGCAGCAACAGGCTGTTCCACAACAGCCCTCTGAGCAGCAGCAGGCCGCTCCGCAACAGCCCCCGGTGCAGCAGCAGCAGGCTGTTCCACAACAGCCCTCCGAGCAGCAGCAGACTGTTCCGCAACAGCCCTCTGAGCAGCAGCAGGCTGTTCCACA